>NZ_JBRERY010000002.1:0-371854 GCF_052907225.1 Brevundimonas sp. RM1
CACTAACCCCGAAGGGTCCGTTCGACTTGCATGTGTTAGGCCTGCCGCCAGCGTTCGCTCTGAGCCAGGATCAAACTCTCAGGTTGAGTTGACTTATCTGACCTAAGCATTGCGACCCTAAGATCGCTTGGCATTAGTTCTACGTATTCTTGACGAGATCCCACGTTCACCGATCCGAAGACCGGTTACATGGTATGTCTTTTCAAAAAGACCGCAGTTGTCAGTGTCGACTGATGAACCCCGAAGGGCTCTCGCCAGGACACCGCCGCCTGCGTTTCTCTTTCCAGATCAACGATTTCAAAGACCAGGACCGGAAGAACCGGCCGGACCGTTTAGCGCCGGGTCCGCGGCGGAGGCGGCTGTCTAGCCGACCCAGTTTTTCGTGTCAAGAAGTTCTTTTTAAAGAACTTTCTTTTCACGAAACCGCTCCGGAAGGAGCGGCGGAGGCGGCTATCTAGTGAGAGCCGATCTCCTTGTCAACCGGGCTTTTCAGCCTTTCTGCTTTTTCCGAAACCGAAGCTTCGAAGGCCGCAGCAAACCGCCGGGAAAACCGAGAGGCTATCCCTCAACTCAATCCAGCGATTCGATTGAAGCGCGGAACCTAACCGATCCAACCACCCGAAGCAAGACGCTTTTTCAAACCCTTGCCCCGAACAAAACCCCGAAAACACCGTCTCCGAAGCCCGCTGGGCCAGCCCGTCTCCGAGCGAGGCGGCGATATACGTCCGCTCTTTCCGACTGGCAAGCGGCTTTTCACAAAAAGCTCAAGAAACTCAACGAACCAGAGTCATCCGCGCCTTACTTCCGGCGCCCTTCACGTACGCGCGCGTCTGGAGAGCTAAAGAGAAATCGGCCTCAGGATGAAATTTTTATCCCAGACACGCACTTGAGCGACTGTTTTTGGCGTTCAAATCCCGCAGCGACGCCGCCGCAGGGTTCTTTCTTCCACAATTCGTGCATCCGCGGTTGCGCCGCAACATTCGGCGAGGCATAAGAGCGCCAGTTCGAAAGGTCTCTGCTTGTCCCACCGCGCCGCCATCGCTGCGATCCTGAGCCCCGCGCAAGCGGCGGCCGATCTGCGCGTGCTGTCGCTGGGCGTACTCCTTCTCTCGGTAATTCTCATTCCGCTTAGCCAAGCGGTGTGGATGCCTGCGACCTGACCTGAACCCAGCCAGTTTCGCCCATTCACCCCGCTCCGGCTCCGGACGCGGGGTTTTTCTTGTGCCCAGCCCAATACCGACAGGCAAGAAGTTCCAAAATCACAATGACGACGCCTTCTGACAGCACGAAACAACCCAACAGCCGCTCGGCGGCCGTCACCCAGGGCCCGAACCGGGCTGCGGCGCGGTCCTATCTGCGCGCGGCGGGGATGAAGGACGCCGATTTCGACAAGCCGATGATCGGCATCGTCAACACCTGGTCGACCGTCACCCCCTGCAACATGCACCTGGACCGTCTGGCCAAAGACGTGCGGGCCGGGATCGTCGCCGCAGGCGGCTATCCGGTCGATTTCAACACCATCGTCGTCACTGACGGCATCTCCATGGGCACGGCGGGGATGAAGGCCTCGCTGATCAGCCGCGAAGTCGTCGCCGATTCCATCGAACTGGCCATCGAGGGGCATCAGCTGGACGGCGTCGTCTGCATCGTCGGCTGCGACAAGACGATTCCCGCCGCGGCCATGGCTCTGGCTCGGATGGATATCCCCGGTCTGGTCTATTACGGCGGGACCATCCTGCCCGGCGTCATCGGCACGAAGGAAGTCTCGGTCCAGGAAGTGTTCGAGGCCATCGGCGCCCACGCCGCCGGTTCGCTGGACGATGCGGGCCTGAAGGCGGTCGAGAGCGCGGTCTGCCCCGGCGCCGGGGCCTGCGGCGGTCAGTTCACCGCCAACACCATGGCCATGGCCCTATCGATGATGGGGATCAGCCCCATGGGCGCCAATGACGTGCCCGCCGTCGACCCGGCCAAGGGCGCGGAAGGCGAGCGCTGCGGTCGCCTGATCGTCGAGCGCGTCTTCGCCGGAGACACCACCCGCAAATACATCACCCGCGCCAGCCTGAAGAACGCGGCCATCGCCGTCTCGGCCTCGGGCGGATCGACCAACGCCGTCATGCACCTGACCGCCATCGCGGCCGAGGCGGGCGTCGATTTCGGCGTCGAGGACTGTCACCAGGCCTGCGTCGAGGTGCCGGTCATCTGCGATTTGAAGCCCGGCGGCCGTTTCCTGGCCTCGCACCTGTATGCGGCGGGCGGCACGCGCCTGGTCGCCCAGCGTCTGGCCGAGGCGGGCAAGATCGCCAACGTCCCGACCGTCTCGGGCCGCAGCCTGTTCGCCGAAGCCGGCGACGCCGAGGAGCAACCCGGCCAACAGGTCGTGACCGACTTCGACGCGCCGGTCATGGCGCGCGGCTCCTACGCCGTCATCTATGGCGATGTCGCGCCGGAAGGCGCGGTCATCAAGCTGACCGGCCATAAGGTCGATCGTTTCGAAGGCCCGGCCGCCGTCTTCGACTGCGAGGAAGACGCCTTCCACGCGGTTCAGGACGGCTCGGTCGGCGAAGGCGACGTCATCATCATCCGCTACGAAGGCCCCAAGGGCGGGCCCGGCATGCGCGAGATGCTGCAGGTCACCGCCGCCCTGAAGGGCCGCAAGGTGGAGAACGTCGCCCTGCTGACCGACGGCCGCTTCTCGGGCGCCTCCTACGGCTTCGTCGCGGGCCACGTCTCGCCCGAGGCGGCGGCGGGCGGCCCCATTGCTCTCATTCGCGATGGCGATCCGATCGTCATCGACGTCACCAACCGAAGGATCGACGTGCTCGTCGATCTGGAGGCGCGCCGGGCGGACTTCGCCCCCAACCGTGTCCGCCCGGCGCAAGGCGTTTTCGCGAAGTACCGCGCCGCCGTCGCCTCCGCCTCGCAAGGGGCCGTGACCATTCCCAATCCGCCGCCGGCCCAGATCCCCGCCGATCTGGCCGCCCGCTCCACCGAAACCGCCGCTTCTTAAGGACGTCCTTCCATGGCCATCACCATCTACACCAATGAAGACATCAAGCCGGGCGCCATCGCCGGGCAACGCATCGCCGTCATCGGCTATGGGTCGCAGGGCCGCGCCCACGCCCAGAACCTGAAGGATTCGGGCCACGACGTGATCGTCGGCGTCCGTCACGGCGGCACCGGCTGGAAGCACGCGACCGAGGACGGCCTGGCCACGGCCGAGCCTGCCGAAGCCGTTCGCGGCGCTGACATCATCGCCATCCTGACGCCCGACATGATCCAGAACGAGATCTATCGCGACGTCATCGAGCCGAACGCCAAGCCCGGCTCGGCCCTGCTGTTCGCGCACGGCTTCTCGATCATCTACGGCCGCATCGCGCCGCGCGACGACATGGACGTCATCCTGGTGGCGCCCAAGGGGCCGGGCGATCTGGTCCGCCGCGAGTTCGCGCGCGGCCGCGGCGTCCCCTCCCTGTTCGCCATCGAAAAGGACGCGACCGGCAAGGCGCGCGACCGCGCCATGGGCTACGCCAAGGGCATCGGCGGCGCGACCGGCGGCCTGCTCGAGACGTCGTTCCGCGAAGAGACCGAAACCGATCTGTTCGGCGAACAGGCCGTCCTGTGCGGCGGGGCCAAGGAACTGGTCATCCAGGGCTTCAACACCCTGGTCGAGGCCGGCTACCAGCCCGAGATCGCCTATTTCGAATGCCTGCACGAGCTGAAGCTGATCGTGGACCTGTTCTACGAAGGCGGCATCTCCAAGATGCACCACTTCATCTCGGAAACGGCCAAGTGGGGCGCCGTCGCCTCAGGCCCGCGCGTCATCACCGACGAGACTCGCGCCCGCATGAAGACCGTGCTGGACGAGATCCAGAGCGGCCAGTTCGCCCGCGAATGGATCGCCGAGAACGAGGCCGGCAAGCCGAAGTACGAGGCCCTGCTGGACGCCGACCGCAACAGCCAGATCGAACAGGTCGGCGCCCGTCTGCGCGACCGCATGGCCTGGCTGCAGACGGCCAAACAGGCCGCCGCCTGACCCTCTGTATATATAAAGAGAGACTGATCCGATGAGCGCCGCCGCGCCCGCCCTGAAAACACCCCCCGCCCCGGCCGTCATGACCGGCGCGCGCCTGCTTGTCTCCAGCCTGGAGCGGATGGGCGTGGAGGTGGTGTTCGGCTACCCCGGCGGCGCCATCATGCCGATCTACGACGCCCTGACCGGCTCGTCGCTGAAGCACATCCTGGTGCGCCACGAACAGGCCGCCGCCTTCGCCGCCGACGCCTATGCCCGGCTGAGCGGCAAGGTCGGGGTCTGCATGGCCACCTCAGGCCCCGGCGCCACCAATCTGATCACCGGCATCGCCAACGCCATGATGGATTCGGCGCCGATGGTCTGCATCACCGGCAATGTCCCCCAAGGGGTCATGGGCACCGACGCCTTTCAGGAGATCGACATCCTGGGCGTCACCCTGCCGATCGTGAAACACTCCATCCTGGTCCGTGACGCGGCCGAGATTCCGGCCGCCATCGAACAGGCCTTCCACATCGCCGCCTCGGGCCGCCCCGGCCCGGTGCTGGTCGACCTGCCCAAGGACGTCCAGTTCGCCGAAACGGTCGCCCCGTTCGGCTTCAACATTCCCAATGAGACGCCCGCCGCCGACGCCGACGCCATCGCCGAGGCCGAGCGTTTCATCCGCACGTCTGAGCGCCCGCTGATCTACATCGGCGGCGGGGTGAAGATCGGCCGCGCGACCGAGGCCCTGCGCGCCTTCGCCGAGACCACCGGCATCCCCGCCGTGGCCACCCTGAACGCCCTGGGCACGGTGCCAACCGACGCCCCCGGCTTCCTGGGCATGCTGGGGATGCACGGCGCGCGCGCGGCCAATGAAGCGGTTCAGGCGTCCGACCTGCTGATCGTCATGGGCGCCCGTTTCGACGACCGCGCCACCGGCAAGCTGGCCGAGTTCGCCCCCCACGCCCGCGTCGTCCACTTCGATGTCGACGCCTCGGAAATCGGCAAGCTGCGCGAGACCCACGTCGCCGTCGGCGGCGAGATCCGCCCGGCCATCGAGGCCCTGACCGAGCGCTTGTCGTCTGCCCCTCTGGCCATCGACCCGTGGGTCATCCGCTGCGCCTCGGCGGCCAAACACCACGCCGCCCGCTATGACGCGCCGGGCGAGGGCGTCTACGCGCCCGCGCTGCTAAAGCAACTGTCAGAGATGGCGGGCGACCGCTTCGTCGCCGCCTGCGACGTCGGCCAGCATCAGATGTGGGCCGCCCAGCACTGCCGCTTCGCCCGGCCCGAAGCCCACATCACATCGGGCGGTCTGGGCGCCATGGGCTTCGGCCTGCCCGCCGGTCTGGGCGCCCAGATGGCCGACCCCGATGCAGTCGTCGTCACCATCGCCGGCGACGGCGGCTTCATGATGAACATTCAGGAGCTGGCGACCCTGCGCCGCTACGGCGTGCCGCTGAAGATCGTCCTGCTGGACAACTCTTCGCTGGGCCTGGTGCGCCAGTGGCAGGAGCTGTTCTTCGCCGAGAACTATTCCGAGATCGACCTGTCCGACAATCCGGACTTCGTGAAGGTGGCCGAGGCCTTCGGCGTCGAGGCCTTCCGCATCGACCGCCGCGACCAGGTCGAGGCCGGTCTGGCCCGCCTGCTGGCCGCCAAGGGCGCCTGTCTGGCCCACGTCGTCATCGACCCCAAGGAAAACGTCTGGCCGCTGGTGCCGCCGGGCAAGAGCAACGCTGAAATGATGGAAGGCGCATGATCATGAGCGACACCATTCACATCCAGATCGACCGGGCCGACGGCTCGCTTCAGCGTCTCATCGGCCTGGTGGAGCGCCGCGGCTTCCACATCGACGGCATGAGCATGGCCGATGAAGGCGCGATGCGCCGCATCGCCCTGACCGTTCGCGGGCGTGACGCCGCCCGCTCCATCGACAACCTGGGCCGCCAGATCGACCGCCTGATCGGCGTCGCGCGCATCCAGGCCCAAACCTTCCAGTCCGAGGCTGCGTAATGTCCCGAGTAGAACGCGTATCCAGAACCGCCGAAATCGCGGCGTCCGATCCCAACCGCGTCATCATCTTCGACACCACCCTGCGCGACGGCGAGCAGGCGCCGGGCTTCTCCATGTCGGCCGAGGCCAAGCTGAAGATGGCCCATGTCCTGCGCGACCTGGGCGTGGACGTGATCGAAGCCGGTTTCGCCGCCGCCTCGCCGGGCGACGAGGAATGCATCCGCCGCGTGGCGGGCGAGATCGAGGGCCCGGTCTTCGCCTCACTGTCGCGCGCCAACGAAAAGGATATCGACGCCTCGTTCCGCGCCCTGTCGCCTGCGCCGAAATCGCACCGTCGCTGCCACGTCTTCCTGGCCACCAGCCCGATCCACCGCTCGGCCAAGCTGCGGATGAGCACCAACGAGGTGCTGGCTACGATCTCGCGCACGGTGGAATACGCCGCCTCGATGTTCGACGACGTCGAGTTCTCGGCCGAGGACGCCTTCCGCACGGAACCCGAGTTCCTGGCCGAGGCTCTGACAGCCGCCGCCGACGCGGGCGCGCAGACGCTGAACGTGCCCGACACCGTCGGCTACGCCACGCCGGAAGAAGCGCGCCAGCGGTTCGCCTATCTGGACGGGATCATCCGCCCGCGCCACGCGGACATCATCTTCTCCTCGCACTGCCACAACGACCTGGGTCTGGCCGTGGCCAACTCCCTGGCCGCGGTCGAGGGCGGGGCGCGCCAGATCGAGGGCGCCATCAACGGCATCGGCGAACGGGCGGGCAACGCCTCGATCGAAGAAGTCATCATGGCCCTGCGCACCCGCGCGGACCGCTATGGGGCGACCGTCGCCGCCGAGAGCCGCCATCTGGTGCGCGCCTCCCAGACCCTGCGCGACGTGACCGAGACGGTCATCGCCCGCAACAAGGCCATCGTCGGCCTGAACGCCTTCGCCCACGAGGCCGGGATCCACCAGCACGGCATGATGGCCGACGCCCGCACCTACGAGATCATGCGTCCCGAGGACGTCGGTTTCGAGGGCAGCTACTTCGTGCTGGGCAAGCATTCCGGCCGCCATGCGGTCGGCAAGCGGGCCGAGGCTCTGGGCCATGTGCTGGAAGGCCAGCGCCTGGCCGACGTCTTCGCCGGCTTCAAGCAACGCGCCGACCAAATCGGCGAAATCAATGACGCGGAACTGACCGCCATCATCGCGGCCGTCACGGCCTCCGCACCACAGGATACGACCTATGCAACCGCTGGCTAAGAACATCTGGATCAACGGCGAACTGACGGCGTGGGAGAACGCCACGGTTCACGTCATGAGCCACGCCCTGCACTACGGCACCTCGGTGTTCGAGGGCATCCGCGTCTATGACACCCCCAACGGTCCGTGCGGCTTCCGCCTGACCGACCACATCCGCCGCCTGTTCGACAGCGCGCGCATCTACCACTTCCCCATGCCTTATAATGAGGGCGAACTGGTTCAGGCCTGCAAGGAGGTGGTGCGCGCCGAGGGTCTGCGCTCGGCCTATCTGCGCCCACTGGCCTTTCTGGGCGAGTGCGGCATGGGCGTCAGCCCCTCGGCCGAGGCGATCCGCAGCGATGTGATGATCTCGGCCTTCGCCTGGGGCGCCTATCTGGGCGAAGAAGCGCTGGAGAAGGGCGTCGACGCCTGCATCTCCAGCTGGAACCGCGTGGCGCCGAACACCGTCCCGGCGGGCGCCAAGGCGGGCGGCAACTATCTGTCCTCCTATCTGATCGGACGCGAGGCCCGCGTGCGCGGCTTCGGCGAAGGCATCGCCCTGGGCGCCGACGGCCTGCTGTCCGAGGGCGCGGGCGAGAACCTGTTCATCGTCAAGGACGGGGTGCTGATGACGCCTCCGGCCGCCGCCTCCATCCTGCAGGGCATCACCCGCGACAGCGTGATGAAGTTGGCGCGCGGCCTGGGCTATGAGGCGCGCGAACAGGTGCTGCCGCGCGAAGCCCTCTATGTCGCCGACGAGGTCTTCATGACCGGCACGGCGGCCGAGATCACGCCCGTCCGCTCCATCGACGGCATCATGACTCGCGCAGGCGGCCCCGGCCCGGTGACGAAGGCGGTCAACAAGGCCTTTCGCGGCCTGTTCGACGGCACGACGCCCGACCGCTTCGGCTGGCTGGAGCCCATCGGCGAAGCGGCGGCCGCCCCGACCAGGGAGCGCGCGCATGAGCCAGCCTAAAACCCTGTATCAGAAGGTCTGGGACCGGCACGTCGTCGTGCCGGAAACCGCCGAGACTCCGGGCGTCATGTATGTGGACCTGCATCTGGTCCACGAAGTCACCTCGCCCCAGGCCTTCTCCGAAATCGAGGCGCGCGGGCTGAAGGTCCGCCGCCCCGACCGCACCTTCGCCACCCTGGACCACTCGACCCCCACCCTGCCCGCCGGGCCGGACGGGAAACGCCCCTATGTCACCGAACAGGCGCGCCGTCAGGTCGAGACGCTGGAGGCCAACTGCGCCCGTCATAATGTCGAACTGGCGGGTTGGGCCTCGGACCAGCGCGGCGTCGTTCACGTCATGGGGCCGGAACTGGGCCTGACCCAACCGGGCATGACCGTCGTCTGCGGTGACAGCCACACGGCCACCCACGGCGCCTTCGGGGCGCTGGCCTTTGGCATCGGCACCTCGGAAGTGGGTCATGTGCTGGCGACCCAGTGCCTGCTGCAGCGACGGGCCAAGGCCATGCGGGTGACGGTCGACGGAGCCTTGCGCCCCGGCGTGTCCGGCAAGGACGTGGCGTTGGCCGTCATCGCCGCCATCGGCTTCGGCGGCGGCACCGGCTACGTCATCGAATACGCCGGCCAAGCCGTGCGGTCGCTGGACATGGAAGGGCGCATGACCCTGTGCAACATGTCCATCGAGGCGGGCGCGCGGGCGGGCATGATCGCCCCTGACCAGACCACCGTCGACTGGCTGCGCGGCCGTCGCCACGTCCCCGATGACTATAAGGCCGCAGCCGCCGACTGGCTGAGTCTGGCCTCGGACCCCGATGCGGTCTTCGACAAGGAGGTCGTGCTGGACGGCGGCGCCATCCGCCCGATGGCCACCTGGGGCACCACCCCAGACGCAGGCGCCCCCGTCGGCGCGCCCGTGCCGCAGCCGCGCTCGGCCTCGGACCAGAAGGCCATCGACTACATGGGCTTCACCGCCGGCGAGGCGACCACCGGCCACAAGGTCGACGTGGTCTTCATCGGCAGCTGCACCAACGGTCGCCTGCCCGACCTGCGCGCCGCCGCCGACGTCCTGCGCGGCCGCAAGGTCCAGCCGGGCGTGCGGATGCTGGTCGTCCCCGGCTCGGAAGCCGTCCGCCGCGACGCCGAGGCCGAAGGTCTGGATCGGGTCTTCACCGAGGCGGGGGCCGAATGGCGCATCCCCGGCTGCTCCATGTGCATCGCCATGAACGGGGACTTCGTCGCGCCGGGCCAGTTGGCCGTCTCAACCTCCAACCGCAATTTCGAGGGCCGTCAGGGCAAGGGCGCCCGCACCATACTGGCCAGCCCCGCCACCGCCGCCGCCAGCGCCGTGGCGGGCGTCCTGACCGACCCGCGCGTCTATCTGGAGGCGGCCGCCCATGTCTGAGCCCTTTAAAACGCTGACGTCGAAAACCCTGACCCTGAGTCAGGCCAACATCGACACCGACCAGATCATCCCCGCGCGTTTCCTGACCACCACGACGCGCGAGGGGTTGGGCGCCCACGCCTTCCACGACTGGCGCTATGAAGCCGACGGTTCGCCCAAGCCCGAGGCGGTGCTGAACCGCATCGACCCGACCGAACAGCGCATCCTGCTGGCGGGGCCGAACTTCGCCTGCGGCTCATCGCGCGAGCACGCGCCGTGGGCCCTGCTGGACTACGGCTTTCGGGCGGTGATCTCGACCGAGATCGCCGACATCTTCACCTCCAACGCCCTGAAGAACGGCTTCCTGCCCATCGTCGTCGATCAGGCGACCTGGGACGACCTGGCCGCCCATCCGGAACAGCCGGTGACGATTGATCTGGACGCCAATGAGATCCGGCGCGGCAATGCCCCGGCCGTGCCGTTCAAGGTCGAGTCCTTCGCCCGCCAGTGCCTGCTGGACGGGGTCGACGCTCTCGGCTGGCTTCAGTCGAAACTGCCCTACGTCACCACCTTTGAACGCCTGAGAAACGACGCCTTTCAGCCGGAGACCGCCTGATGACCGCCCATGAAACGCCCGTCGCCCGCACCTTCGACATCGCCGTCCTGCCTGGCGACGGGGTCGGTCCCGAAGTCGCCCTGGCCGCCCAGCGGGTGTTGACCTGCATCGGCGACATCTACGGGCACCGCTTCAACTTCACCGAACACCTGATCGGCGGCGCCGCCATCGACGCGACGGGCGAGTCCCTGCCGGAAGAGACGAAAGCCGCCTGTCTGGCCTCCGACGCCGTGCTGATGGGCGCGGTCGGCGGGCCCAAGTGGGACGGCGCCCCGGTGCGGCCGGAACAGGGCCTGCTGGCCATCCGCAAGGCCATGGGCCTGTACGCCAACCTGCGCCCGTTGCAGGTCTCGCCGGTCCTGGCCCACCGCTCGCCGCTGAAGAAGGAGATCGTCGAGGGCGTCGATCTGATCGTCTTCCGCGAACTGACCAGCGGCGTCTATTTCGGCGAGCGCACCCGCACCGAAACCAGCGCCTCGGACCTGTGCGTCTATACGGTCGAGGAGATCGAGCGCGTCGCGCGCGCCGCCTTCCAGGCCGCCGAACAGCGCCGCGGCAAGGTCACTTCGGTCGACAAGGCCAACGTCATGGAGACCAGTCGCCTGTGGCGCGAGGTGGTGACCCGCATCCACGCCGAGGAATATCCGCAGATCACCCTGGAGCACGCCCTGGTCGACTCCATGGCCATGCATCTGATCCGCAAGCCGCGCGACTATGACGTCATCCTGACCGAGAACATGTTCGGCGACATCCTGTCGGATGAAATCTCGGTGCTGGGCGGCTCGATCGGCCTGCTGCCCTCGGCCTCCCTGGGCGCCGACGGCCCCGGCCTGTTCGAGCCGATCCACGGCTCGGCGCCCGACATCGCCGGACAGGATCTGGCCAATCCGGTCGGCATGGTGCTGTCGGCGGCCATGATGCTGCGCCACAGCTTCGATCTGGAGGATGAGGCCGATTCCATCGAGGCGGCGGTCGCCGCCGTCCTGGCCTCGGGCGCCGTCACCGCCGATCTGGGCGGGCCGCTGGGCACGGTGTCGGCCACCCGCGCCATCGTCGACGCCATCCGCGCCATCCACTGGGCGGCGGCGCGCCATGTGCCGATGCACTGGGCCTAGACGGGGTTGCCATAAGACAGAGACGAGAGGCGGGCCGCGGTCCGCCTCTTTTCAATTCAGCCGTCGATCAGGCCCTGAAGCGCCTTGGCCATACGGTCGCGCAGGCGGCCCCGCTGTTCATCCGTCAGAGCCGAAAAGCCGTCCGACAGCTCGCGGCCGATGGCCATGCCCATGATCAGGCCGGACGCGAGGCGCGCCCGCACGGCCGCGTCCTCGCCGCCGATCCACTGGGTCAGGGGATCGAAGAAGCGGTTGTTCGCCGTGCGCTGCACCACGTCCATCGCCTTGGTCGAGCCGATCGAGCGCAACAGGATCAACAGGCCTCGCATCTTCTCGCCGGTCGGGTCAGCCTCGCACCGAGCCGCCTCGCCATAGACGACTTCCGTCGCCAGGCGCTGGCCGAAATCGGCGCGGTCGCCTTCCATCAGGTCACGCCCGTTCTTGCAGCTGTCCAGCACCGCCAGGAACAGATCTTCCTTCGAGCCGAAATAGCGGCTGATCAGCGCCGCATCGACGCCGACGTCGCGCGCCACGTCGCGCATGCCGACATCATCATAGCTTTCCGCGCAGAAACGCTCGCGCGCCGCCTCCAGAATGGCCTGGCGGGTGGCGTTGGCGTTACGCGGCCGGGGAACGTCGCAAAGGACCAATTGGTCGCACTCCAATAAACCTTACGGACTATATGGCCTTGTCATCAGGCGTTGACAAGCGTCGCCTTCGTCGTCTTTAAGTCAGCCGGTGTTGACTGGACGCCTTCTCCCCAAAGAGCGACAGTCTCTCTGATCACGTTACTCCCAAGGAGATTGCGCCGATGCGCACGGTTAAGATCGCGGCCGCGTCCGCTTTGATGGCGGCCGCCCTCTATGGCTGTTCCAAGGGACAGGAGGCGCCCGCCCAGGGCGCGCCGCCCGTCACGGTGGCCGCGCCCCTGTCGCAACAGGTCGTCGACTGGGACGAATTCACCGGCCGCTTCGAGGCGCCTCGCTCGGTCGACGTACGGGCGCGCGTCGGCGGCTACATCCAGTCGGTCCACTTCAAGGACGGCGACTTCGTGCGCCAGGGCCAGCTGCTGTTCACCCTGGACCCGCGTCCGGCCCAGGCCGCCCTGGCCTCGGCCCGCGCACAACTGGCCCAGGGCCAGGCCCAGCTGACGCTGGCCCGCACGGAACTGACCCGCGCCGAGGGCCTGCTGGCCTCGCAGGCCGTGTCCCAGGCTGAGGTCGACGCCAAGCGCGGCGCCGTCCAGACCGCCGAGGCCGCCGTGGCCGCCGCCAACGCCGCCATCCGAGCCCGTCAGCTGGACGTGGAGTTCACCCGCGTCACCGCCCCGATCTCGGGCCGCGTGTCCGACCGCCGGGTCGATCCGGGCAACCTGATCGGCGGCGGCTCGTCGGCCGGCGACGTCCTGACCACCATCGTCTCGTCCTCGCCGATCTACTTCGTCTTCGACGGCTCCGAAGCCCTGGCGTTGAAGTACCAGCGCGACGCCCGCAACGGTTCGGCCCCGATCCGCATCCGCCTGCAGGACGAGACCAGCTACGACCGCACCGGTACGCTGGACTTCACCGACAACGCCATCGACGCCTCCTCGGGCACCATCCGCCTGCGCGCCGTGGTGCAGAACGCCGACGGCTTCCTGAAGCCCGGCATGTTCGGTCACGCCCAACTGGCCGGTTCGGGCGGGTACGCCGCCATGCTGGTGCCGGATTCCGCCGTCGTCACCGACGGTCCGCGCAAGGTGGTCTACGTCGTCGCCAAGGACGGCACGGTCGGCGCCAAGCCGGTCCAGCTGGGTCCGCTGGCCAACGGCCTGCGCGTCGTGCGCACGGGCCTGACGCCGGACGACCGCGTCATCATCAACGGCCTTCAGCGCGCCCGCCCGGGCCAGAAGGTCACCGCCCAGAACGGAACCATCAAGGCTGAGGAAACCAAGGCCGACGCGCCCGTGACCACGGCCCCCGTCGCTTCGTCCGCCACCTTCGTCGCCAGCGCCGGCTGAGGAGGAGGCTCACGAGCCGGAACCTGATCCATGAACATATCCCGCTTCTTCATCGACCGGCCGATCTTCGCGATCGTGATCTCGGTCTTCATCACCCTGATCGGCGCCTTCGCCATGCCGATGCTGCCGCTCGCGCAGTATCCGGACATCGCGCCGCCGACGATCAGCGTGAACGCCTCCTACGCCGGCGCCTCGGCTGAAACCCTGTCCGAAACGGTCGCCGCGCCGCTCGAGCAGGAGATCAACGGCGTCGAGAACATGCTCTACATGACCTCGTCGTCCACCTCGGACGGCCGGGTCACCGTGACCGTGACTTTCCAGCCCGGCACCGACCTCGACACCGCCCAGGTGCTGGTCCAGAACCGGGTCGCCCTGGCCGAGCCGCGCCTTCCGGCGCAGGTCCGTCAGGTCGGCGTCGTCGTCAACAAGGAGTCGACCGGCTTCCTGATGCTGGCCTCGCTGACGTCCGACGATCCCGGCATCGACAGCGACTATCTGGGCAACATGGCCCAGTCGACGATCCGCGACCGCCTGCTGCGGATCGACGGCGTCGGCGGCATCCAGGTCTTCGGCGGCGGCAACTACTCCATGCGCATCTGGATCGATCCGGCCAAGGCGGCTGCACGCGACCTGACCGCGCCCGAGATCGTCGCCGCCCTGCAGGCCCAGAACGTCCAGGCCGCCGGCGGTTCGATCGGCCAGCCTCCCTTCCCGACCAACGCCGCCGCCTTCGAGCTGCCGGTTCAGGTCGAGGGCCGTCTGTCGGCTCCGGAAGAGTTCGGCAAGGTCGTGCTCAAGACCGATGCTCAAGGGCGCGTGACCCGCGTCAGCGACGTCGCCCGCATCGAGCTGGGTTCGGAAATCTACGGCGTCGAAGGCTACTTCAACGGCCAGCGCGGCGTCGGCATCGCCGTCATCCAGCAGCCGGGCTCCAACGCCCTGTCGACCGCCAAGGCGGTCATCGCCGAGCTGGACGCCATCAAGGCCGACTTCCCGCCCGGCGTGAAGTACGCCATCCCCTATAACCCGACGGAATACGTCGCCGCCTCGGTCTCGGCCGTGGAGCACGTGCTGATCGAAGCCGTCTTCCTGGTGATGATCGTCATCCTGGTCTTCCTGCAGACCTGGCGCGCGGCCATCATCCCCATCATCGCCATCCCAGTGGCCCTGGTCGGCACCTTCGCGGTGCAGCTGGCCCTGGGCTATTCGATCAACTCCCTGTCGCTGTTCGCCCTCGTTCTGGCCGTCGGCATCGTCGTCGACGACGCCATCATCGTGGTCGAGAACGTCGAGCGCTACATCCGCGAGGGTCTGACGCCCAAGGAAGCGGCCTACCGCTCGATGCAGGAAGTGTCGGGCGCCCTGATCGCCATCTCCCTGGTGCTGACCTCGGTGTTCGTGCCGACGGCCTTCGTGCCCGGCATCCCCGGCATCTTCTTCCGCCAGTTCGCCGTCACCATCGCCTCGGCGACTCTGATCTCGCTTCTGGTGTCGCTGACGCTGTCGCCGGCCCTGGCCGCGCTTCTGCTGAAGCCGCACAAAGAGCACGACCATCACCGCAAGCCGGGCCTGTTCGGCACGGCGACCTATTACCTCGGCTGGGCCGGAGCCAAGTTCAACGAAGGCTTCGACTGGGTCTCGGACCGCTACGGCCGCCTGACGGCCAAGCTGATCCGCATGGTCACCATCATGCTCGTCATCTACGCCGCCCTGCTGGCGCTGACGGGCTGGCGCATGGCCGACACCCCGACCGGCTTCATCCCGGACCAGGACCAGGGCGTGCTGATCGGCGTCGTCCAGCTTCCGCCGGGCGCCTCGCTGGAACGCACCAAAGCCGCCATGAACAAGGCCGTGGACATCGTCCGCAAGGCCGACGGCGTGCAGGAAGTCACCGCCTTCGCCGGCCTGGACGGCTCCAGCTTCTCGCTGTCGTCCAACGCCGCCACCATGTTCATCAAGCTCAAGGACTATGAAGAGCGCACCACGCCCGAACTGGAAGCCTCGGCCCTGGCCGGCGCGCTCAGCGGGGCGACCGGCGTCATCGAGGAAGCCAGCATCTTCATGCTGTCGCCCCCGCCCGTTCAGGGCATGGGCACCGGCTCGGGCTTCAAGATGATGATCCAGGACCGTTCCGGCGCCGGCTTCAAGGCTCTGGAAGGCGCGACCTTCGCCATGATGGGCGCGGCCGCCCAGGCGCCGGATCAGGTGCAGCAGGTGTTCAGCCTCTACAACACCGGCTCGCCGCGCATCGCCGCCGAAGTCGACCGCGACAAGGCCCTGCTGATGGGCGTCCAGCCCTCGACCGTGTTCAGCACCCTGGGCACCTACCTCGGCTCGACCTACGTCAACGACTTCAACTTCCTGGGCCGCACCTTCCGTGTGACCGCCCAGGCCGAGCCCGCCTATCGCGACGAGCTGGCCGATATCGCCAACCTAAAGGTCCGTTCGGGCTCGGGCGGGATGGTGCCGATCGGTTCGGTGGCGACCCTGGCCGACGATTCCGGCCCGGCGCGCGTGGTCCGCTACAACCTGTTCCCGGCTTCGGAACTGCAGGGTGAAGCGGCGCCCGGCGTGTCGACCGGCGACGCCATCGCCACGATGGAGCAGTTGGCGGCCCAGACCCTGCCGGAAGGCTTCAGCTACGAGTGGACCGAAATCGCCCTGCAGGAGAAGCAGGCGGCGGGCGGCGCGACCATCATCTTCATCATGGCGGTGGTGTTCGTCTTCCTGGTGCTGGCCGCTCAGTATGAGGCCTTCACCCTGCCGCTGGCGGTCATCCTGATCGTGCCGATGTGTATCCTGGCGGCCATTATCGGGGTGAACCTGCATGGTCTGGACAACAACATCCTGACCCAGGTCGGCCTGGTGGTCCTGATCGCCCTGGCGGCCAAGAACGCCATCCTGATCGTGGAGTTCGCCAAACAGGCCGAGGACGAAGAGGGCCTGAACCGTTGGGACGCCGCCGTCCAGGCCGCGCGCCAGCGTCTGCGCCCGATCCTGATGACCTCGTTCGCCTTCATCTTCGGCGTGCTGCCCCTGGCCATCGCCACGGGCCCCGGCTCGGAGATGCAGAACGCCCTGGGCATCGCGGTGGTCTATGGGATGCTGGGTGTGACCTTCTTCGGTCTGATCTTCACCCCCGTCTTCTACGTCATCTGTCGCTGGATGGCGGGCAAGCTGCCCAAGGCGCCGGGCAAGGAGCGCGAGCTCCCGACCAGCTTCGGCGCTCCGCCGCACGACCCCTTTGACCCCGACGGCCCGGAACCGGCTCCCGCCGCTCCGCGCCAGGGAGATGCGTAAAATGAACGGCAAACTCCGCACTCTGCTGACCGCCGCGGGGTCGGCGGCCCTGCTCGCCGCTTGCGCGGTGGGCCCCAAGGCGCCGCTCCCCACGATCCCGGCCGAAGGCCAGGGCGCCTTCGTCGGCTCGCAATCCGCCTCGGTTTCGACCGAGGCGGCCCGCGACGACTGGTGGCGGCTGTATCAGGATCCGACCCTCGACGGCCTGATCCAGCAGGCCTTGACCGAGAACAACGAGCTGGAGGCGGCCGCGGCCAATCTGCGCGCCGTCCGGGCCTCGCTGTCCGAAGCCCGCTCGGGCCGGTTCCCCACCACCACCGCCTCGGCCGGCTACAACCGCAGCCGGGCCTCGACCGACACCGCGCCGACGGCGGGCGGCGCCAAGCTGCCGGAGGTCGACACCTATGACGTCGGCCTGGACGTGGCCTATGAGATCGACCTGTTCGGCCGGGTGGAGTCGTCCATCCGCGCCGCGCGGGGCGACGTGGCCGCCGCCGCCGCCGCCCTGGAGGTCGTGCGGGTGACGGTCGCGGCCGAAACGGCCCGGGCCTATGCCGACACCTGCTCGGCCAACGCCCAGATCGCCGTGGCCGAGCGGACCATCGACCTGCAGGCTAAAACGGTCGACCTGACCCAGCGCCTGCTGGACGGGGGCGCCGGCAACGGCCTGGACGTCGCCCGCGCCCGCGCCGCCCTGGAACAGACCCGCGCCAGCCTGCCGCCCCTGCGGGCGTCGCGCGACGGCGCCCTGTTCCGCCTGGCCACCCTGACCGGCCGCACCCCGGCCGAGGCCAGCGAGGCGGCTCGCGCCTGCCAGTCCCCGCCGCAGCTGTCGCAGCCGATTCCGGTCGGCGACGGCGCGGCGCTTCTGGCCCGCCGTCCCGACGTGCGTCAGGCGGAGGCCCGCCTGTCGGCCGCCGCCGCCCGCGTCAACGTCGCCACCGCCGGCCTCTATCCCAGCATCCGCCTGGGCGGGTCGCTGGGCTCGACGGCGCTCGACGCCTCGGACCTGGGCGAGGACGCCAACTTCCGCTTCAGCGTCGGCCCGCTGATCTCCTGGTCCTTTCCCAACGTCTGGGCGGCACGGGCCCGGATCAAGCAGGCCGGCGCCCAGTCGGACGCGGCCCTGGCGACCTTCGACCAGACCGTGCTGACGGCGCTGCAGGAAACCGAGACGGCGCTCAGCGCCTACGCCAACGAACTGGACCGCCGCACGGCCCTGCGCACCGCGCGGGATCAGGCGGCCACCGCCGCCCGCCTGTCGCGTCTGCGTTTCGACGCGGGCGCCGACAGCTTCCTGACGGTGCTCGATTCCGAGCGCACCCTGGCCGGCGCCGACGCCGCCCTGGCCGCTTCGGAAGCCCAGGTCACCACCTACCAGATCGGCCTGTTCAAGGCCTTGGCGGGTGGTTGGGAACAGGCTCCCGATCCCGAAGCCTGAACTTCAGCCTCAAGCTGAAACTAGGACGCCCGGCTGGTTCGCCCGCCGGGCGTTTTCTTTGGCGGTTTTCCGCCAAGCCGCAGCACAGACAGAATATTCTTCATTCAAGTACCGACAAGCCAGCACTCATATGAATAATCGTCGCTCACAGCTTGGCTCAAACGACGATCTTGCGATAGGGAGGCTGTGTGACCTCCTTAGCGCCCCTCCCCGCAGCCTTTGAGGCCGCCGCCTCGCCTGCCGCCGCCCTGGCCCAAGCGCGCCGAGTGGTGATCAAGATCGGCTCGTCCCTGCTGTTCGACGCTGCGCGTCGCGCCGTCGCCGCCGACTGGCTGGCCGACCTGGCCGGCGACATCGCCGAGTTGCGCCGCGACGGACGCGAGGTGATCGTCGTCTCCTCCGGCGCCGTCGCCTTGGGACGCGGACGCCTGAACCTCTCGACCAGCCGCCTTCAGGACAAACAGGCCGCCGCCGCCGTGGGTCAATCCCTGCTGATGCACGCCTGGGAAGAGGCCCTGGCGCCCCACGGCCTGATGGCGGGCCAGGTGCTGCTGACCCGCGACGACACCGAACGCCGTCGCCGCTGGCTCAACGGCCGCGCCACGCTGGAGGCCCTGCTGGCCCACGGCGTCATCCCTGTGGTCAACGAAAACGACACCGTCGCCACCGAAGAGATCCGCTATGGCGACAACGACCGACTGGCCGCCCGCGCAGCCCAACTCGGCCGAGCCGACCTGCTGATCCTGCTGTCCGATGTGGACGGCCTCTATACCGCCGATCCGCGCCGCGATCCGCACGCCCGACACCTGCCGCTGGTCGAACGTTTGACGCCCGAGGTGCTGTCGATGGCGTCGGGCACCAACGCCCAGGCCGGGGTCGGCACAGGCGGCATGGCGACCAAGCTGGCGGCAGCCCAGATCGCCGCCTCGGCCGGATGCGCCACCGTCATCGCCTCGGGCCTGACCGACCATCCGTTGAGGGCGGTGCTGGACGGCGCCCGCGCGAGCCTGATCCTGGCCCCCGCCACCCCCCTGGCGGCGTGGAAGCAGTGGATCGCGGGCAGCGTGGCGCCCGGCGGCGCCCTCACGCTGGACGCCGGAGCCGTCGCCGCTCTCCAGGCCGGAAAGAGCCTGCTGCCCTCCGGCGTCGTCGCCGTCAGCGGCGATTTCGGCAAGGGCGACAGCGTACGCCTGACGGGGCCCGACGGCGCGCGACTGGGCGTCGGTCTGGCGTCCTACGCCGCCGAGGAGATCGCCCTGATCCGCGGCCGCCATTCCGACGCGATCGAAAGCCTGCTGGGCTATCGCGGCCCCTCGGTCGTCATTCACCGCGACGATCTGGTTCTGGAGGACCGATGAGCGACCTCAACGCCGCCATGCTGGACATGGGCCGCCGCGCCCGTGCCGCCGCCGACGCCTTGCGCGCCACGACGCCCGACGTCCGCACCGAGGCGCTTCACCGGCTCGCCACAGCCTTGCGCGCCGCCGAGGCCGACATCCTGGCCGCCAACGCCCGCGATGTGGCCCACGCCCGCGACGGCGGCCTGTCCGAGGCCCTGATCGACCGCCTGGCCCTGACGCCTGCCCGTATCGAGGGCATGGCCGTCGCGGTCGAAACCATCGCCGCCCAGCCCGATCCCGTCGGCGCCGAAATGGCCCGCTGGACCCCGGCCAACGGTCTGGACATCGCCCGCGTCCGCACCCCGATCGGCGTGTTGGCCGTCATCTATGAGAGCCGCCCCAACGTCACCGCCGACGCCGCCGCACTGTGCATTCGGTCAGGAAACGCCGCGATCCTGCGCTGCGGCTCTGACTGTCTGGACTCATCACGCGCCATCGCCGCCGTCGTCGCCCGCGCCGTGGCTGAAGCGGGCCTGCCCGCCGATACGATCCAGTTGGTCCCTGTCCCCGACCGCGATGCTGTCGGCGCCATCCTGTCGGGTCTGAACGGCGCCGTCGACCTGATCATCCCGCGCGGCGGCAAGAGTCTGGTCGCTCGCGTCCAGGCCGAGGCGAAGGCGCCGGTGCTGGGCCATCTCGAAGGCCTGTGTCACACCTATCTGGACGCCGCCGCAGACCTTGATGTCGCCCGCCGCGTGACCCTGAACGCCAAGATGCGCCGCGTTTCCGTCTGCGGCGCGACCGAAACCCTGCTGGTGGACCGCACGGCGGCGGGCCGCCTGCTGCCCGCCGTCGCCGCCGACCTGACGGCCGCCGGATGCGAACTGCGCGGCGACGCCGAAGCGCGCACACTGGTTCCGAACATGGTCGAGGCGGTCGAGACCGACTGGACGACCGAATACCTGGCCCCCATCCTGTCCGTGCGCGTGGTGGACGGCGTGGACGGCGCGATCGCACACATCCGCGCTTACGGCTCGGGCCACACAGAGGCCATCGTCACCACCGACGGGAAGGCGGTTGACCGCTTCGCTGAGGGCGTGGACAGCGCCATCGTCCTGATCAACGCCTCGACCCAGTTCGCCGACGGCGGAGAGTTCGGCTTCGGCGGCGAGATCGGCATTTCAACGTCAAAGCTGCACGCACGCGGCCCGGTCGGGGCGGAACAGCTGACCACCTACAAATATGTGGTGCGCGGAGAAGGCCAGACTCGGCCGTAATGCGCCTTCTCTCTCCGCTTCGTGGGGAGGGATGTCGACGCGAAGCGGAGACCGGGTGGGAGAACCAAACAAGCTTGGCCTCGGCGCTCGATCTCCCTGGGCGCCCCACCCGGCTCCGGCCTAACGATCTCAACCACCCTCCCAATGAAGGGGAGGGTGAAGGCTATCTGTTCTCCGGCAGCGCATAGGCGACGACGTAGTCCCCGCGCGGCGTTTCCATGAAGTGATGCCCGCCGGCCATGATGACCAGATACTGGCGGCCGTTCTGCTCATAGATCATCGGATTGGCCTGGCCGCCTGCCGGAAGCACGTCCGACCACACCGTCTTGCCGGTCTCGATGTCGATAGCGCGGATGAGGTCGTCCGTCGCGGCGGCGATGAAGATCAGTCCGCCCGCCGTCACCGCCGAACCGCCGTTGTTCGGCGTGCCGATCTCCAGCGGCAACATCGACGGAATGCCGAACGGCCCGTTCTTCCTAGCCGTGCCGAATGGCCGATCCCACAGGGTGCGGCCGCTCTTCAGGTCGATCACGCGCATCCCGCCATAAGGCGGCTGTTTGCACAGCAGGCCGGTGAACTTGACCCGCCAGCCCGCGTTGACGTCGATGGCGTAGGGCACGCCCATCTGCGGATCGCCCGCGCCCTCTGCCTTGGATTTCGACAGACTGCCGCCGCGGTTCGCCGCAACCTTCTCGCGTTCGATATAGCGGGGATCGTCGCGCGCGAACCAGCCCAGACGTTCGGCCTCGGCGCGGGGCACCAGGCGGTTATGGTTAGGCATGTCATTGTAGTTGGCGACGATCACGCCGCGCGCCGGATCGACCGCCACGCCGCCCCAGTCTGAGCCGCCGTTGTAACCCGGGTACTGAATCCAATAGCGGTCCGCCGTCGGCGGCGTGAAATAGCCGTCATAGGCCGCCTGACGGAACTGGATGCGGCAGACCATCTGGTCGATCGGAGACATGCCCCACATGTCGCGTTCGGTCAGGTCCGCCTTCCTCAGCGTGTGGAACAGGGAGAAGGGCTGGGTCGGGCTGCGCTGCGACGGCTCGACGCCGCCTTGGGGCACGCGACGCTCCTCGACCTTATGCAGCGGTTGGCCAGTGCGACGATCCAGGATGTAGAGGTCGCCCTGCTTGGACGGCAGAATCACCGCCGGAACCATGGCTCCGTTGATCGGCATGTCGACCAGGGTCGCCTGCGAGCCGAGGTCATAGTCCCAGACATCCTTGCGCACCGTCTGGAAATGCCAGCGCGGCTTGCCCGTGGTCACGTCCAACGCGACCAGTGAGGTCGAGTATTCGTTCTCCGCCGGACGGCGCAGGCCGGAATAATAGTCAGCCGAGGAGTTGCCCATCGGCAGGAAGACCAGACCCAGCGCCTCGTCCGCCGTGGCCGTAGTCCACATGTTCGGCGTGCCCGGCGTATAAGTCTCGCCTTCCGGCGGCAGGGTCGTGATGTCCGGCCGCATCATGTCCCAGGCGAAGCGCAGCTCGCCCGTCACCGCGTCAAAGCCTTGGATCACGCCGGAGGCGTTCCACCGCTTCTGACCGTCCAGCACCTGATGGCCCGTAACCACCACGCCGCGCACTATGACCGGCGCCGAAGTGATCGACACCATCCCCGGATAGGGATCGCCCATGCCGTGCTTGATGCTGACAGAGCCATTGGTCCCGAAACCCGCGCAGGGAAGGCCCGTGCGCGCGTCCACCGCCACCAACCGCCCGTCCAGCGTGCCCTCGATAATCCGCGTGGCGCAGGGCTGGGCCGCATCAACATTAGGCGCGGCGTAATAGGTCACGCCCCGGCAGGCGGCGGTATAGGGAATCTGGTCGTCGGCGACCTTGGGATCATAGGTCCACTTCTGCTTGCCCGTCGCCGCGTCGACCGCGAACAGCCGGTTACGCGCCGAGCACATGTAAATGGTGTCGCCGATCTTCAGCGGCGTCGTTTCGGCGCCCCAGCGTTCATCCGGCAGGTCGCCCGTGCGGAAGGTCCAGGCCCGTTGAAGGCCCTTCACATTGTCCCTGTTGATCTGATTCAGGGGGGAATAACGCTGGGCGCTGTCCGAGCCGCCCCAAGCGGGCCAGTCGGCGCCGACCTTCAGGATCGCAGGATCGCCCACGCCGCCGTTCGATGCGCCCGGAACCGGGCTGAGCACCCGCGCCTTGTTCGCCTGGGCCACCACTACGGCGGAGATCAGGCCGAAGACCACGACGGCCGCCAGACCGCCCAGCATCAGCCGGCCTCCGCCGCCTTCGCGCTTTAGAACCGGGAGGCTGCACACCACGGCGATCAGCAGCACCAGCGGCGCCACTACGCGTGGGACCAGAGCCCAGCCGTTCAACCCGGCCTCCCACAGCGCCCACACTACAGTGCCGATGAAGATGGCGACATAGAGCCATGCGCCGAACGGTCTGAGCAGGGCCAGTAACCCACCCGACACGATCATCAACAGACCGACAATCAGATAGTAGGCCGAGCCGCCAAGCATGATCAGCTGGCCTCCGCCGATGGTCAGCGCCAGCCCGATCAGGGCCATGATGATCCCTAGAAGTCTGACAAGAACGCTGCCGAAGCCCCGTCCGCGCTCAATGGACGACATGGCGCCCTCCCATCGTTCAGCTTGGCCTTTGACTGCAACCCGCCAGCAAGACCGCCGTTCCATCGGGGCGGGAGAAACCGCCAGTCGATCCGATCAGCGCATGGAAAAAGGGCCGCACGCCAGTTCGGCGTACGGCCCTCAATCAGGTTCTGGCTAAGCCTTACTGGCGCGCCAGCTGGCTGGACAGGATCAGTTCCAGCTGCTTGCGGATATGCGGCGTCAGCTCTTCGATGCCCCAGTTGTCATAGGCGGCGAAGCGGAAGTTGTTGATGAAGACGTCCCAGATCAGGCGCGCCAACATGGGCAGGTCCACATCCTGGCGCAGCTCGCCTTCACGCACGCCGGCCTGCAGAATCTCGGCCACGGCCTCGACCAGGGGGCGGACGAAGGCGCGCGAGCGCAAATCGGCGTCTTCCGGCTGGAACCACGAACGCGCCACCATGGCCTGCATCAGCGGCAGATGGTCCAGCGAGCGGTGATAGCCCGCCGTCAGCCCGTTCGACAGGCGATCCAGGACGCGGCCCTCGGCGGCGGCGGTGCGGATGTCGAGCAGCAGGCCTTCCATCTCTTCGGAGAAGACGGCTTCGAACAGCTCGGCCTTGTCCTGGAAGTTGGCGAAGACCGCGCCGGTTGACATGCCGGCGCCCTTGGCGATGTCGCGAATGGTGGCGGCGTCATAGCCGCGCTCGGCGAAGAGGGTGCGGGCGGCGTCCAGAACCTTCTGACGCGTGCGCACCTTGGCGGCCTGGCGGCGGTTCAGCCGAGGCTGGACTTCGGCTTCGGCGACGGCAGGGGCGGACTGGGAAGATTCACGCATCGGCGGCGGCTCTAAACTCATCTATGTGCGGCGTTCGCCTCATCGCGGCTCGCCGTCGATCTGACGCGAGCCTGGGACAAGGGAGAACGCTCCTAGGAGGAAGTGGTGAACTTTCATCACCGAACAATGACCAAAATGGGTCACAGGCGGCAGAAAACTCTGCCGCACCACGCTTAGGAGTTCAACACGACTAAGGAGTTCTACTGATGCCGCAAGGTCAGGAAAGCTCTCCGGCTCAAAGCTTGACTTTATGCCTCAGTCTATTTCGCTTCAGCATCATTACGGCGGTCAGAGGCCCAGAAGAGGGAATTCTGTCCGCCCTCGCGCGACACGCTAAAATTTTTTAAGACCGCTGGATCGCCCCTGCCTCTAGGCTTTGGGCAGCGCGCCCCTTGGGGGTCCGAGATGAGGAAACAAGAATGAAGAAACTGTTCGCGGGGGTCGCTGCGGCCGCCCTTCTGGCGCCGGCCGCCGCCCTGGCCCACGACGGCCATGACCACGCCTGCATCGACGAGGCCTGCACCGTCTTCGAACTGTTCCAGACACCGGCCGCCCAGGGCGGCGCCTCCGGCTGGCAGGGCACGGATGCGCCCCGATATGGAACCTGGGGCTTCGACCTGGCCGGTCGCGACACCTCGGTCGATCCGGGCGACAGCTTCTTCCGCTACGCCAACGGCGCGGCGCTGGACCAGTTGACCATCCCGTCGGACCGCACCTCCTACGGCTCGTTCGCCCTGCTGCGCGAACTGTCGGACAACCGCATGAAGAAGCTGGTGACGGACCTGGCCGCGCGCACCGATCTGGCCTCCGGTTCGGACGAGCAGAAGATCGCCGACGCCTACCGCGCCTTCATCGATCAGGCCCGCGTCGACCAGTTGGACGCCCAGCCGCTGGCCCCCTATCTGGCCGCCATCCGCGCCGCGGACAGCCATGAGAAGATCGCCGCCTACATGGGCCAGACCCAGGGGCGCGCAGGCGGCTCCTTCTTCGGCACCGGCGTCACCATCGACCAGAAGAACCCCACACGTTACGCCGTGACCACGGGCCAGTCGGGCCTGGGGATGCCCAACCGCGACTACTATCTGGACGCCCGCTTCGCCGACAAGAAGCAGAAGTATCAGGCCTATATCGAGCAGACGCTGACCAACATCGGCTGGACCGACCCGGCCGCTTCGGCCGCCGCCATCGTCGCCCTGGAAGACCGGATCGCCGAGGCGCACTGGACCCCGATCGAGAACCGCAACCGCGACAAGACCTACAACCCCTATTCGATCCAGACCCTGGCCGCCGAAGCGCCCGGCTTCGACTGGGCCGGCTATTTCAACGCCGCCGGTCTGGGCGCGGTCGACCGCGTGATCGTGCGCCAGAACACGGCCATGCCGAAGATGGCCGCCATCTTCGCCGAGACGCCGGTGACGACCCTGCAGGCGTGGCAAGCCTTCCACACTACGGACGACGCCGCCCCCATGCTGTCGCAGCGCTTCTCGGACGCCCAATGGGCGTTCCATTCGCGCGACCTGGCCGGCCAGCCTGAACAGCGCAGCCGTGAAAAGCGCGCCATCAGCTTCGCCGAGGGCGCCCTGGGCGAGGCCGCGGGCCGTCTCTATGTCGCCGAATACTTCCCGGCCGAATCCAAGGCCAAGATGGAAGAGCTGGTCGCCAACCTGCGCACGGCCCTGTCGCATCGTATCGACAACCTGACCTGGATGGGCGTGGAGACCAAGGCGGCGGCTCAGGAGAAGCTGCGGAAGTTCACCGTCAAGATTGGCTATCCGAACAAGTGGCGCGACTATTCCGCGCTCGAGATCCAGGCCGACGATCTGTTCGGCAACAGCCAGCGCATGGGCCAGTTCCAGTGGAACTATCGCCTGTCGCGCCTGGACCAGCCGGTCGACAAGGATGAGTGGGGCATGACGCCCCAGACCGTGAACGCCTACTACAACTCGGCCAATAACGAGATCGTCTTCCCGGCCGCCATCCTGCAGCCGCCCTTCTTCGATCCGGACGCGGACCCGGCCGTCAACTACGGCGGCATCGGCGGCGTGATCGGCCACGAGATCGGCCACGGCTTCGACGACCAGGGCTCCAAGTCCGACGGCGACGGCGTGCTTCGCAACTGGTGGACGGAACAGGACAAGGCCAATTTTGAGAGCCTGACCAAACGTCTGGGCGCCCAGTACGACCAGTTCGAACCCGTCCCCGGCCATCCCGTCCAGGGCGGCCTGACCATGGGCGAGAACATCGGCGACGCCGCCGGTACGGCGGTCGGTCTGGAGGCCTATCACCTGTCGTTGAAGGGCCAGCCCGCTCCGGTGATCGACGGCACGACCGGCGACCAGCGCTTCTTCTACGGCTGGGCCCAGGTCTGGCAGTCCAAATACCGTCACGACGCGCTGATCAATCAGATCGCCACCGATCCGCACAGCCCGGCCGAATTCCGCGTGATCGGCCCCGTCCGCAACATCGACGCCTGGTACGACGCCTTCGGCGTCAAGCCGGGGACCAAATACTACCTGTCGCCGGAAGAGCGCGTCCGCATCTGGTAGGACGCCGCGCCTGCTGAACGAAGAGGGCCGGAGCGGCGACGCTCCGGCCCTTTTTCATGGCGCCGTCTCCCGACGCTCCTCCATGCCAAGACCGCCCCTATATCGAACATCTTTCGATAAAATTCTTGGCTTCCAGGCATGAAAAAGCCCGCTGCGGGGGATACATCGCAGCGGGCCTTCTCGCTCTCTCAGGAGCGGACGTTTCCTCCCCGAAACGCCTTCAAGATGTCGCTGCGGCTGAGCGCTGCGCCTCTTGAGTGAGACCAAATGACGCCATTGAGGGGGTCAAGTCAATCAAGCCTCTATCGAAAGAGCGTTCTTTCGTAACTGAACGTTGATAAGTCACGTCTTCGTCAGAGATATTATCGAAGCTTATTCGATAATGGAACGCACCACCGCGACCAGTTGATCGCGGGCCACGGTCTGCTGCCCCGGACGCTCGGCCTTCCAGGCGTTATTGTCCGTGATGGCGGCGGCGCGGGCGCGTCCGGCGTCCAGATCCTTGATCGTCACCTGGCCTGTGGCGATCTCGTCTCCGCCCAGGATGACGGCGGCCGGGGCCCCGCGACGGTCGGCGTATTTCATCTGCGCCTTCATGCCCGCCCGGCCCAGATAGAGCTCGGCCGGAACGCCCGCCGCGCGCAGTTCGGACACGGCGTCGAGATAGTGCTGCATGTCGTCCTCGGAGAAGACGATGGCCACCACCGGCCCGCGCGTCTCGTCTTCGGCGCCGCGTCCGGCTGCGCGCAGGGCCGAGGCCAGACGCGACACGCCGAACGAGAAACCCGTCGCCGGGGTCGACTGGCCGGTGAAACGCGACACCAGGTCGTCATAGCGCCCGCCGCCGCCGATCGAGCCGAAACGCACTGCGCGCCCCTTCTCGTCCTTGGTGTCCAGCAGCAGTTCGGCCTCGAACACCGCGCCGGTGTAGTATTCCAGCCCGCGCACAATGGTCGGGTCGAAGCGCACGTCGTCCTGCGACACGCCCATGGCGTTCAGGGCGCGGTCGATGGCGGCCAGCTCCTTCAGCGCCTCTTCGCCCGCCGCGCCCAAGGCCGCGCCGGACACGGCGTCCAGCACGCCCGCGCGGCTGAGCCCCGGCGTCTCGGCTGAAGCCAGGAACGCCTCGATCGCCCCGATCACCGAGGCGGGCAGGTTCGCCCCCTTGGTATAGTCGCCGGACTCGTCCAGACGGCCCTCGCCCAGCAGCAGGCGCACGCCCTCGACGCCTAGGCGGTCGTATTTGTCCACCGCGCGCAGGGCCGTCAGCCGCTGCACAGGATCGGTGATCCCGCCCGCGTCGAACAGGCCGTCGAACAGCTTGCGGTTGGAGACGCGGATCACCGCCTGCCCGGCCGCCAGACCCGCGGCGCGCAGGCCCTCGCAGCCCATGGCGATGATCTCGGCGTCGGCCTCGGGTCGGTCGGAGCCGACCGTGTCGGCGTCGCACTGCCAGAACTCGCGGAAGCGGCCCGGCCCCGGCTTCTCATTGCGCCACACCGGCCCATAGGCGTAGCGGCGGAACGGCTTGGGCAGGGTCTCCCAGTTCTGGGCGGCGAAACGGGCCAGCGGCGCCGTGTGGTCGTAGCGCAGAGCCATCCACTGATCGTCGTCGTCCTGAAGCGCGAAGACGCCCTCGTTCGGGCGGTCGGCGTCCGGCAGGAACTTGCCCAGCGCATCGGCGTATTCGAACGCCGGAGTCTCCAGCGCCTCGAAGCCCCAGCGCTCATAGACCTCGGACACGCGCGCGACGATGCGGCGCTCGGCGGTCAGGTCGCGGCCGCGACGGTCGGCGAACCCGCGCGGGGCGCGAGCTTCGGGGCGGTTGGAGGCTTCGTCGGTCATGAAGCGGCGATTAAGCCATCAGTTCCGTCGCCGCAACTCGCCGCCGCCCCTTCCCGCTCAGGCCGTACGGCGCAGGGGCAGACCGCGTCCATAGCTCAGACGCCGCCACAGCCACTCCAACGGCCCCATGGTGAACTTCGACAGCCACAGCGGCGACCAGATCAGCTGCAGCGCCCACACGCCCACGACGATGGCCCACTGCATCGGATAGTCGACCTGGCCGAACAGGCGCGGCCCCCACGGCATGTAGAAGATCGTCGTCATGATCAGGGTCTGGGTCAGATAGTTGGTGAAGGCCATCCGCCCCACCGGCGCCAACGCCTTGCGCAGCCAACCCACGCCGCGCGTCGTCGCCAGGATCAGCGCCGAAGCGTAGGCTAGGGTGATGATCAGCGGATAGGACTCCGCCACAGCGGCCCATCCGCCCGTCCCCTCCGCAACCGGCCCGACCTGAAGCTCGCGCCATTGCAGCACGCCCAGAAGAGTCAGCACCGTCGCCCCGCCGGCGATCAGCGCCAGATAGATCCACGTCGGAACCCGGCCGTGGAAGAAGCCGGCCTTGAACAGGCCCATCCCCAGCATCATCAACGGCACGATCGAGAAGACATACATCAACAAGCTCGCAGTCGTTGCGAAACCCCAGGCCTTCAGGTTCTGCAGCATCGCCCCCGCCCAGCCGCTCTGATAGGCGGCGATCGCATCAGCGACCGCGGTGTCGGATACGCTTTCGTTCAGGCCGGCCATAACCTCCGGGAAGTGAACCATGGCCAGTACAAAGGCCGCCTGCAAGGTCGCCAGAAACACTGTGGCGCCCGCGCCGATCCAGATCAGCGACTTGGCCGACATGGATCGCATCAACATCACGAACAGCCCCGACCATGCGTAGAGCAGCAGGATGTCGCCGTACCAGAAGGCCGCACCATGAATCAGGCCGAACAGGGCCAGGAACATCAGGCGACGGCGTAGAACGCGCCCCTTCGCCTCATCACCGCGCTCGCCGCCGACCAGGAAGATGGACACGCCGAACAGCATGGAGAACAGGGTCACGAACTTCTGGGTGAAGAAGACGTCGACGACCCACTGCGCCACGCCCGACGCGCCCGGCACGGCGGGAAAGGGCGACTGCTCCGGCGCCATGTCCAGAGCTTCCAGCGGCAAGGAGAAGAAGGCGGCATTGACCGCTAGGATTCCGAGAACCGCCGCGCCGCGCAGCACGTCCAGCGTCACGACCCGCTGATCCGCCGCCACCGGCTTCGGCTGAACCGTCTCGACCTGATCCCTCATGCTCGCCCCTGTTCTGGTGAAGAGGTCGAGGCTTAGTCGGGACGGCCGCTTCGCTTCACGTTAAATCCCCGTAACGTCCCGTTCGGCCAGGACGCCCATGCGGTTCTTGACGACGGGCGCCGGGACAAAGCCCAGATAGGCCACGCACAGCCCCCCCCACAGGGCGTAGCTGACCCCCATCATGACCGCCAGCGGAAGGCCGCCGACGCCATAGATCAGCAGGGCCGTCTCGATCGCGCCCAGGCCCTGAACCAGGCTCTGCGAGGCGGCGCCCGCCAGACCCGCCATGACCACGGCCATGATCGTCTGCATCGCCGCCGCCAGCAGGCCGCCGAACACGGTGAAGCGGCACACCACGCCCAGTCGCGTCGACGGGCGCCCGGTCTTGCCGTGGCTGTCGAGCAGCAGCCACAGCCCCGCCGGCGCCGCGATCAGTCCGACGGCCAGCATCACCAGCCGCCAGTCCGTATCCACGCCCGACCACCAGTTCTCGGGCGGCCAGATGAACAGGGTCAGGATCACCGGCGGCCAGGCCGCCGCCGCCAGGGCGGCCGGAACCAGAGCGCCCGCGCCGCGCCGCGGCGCAACGCGCTTCAGGCCCGGAAGAGAAGGAAAAGCGACGGCCATCAGCGGGTCGGCACCGGCGTCTCGCCGGAATAGTCGTAGAAGCCGCGCCCGCTCTTCTTGCCCAGCCAGCCGGCCTCGACATATTTCACCAGCAGCGGACAGGGCCGGTATTTGCTGTCGGCCAGGCCATCATACAGCACGTTCATGATCGCGAGGGCCACGTCCAGGCCCATGAAGTCGGCCAGCTCCAGCGGCCCCATCGGATGATTGGCGCCCAGCTTCAGCGCCTTGTCGATCGAGACCACGTCGCCGACGCCTTCATACAGCACATAGACCGCCTCGTTCATCATCGGCACCAGGATGCGGTTGACGATGAAGGCGGGGAAGTCCTCGGACTCCGTGATGATCTTGCCCAGGCTCTCGGCGAAGGCGACCGCCGTCTCGAAGGTCGAGGCCGAGGTGGCGATGCCGCGCACCAGTTCGACCAGTTTCATCGTCGGCGCCGGCTTCATGAAGTGCAGGCCGATGAAGCGCTCAGGCCGATCCGTGACCGAGGCCAGGCGGGTGATGGAGATCGAAGAGGTGTTGGACGCCAGCAGCGTATCGGGCCCCAGAAGCGGCGTCAGCTCGGCGAAGACGTCCTTCTTGACCGCTTCCTCCTCGGACGCGGCCTCGATGATCAGATCCGCCTCAGCCGCTTCGGCCAGGGTTTTCACGCCGGTGATGCGCTGAAGCGCGGCCTGGGCCTCCGCCTCGCTCGACAGACCGCGCGCCGCGCGCCGCGCCAGGCTGGCCGCGATCTCGCCCAGGGCCAGGGTCACGCGATCCGACGCGATGTCGTACAGCTTCACCTCATAGCCGCCGGCGGCCACCACCTGAGCGATGCCCGAACCCATTTGCCCGGCGCCGATGACGGCGACTGTCCTGATCGTGGTCATGAATTACGCGTAAAATCCGGTCCGCTAGGGAACCCATCCTCGGCACCTTAGGAGCCCGTTCGCGCCACGCAAGGGCGGAAATGGAGGCCGAACGCCGAATCCCTCGCCCCCGTGGCCCGCATTCAACGGCGCCCCGTCTCGCCCGCCTTAGCCCAGCGACATGATAAGCATGGGCGCGACCGTCCGATTGAACAGCACGCTCAGGAACTGCAGCGCCAGCAAGGCGATGATCGGCGTGATGTCGATGCCGCCCAGCGACGGCACCACCCGCTGGAGCGGTCCCAGGATCGGCCGCGTCACCGTATCCAGCACATAGGCGATCTGGCCCACGAAGCGATTGCGCGGATTGATCACGTCGAAGGCGAACAGCCAGCTCAGGATCGCCGAGGCGATGATGCACCAGATCATCAAGGTGACGACGGCGTTCACCAGCCAGACAAGGGCGAAACCCATGTGAAACTCCTGCTTCGTTCACGCCGCTTCTAGCGGCCCCGCCGCGGATCGCCAAGGATTCGTGCGCGGCCCGTTGACACGCCCCCCTGGACGCTTCTATGTCCCGCCCCTGCCTGTCGGTCGGGGCCGTAGCTCAGTTGGTAGAGCGCGTCGTTCGCAATGACGAGGTCAGGGGTTCGACTCCCCTCGGCTCCACCAAGGCATCTCTGCGAAATCATTACGTGAGCCAGCCCTCCAGGGCGACCGCCTCTGCGCCTCAATTTTCGCGGTAGAAGTTGCAGTACCAGTCGACGAAGCGTGCGACGCCCTCCTCCACGGGGGTCGACGGGGCGTAGTCGAGAGCGGCCAGGGTGTCGGTCACGTCGGCTTCGGTGTCGGCCACGTCGCCGTCCTGCATGGGCATCAGGTTCAGCTTGGCCTTGCGGCCCAGCTTGGTCTCCAGCACTTCGATGTAGCGCATCAGCGGCACGGGACGGCCCGCGCCCAGGTTCAGGATGCGCCAGGGCGCGACGCCGCTGGTCGCCGGATTGGGGGCGGTCGCATCCCACGCCGGATCGATCGCGGCGGGACGGTCCAGAGCGGCGATCACGCCGGTGACGATGTCGTCGACATAGGTGAAGTCGCGGCTCATCCGTCCCTCGCCATACACGTCGATCGGCTCGTCCTTCAGGATGGCGCGGGTGAATTTGAACAGGGCCATGTCCGGGCGGCCCCACGGCCCGTAGACGGTGAAGAAGCGCAGCCCCGTCGCCGGAAAGCCGAACAGGTGGGCGTAGGAATGGGCCATGGCCTCATTAGCCAGCTTGGTCGCCGCATAGACGGTCAGCGGATGATCGGCGGGCTGGCGCACTGAGAACGGCAGGGCGCGGTTGGCCCCGAACACCGAACTGGTCGAGGCGAAGACCAGGTTGGCCGCCTCGACCGCGCGGCAGCCTTCCAGGATGCTGAGGAAGCCGACGACGTTGGAATCGACATAGGTCTCGGGCGCTTCCAGGCTGTAGCGCACGCCCGCCTGGGCGGCGAGATGGACCACCCGGCGCGGCTGGTGCTCGGCGAACAGGGCGGCGACGCCGTCGCGGTCGGCCAGGTCCAGCGTGTGATGGCGATAGTTCGGATAGGCCTCAAGCTGGGCCAGGCGCGCCTGCTTCAGCGCCGGATCGTAATAGGCGTTGAGGTTGTCCAGGCCGATGACGCGCTCGCCCCGCTCCAGCAGACGCCGGGCGGTGTGGAAGCCGATGAAGCCGGCGGAGCCGGTGACCAGGACGGGATCGCTCATGATCGGCTGCGATAAACGGTCGCGCGGCCGGACGCCAGCGCCCGCCTAGGGCAAGGCCTCCGCCACGGCGGGCGACGGCGCCAACAGCTGGGCCGAGATGTTCAGCCCGACGCCCGCGATCAGACAGGCCGCCGCCGCCAACAGCACCAGGCGCGCCGCCTTCGCGCCCGGCGCCAGGGGGCGGGCGAACAGCAGGACCAGCAGCGCGATCAAGGCCAGGGCGCCCGGCATGTCCATCCCGACGCCCAGGAAGACGAAATGGCCAATCCCCAGCAGCCAGGCGCCGCCCAGCACGGTCGCCACAGCGACGGGCAGAAGGCCGAGCGGCCGCGTCAGGTCGGGGTCGATCAAAGCCGCCAGGGCCGCTGCCGTCGCGGCCAGCAACACCGGCCAGACGAACAGCAGGGCCGCTTCGGGCGCTGCGCCCTGCAAGGCGCAACCAAAGACGAAGATCAGGGCGATCAGACCCAGCCAGCCGCCCCATGCCGAACGCTCGGCGCGCCCTGGCCATAGCGACAGGATGATAGCGGCCACGCCCAGACCCAGCATCACCGGACTGAACCCGCCGACCAGCAGGACGACGGCGGTCAAGACGGCGAACGCCCCGCCGATTACGCGCGGCCGCGCCCGGCGCGCGCCGGTCAGCAGGACCAAGGCCAGGGCGATGATCGCCAGCGTCGCCCCCGCCTCCATCCACGGCAGGCGGCGCAGCAGGGTGTAGTAGACGTCCGGCGAATCGGCGCGGCTCGACAGCGGCCCGGCCAGCAGGCGCGTCGCCTGCACCAAGATCACGCCCCCGGTCAGGAACCACAGCCCGTCCAATACGCCCAGGCCGACCTGCCCCGCCGTCAGTCCCGCCCGGCGCCGCGCCCGCCAGGCGGCGAAACCGCCCAACGCCGCCGTCAGGGCCAACAGCACCCAGCCGGTTCCTTGCGCATAGGCGATCATCCAGCGGCCGAAGACGTCTGAGTAGACCAGGTTCTCGCCCTTGGCCGGCAGGCTGGACGCGCGCGCCAACGCATCCGCCGCTTCCAACGCCTGGGAGCCCAGATGCTGGACCGCGCCCCGATCCAGGTTGGCGGGCGTGGCGTTGGCCGAATGGTACTGATCCGGGCGGCCGATGAAGGCCAGGTTCAACCCGCCGATCCCCCGGTCCTTGGGCACGGTGAAATCGGTGCCGTTGGGCATCCGCTCATACATGAAAGCGGCGATGGAGGTGGCGGTGGTCCCGCCGTCGGCCCTGGCCGCCGCACGACGGAACAGCTGCACGGTCGGCCCGGCCTCGCGCCCGGTCTCGAACATGGCGGCGCGGCCGCCGCCGCCGCGCGCCTCGAGGTTCACCACCGCCCCGATGCGATCGCGCAGTGGATGGCCGCCGAAGAAGACCCGCGCCCCGTCCAGACCCAGCTCCTCGGCGTCGGTCAGCAGGACGACCAGATCACGCTCGACCGGACCGCGCGCCTTGATCGCCCGCACCGTTTCCAGAATGGCGGCGACCCCGGCGGAATCGTCGGCTGCGCCGGGCGAGCCGACCACGGTGTCATAGTGGGCCATCAGCATGACGGCGGGCTGGCTGCGGTCTTTTCCGGGCAGGACGCCGATCAGATTGACCGCCTGATTGTTCGCCGCCGCCGGATCGCCGCCCGCGCGCGCCAGCCGCTTGACCGAGGCGGGCGACAACGGCCCCGCCTGCTTGCTGACCTCCAGCCCCAGCTGCGTCAACCGAACGCTCAGATAGGCGCGGACCCGCGCGTGCTCGGGCGAACCGACCGGGTGCGGCGCGCGGGCGATCTGTTCGATGTCGGTCATGGCCCGCGCGGCCGAGAAGGCGACGGCGGGCGCGTCCGCCGCGCGCGGCTTCGGCGCCTGGGTGGTCCACACCGCCAGCAAGAAGGCGAGCGTCAGCGATCCGAACAGCAAGGCCAGCCGCATGTGAGATCCTCCCCGATCCGTCCGGCAATAGGACCAAGCTGGGCCGCAATGGCAAGAGGGCGGCGACAGGTCTCCCCGCCGCCGCCCTCCGATGCGATCCGCCGTGAAAGGCTTAGAAGCGCTTCGACAGCTCCACGCCGTACATGCGCGGTTCGTTGACGAAGGCCGTCAGGTTGTTGAAGTCGATGGCGCCGATGACATTGGCTTCGTCCGTGATGTTGCGGACGTAGACGGCCGCCTCGAGACCTTGGTTCAGGTCGCGCCAGCCCGCACGCAGGCCGCCTTCGAAGTTGGTGTCCTGACGGAACTCGACCGCCTCATAGAGGAACAGGTTGAAGTCCTTCTGCATCACCCAGTCGGTCGAGGCGAACAGCTCCTGAGCGTCGCCGATGGGGCGGACGTAGGACAGGGTCAGGTTGGCCGAATACTCCGGCGCCTGGGGGAAGGGGTTGCCGTCGATGTTGGCGCGGTCATTGGCGCCGACCTTCACGATCGGATCGGTGATGGTGCACAGGTGGTTGCCGCAGATGGCGACCAGCAGATCCTTGTCCTTGATCTCGGTGTGGTTCCACGCCACGCCGCCGGCCAGGGTGAAGCCCGCGCCCAGATAGACGTCGCCGTCGATCTCCAGACCGTAGCCCTGACCCTTGTCGGCGTTGATCAGGCGGTTGGAGTTGTCGATGCCGCCGATGGCCGTGAACTGCATGTCCTTGACGTCATACAGATAGGCGGTGGCGTTCAGGCGGGCGCGGCCGTCCCACAGGCGGGCCTTGAAACCGGCCTCATAGGACATGACGGTTTCCGAATCCGCCGTGGTCAGAACCGGCAGGTTGCGGCCCTGGATCGACGGGCCGCGATAGCCGCTGGCCACGCGGGCGAACAGGTTCAGGCTGTCGTTGACTTCGTACAGGGCGCTCACGTCCCAGCTGACCTGCTCGTCGCCGACCGAGACCTTGCCCTCGGCGCCGGCCGGCGTGCCGACCAGAAGGCGGCCGTGATAGTCGCGGCTGTCGTCGGTGTAGCGCAGGCCGCCGGTCAGCTTCAGAGCCTCCGTGACCTGATAGTTGGCCTGACCGAAGACCGACCAGGAGTCCGACTTCTGCACGATGTCCGTGACCTTGGTCGGCATGACGCCGCCGACGCCGTCAAAGCCGCCCGACACCAGGTTGATGCGCTCGTCCCAATAGAAGGCGCCGACCTGCCAGCCCAGACGGCCCGCGCCGTTCGAGGTCAGGCGCAGCTCATAGGTGTTCTGCAGCAGGTCGCTGGACAGGGTGCCGGACTCGACCGCGAACGGGGTCTTGTAGCCGGCGCCGGCCGGCGCGCCCTTCGAGACGCCGCCGTCGATGTCGCCATTGCCCTGCGACCAGCCCTGGAAGGAGCCGACCACGCCGGTCAGGGTCGCGGGACCGAAGTCATAGGCGACCTGCAGCGACTGCGAGGTGGTCTTCTGCTTCTGGAAGTTGTTGCGCCCGCCGTCATACCAGACCGTGTCGCGGTCGAAGTTGTCGTTCAGCTTGTTCGAGCCCTTGGTCAGGACGTTGGCCCGGTTCATCGTGCCCGTGCCCACATAGTCGCGCGCCTGCAGGGTCAGCAGGGTCGACAGGCGGTCGGTCGGGGTCCAGGCGACGTGGATGCGGCCCGCCACATCGTCGAAATAGCCCAGATCCTTGCCGTCCTTCTTGGCGAAGGGGGCGTCATAAGCGTTGTTGATCCAGTCGTCGCGGTGGTTCCACAGGGCGGCGACGCGCACCGACAGGGTGTCCGACGCCGGCAGGGTCACGGCCGCCTCCGCGCGGGTCGAACCGTAGTTTCCGTAGGTCAGCGAGCCGAAGCCGGTGAACTCGTCGCCGGGCTTGGTCGTGTCGATCTTGATGACGCCCGCCGGGGTGTTGCGGCCGAACAGGGTGCCCTGCGGCCCGCGCAGCACTTCCAGCTGCTTCACGTCGAACAGGGGGAAGCCCTTCAGATAGACGCTTTCCAGAACCAGCTCATCCATCACCATCGACACCGGCTGCGAGGCCGTGAAGTCGAAGTCCACATTGCCCAGGCCGCGGATGTAGAAGCGCGGGGCGTAGCGGCCGTTGGAGCTTTCGACCTGCAGGCTGGGCACGCGGCCCGACAGCTGCAGGATGTCGCCGCCGCCGGCGTTCACGGCGTTCAGCGTCTCGGTGTTCATCGCCGTGACGGCGAAGGGCACGTCGCGGATGCTTTCGCTGCGACGCTGGGCGGTGACGACGATGTCGCCGACAGCGGCGGCCTGTTCGACCTGGACATCGGCGGATTGCGCCAGGGCCGGCGTGGAAAGCAGCAGGGCCAGACCGCTGGCGGAGGCGGCGAGAACCGAGAGACGCGTCATCGAGATATCCCCTTCTTGATGATCTTGGGCGGGTGAATCGCCGCAGCCCCTAGGCCTGAAGCGCCGTCGGTTCCAGCACCGAAGCGCCCTTCACCGTGAACCTTTCGCGACAGGGACACAGGCCGGAACAAACCGCCGTTCGTTTCACATATGAGACACCCCTCAAGTTGTGCAGTGCAACCCGCCGTGCCATGCAGATCGGCTGCGTCGTCTCCCGCAGGGTCGCGCACCGGAGACTTTCAGATGACCTTCGCCTTCCCCTCCCGTCGCCGCTTCTTGGGCGCCGCAGCCGTGTTGCCGCTGATCGGCGGCGCCCTGCCCGCCTTTGGTCAGACTCGCGAAAGCGCCGTCGTCGGCCGCGTCCTGGCCATGTCCGACCTGCACTCCGCCTATGAGCGCAGCGCCCAGTTGCTGGCCGCCCTGCGCGCCGCGGTCCGCAGCCGGCCGGTTCCGCATCTGATCGCGATCGACGGCGACATCTTCGAGCACGGCAACGTCGTCTCGGTGCGGTCCGAAGGCGCGATCGACTGGGCCTTCCTGGCCGCCCTGCCCGCCATCGCCCCGACGGTGGTCAATCTGGGCAACCACGACAACGATCTGACGCCGGACCTGCATGAGGTGGTCGCGCGGATGCGCGGCCTGGGGATCACCGTCATCAGCAACATCGTCGACGCGCGAACCGGTCAGCCCTATGCGCCGGCGGCGACTGAACTGGCCTTCGGCGATCGACGGCTGCGCATCATCGGCTTCGGCACGAACGCGCTGAACACCTATCCCAAGGCCAGCCGCGACTGGCTGTCGATCCCCGAGCCGAGCGAATGGGCGAACGCTCAGCTGCCGACCCTGACGGACGACGCGGACCTGACCCTGGTGATGAGCCACGCCGGGGTGGCGGGCGATCGTGGGATGCTGTCCGCCCTGCCCGACGGCGCCCTGATGATCGGCGGGCACAACCACCTGCTGTTCCAGGAGAAGCTGGGGCGCGGCCTCTACGCCCACACCGGATCGTGGAGCAACGCCTATACGGCGGCCGACTATCTCAGCGACGGAAGCGTCCGGGCGCAGTCGCGCACCGTCGCCCTGGACGGCCCCGCCGACCCGGCCCTGGCCGTCCTGATCCGCAAGACGCTGGACCGGCATCTGACCGATCAGGAGCGCGCCGTCCTCGGGACCAGTTCGACCTCCCTGTCGCTGGGCGACACCGGCCGCGCCGTCGCCGCAACCTTCGCCCGCTTCGCCGGGGCCCAGGCGGGCTTCATCGGCCACACCACCCTGGGCACGGGCCTGGCCGCCGGTCCGGTCAGTCGCTACGCCTTCGACGCCGTGGTGCGCTTCGACGGCAAGCTGATGGCCGCCGAGGTGCCCGCCGCGCGCCTGGCCGAACTGACCGCCCTGGCCAATCAGGACCGGGTCATGCCCTTCGCACGCCGCACCGGGGACTTCGTCTATGGCGCAGTCGAAGGCGGCGAACAGCGCGAGACGGTCCGCATCGTCACCACCGACTGGTGCGCCCTGAACCAGCATGAGTATTTCGGCGTCACGGACCTGGCCTTCGCCGAGGTTCCCGGCCCCGGCGTCAAGGCCGTCGCCGCCCAGGGCCTGCTGTCAGTCGCCTGACGGTTCAGGCGGCGCGGCGCGCGGCGGCCGCGCTTTTCACATAGAGGCCCTTGCGCCCGGCCACCGGGCGGAAGGCCACGCTGTCGCCGTCCGGCCGTTCGGCGTGGCCCAGGAACAGGCAGCCGTCGTCAACCATCCGCCGCTCCAGCCCGTCCAGCACCCGGGCGCGACGCTCCGGCGCCATGTCGCCCAGGACGTTGCGGCAGAAGACCACATCGAACCGACCCTCATCCGTCGGCTCATCCAGCAGATTGGCGCGCGTGAAGGCGATGGCGGCGCGCAACTCGGGCCGCGCGCGCCACTGGTCGTCGACCTGTTCGAACCAGCGCAGCATGGCGCGCGCCGACAGGCCGCGCTGAATCTCGAACGAGGTGTAGAGGCCCGACATGGCCTTCTCGATCGCCTGACGCGACAGGTCCGTGGCCTCTATCTCGACCCGAGCCCCCGCCTCCAGGGCGGCGATGGCCAGGGAATAGGCCTCCTGCCCGGTCGAGGCGCCGGCGCACCAGATGCGCACACGGCCGCCCGGCCGCGCCGCCGTCAGGGCGGGCAGCAGTTCGCGCTCCATCACCTCAAAGGCCGTGCGGTCGCGCCGGAACCAGGTCTCGCCGTTCAACAGGGCCTCGATCACGCTCCAGCCCAGGGAAGCGACCGGGCGGCTCCACAGACTGGTCAGCATGGCCTCGACGTTGTGATAGCCTTCGCGCCGCGCCACAGGCCCCAGCCGGTGCTCGGCCAGCTGCATCCGGTCTCGGGTCAGCCGGAAGCCGGCGCGGGACGCCAGCAGGGTCTGAAGACGATCAAAATCCTCCGGCGTCATGACGGCGACTGCACCACTCCCACTTCGGCGAGCTTGGCTTGCAGGATCTCGCCGTCGAAGGGCTTCATAACATATTCGTCGGCCCCTGCGGACAGGGCTTCGGCGATTCGGTCGGCCCGCGTCTCGACTGAGCAGAACAGAACCTTGGGCGCGCGCCCCTCCGGCAGATCGCGCAGACGACGCAGGAAGGCCAGGCCGTCCATCACCGGCATCTGCCAGTCCAGCAGCACCACCTGCGGCATGGCGGCCTGGCAATAGTCCAGCGCCTCGGCGCCGTCGGCCGCCTCGGCCACGTCGAAGGACAGATCCTCCAGGATGCGGCGCGCCACCTTGCGGATGATGCGGCTGTCATCCACGATCAGACAGGTTCTGGGGTCCACTGGGTCGTTTCCCGTTTTGCGCGAGATCGAAATCACGCTCTCGCCATAGTCGTTCAGGCGGGTTAACGGAGCGTTGGATCGACGAACGCGGTTTGCTCATTAGCGCCCGGCAGACGCGCCATCAAGGCCACGCGGCCCTCTTCGGTCGCCAGGTCCAGCCGTCCGCCCGCCTCGCGCGCCGTCAGCCACAGCCAGTAGGGCTGGATCCACTGGCCCGCCAGACCCTCGGTCAGCCGCTCGCCCTTCAGGCCGACCACGGCCTCGGGCTTGAGCCGGGCGCGTGCGCCCTCGGCCGAACCGACCAGGAACAGTTGGTCCCCTTCGCGGCGGACCGTCACCACCGCGGCCCCGCCCATCGGCAGGGCCGAAACGGTCAGATAGGCCAGGTTGATCAGGGCGCGAGCCTGAATCTTGGTGAAGGTTTCCTCGCCGACGCGCCAGTCCAGCGTGGCGCGCCCGCCGTCGGTCAGGCCCGCGACCAGACCGTGCAGTTCGGCGCCGGAGAACTGTTCGCTGCTGGTCGCCGCGCCGAAGGCCACGCGCGCGAAATGCACCAGGGCCACCATCTTGGCCGCGCTCTGACGGATCAGGCCCAAGGCGTCGTCGCGCATGTCCTGAGCGGTGGGGTCGTCCAGCAGGTCCAGGCCCGACATCACCGCGCCCGCCGGGCTGATGAAGTCGTGGCACAGCTTGGCGGCGATGAAGGCGGCCAGTTCGGCGCCGTCCACAGGCAGATCGGCGGCGGATAGGGAGGCGGGGTCGTCGGAAACGGTCATGATGCCAAGGCGCGGCGCGCAGGTTTTCAAAAAGGTTAAGGCCAAGGTGGCCTGATTTGCCGGTTCGTTAAACCGGCCGCATGGTCTATCGAGCGCTTCATGACCGTCTCCGCCTACGCCGACCTCGAAACCGACCTCGCCTCCGGCCGCCTGGCCGAGGTCATCGCCGACATCGCCGAGGAGGCCGCGCGCCTGATCCTGCCCTACTGGCGGGCCGACACGGCCGTGGAGACCAAGGCCGACGCCAGCCCCGTCACCGAGGCCGACCGCGCCGCCGAAACCCTGATCCTGAGCCGCCTGGCCGAACACTGGCCCCAGGTCGAGGCCGTGGCCGAAGAGGCGGTCGCCGCCGACGGCGCCCCGCCGTCGGTCGGCGCATGGTTCTGGCTGATCGACCCGCTGGACGGCACCAAGGGCTTTGTGCAGGGGCGCGAGAGCTATTCGGTCAATATCGCCCTGATCCGCCACGACGCGCCCGTAGCCGGCGTGGTGACGGCTCCGGCCCTGGGGATCAGCTGGCGCTCGGCCGCGCCGGGTCAGGGGGCCCTTCGCCGCGCCTTCGGCGAGCCCTGGCGGCCGATCCGGGTGCGCGAACGCCCGGCCGACGCCGTCGCCCTGGTCAGCCACAGCATCAGCGAAGACGACGCCCGACGCCTGGCCGCCCGCAACGGCTGCATCCAGTGGCAGGGCATGGATTCCTCGCTGAAGTTCTGCCTGATCGCCGAGGGCCGCTTCGACGCCTATCCGCGCACCGGCCCTACCAGCGAATGGGACACCGCCGCCGGCCAGGCCGTGCTGGAGGCGGCTGGCGGCCGCGTCCTGGCCGAGGACGGCCGTCCCCTGGCCTATGGCAAGCCCAGCTTCCTCAACGGCCCCTTCTCCGCCATCGGCGCCTGAGGGCGGTCAGGCCGAAGCGTCCACCCGCGCCATCTCGATCTGAGCCGAGAGGCCGGCGGGCAGGTCGCGCTCGGGCACGCTCGCCAGTTCCTCCAGATGCGCCCTGTCCCTGGGCCGGACCAGCACGCTGGCCACCGACGGATCAGCCAGGGCGTAGGCCAGGCAGATGGCCTCGCCGGTCCAGCCCGGCGTCCGGTGCAGGAAGGCGAAGGAGCCCGGCCGCTCCAGATCGGCCTCGCCGCGCCCCGCGCCCCAGGCGCCGAACAGGCCCCGCTTCTTCGGCCCGCCCGCATCAGCCGCGCGGCGCTCGGTCGCCAGACTGTCGGGGAAGTAGTCGTCGGCGAACAGGCTCATCTCTCGATCGCGCGCGGCCCTCATGCGCGAGCGCACCTGCCAGGGCACATTGACGTGGAAGGGCGTGAACAGGACGTCGAACGCCCCGGTCGAGACATAGAGATCCGTCACCGGCTCGTCGCCCGACACCCCCAGCATCCGCACATATTCGGCCTTCCGCATGGCTTTCAGGGCGGTCAGGGAGGTCTGCGGCAACTCATTCTCGGCCGGGCGCTCCAACACCGCCATGTCGAACCAGCCCAGACCCGAGGCGTGCAGCCCCTGTTCGATCGAACGCCCCAGGGCCATCGCCGAGAAATCCCGGTCGGCCCCCAGGCTGACGCTGACCCACACCAACCGCCGCTCGACATGGCCCAGGGCCTCGCCGACAGCCTGCAGCAACGTCGGGTCCAGCCGCTCCAGATGATAGGCGTTCACCCCCGCCTCCAGCCCCGCGAACACCAGGTCGCGGACATGGTTCGGCCCGCGCGCCGTCGCCTCTGCCCCCAGGCTGAGCGTCAGGCTGGAGACCGCGGCCCCTGTGGCGCCGAAGGGGCGATAGCGCACGGGATCAGCCGGCCTCGACCGGCGCCGAGGTCTCCAGCGCCAGGGCGTGCAGTTCGCCGCCCATCTTGCCCTTGAGCGCGGCGTAGACGGTCTGGTGCTGGCGCACGCGGTTCATGCCGCGAAAGACCTCGGACACGATACGGGCGCGATAGTGGTCGCCGTCGCCCGCCAGATCCTCAATGGCGATGTCCGCGTCGGGGAAGGCCTCAACCAGATGGGCGCGAAGGTCGTCGACGGACATGGGCATCACAGAACTCCTAGAAGGCAGAAGGCCGTCTCAGGGCCTGAATTGTAAAGCTTATCGCCCCGCGTCCCTTCTGTCAGCCGGTCATCCGGCGCGGGGACGCTCATACAGGTCGACGGTCGATCCCTTGTAGTCGGCGCGGGCGTAGGGGCGATAGCCCACCCGTTCGGCCAGACGCACCGAAGGCGCGTTCTCGGGCGAGATCATGCAGACCGTACGCGGCTCCAGCCGATAGGCGTCGGTCCAGGCCAGGGCCGCCTCCAGCGCCTCGCGCGCCAGGCCCGCGCCCTGGAAGGCGGGGGCCACGCCCCAGCCCAGCTCCGGCGCGTCGAAGGGCGGGTCGATCTCGCGGCGGTAGTCCAGCACCCCGACGCTGCCGACATAGGCGCCCGTCGTCGTCTCGCGGATCGACCAGTTGCCATAGCCCTTGGCCTGCCAGTGGCCGATGTCGCGCAGCAGGCGGAACCAGACCTCCTCCTCCGACAGTCCACGCCCCATGATGTGGCGGGTGAACTCGGCGTCAGCCCACAGGGCGGTCAGGTCGTCCATGTCGCCGACGGCGACAGGCGCCAGCGTCAGGCGCGCGGTCGAAAGAACAGTCACATCAATCCCAGTTGCTTGAAGCTGGCCACGCCTTCGCGGCCGACGATGAGGTGGTCGTGAACCTGGACCGACAAGGCGCGCGCCGCCTCGATCACCTGCTTGGTCATGTCGATGTCGGCCCGGCTGGGCGTCGGATCGCCCGAGGGGTGGTTGTGAACGATGATCATGGCGCTGGCCGACAGCTCCAGCGCCCGGCGCACCACTTCGCGCGGATAGACGGGGGCATGATCAACCGTGCCCCGGTTCTGGATCTCGTCGAGGATCAACTGGTTCTTCTTGTCGAGATAGAGGACGCGGAACTGTTCGCGCGGCTCGTGCTGCAGCGACAGGCGCACATAGGCCAGCAGGGCCGTCCACGACGAGATGACGGTGCGCTTGTTCGCCTCTTCCTTGGCCACCCGGCGCGAGACTTCATGCAGGGCGGCCAGGTCCAGCGCCGTCTCGGCGCCCACCCCCTTGGGCCGCCCGCGCGAATCCTCGGCCCTGACCGTCATCAGATCCTCGACCGAGGCCGCCAGCACCGCCGCCAGCGACCCGAACCGCGCCAGCAGGGCCTTGGCCACCGGCTTGACGTCGCCCTGCGGCTGGCTGCGGAACAGGAACAGCTCCAGCAGCTCATAGTCCGGCAGATGATGGAGGCCCGCCGTGCGCGCGCGTTCGCGCAGCCGCTCGCGATGCCCGGCGTGGTGCGGCTTGGCCTTCGGTTGTTCCGGCGGTTGATCCAGCATCAGCCTCCCCCAAGGGGGAGACTAACTCAGAATTTCGGGCGGAACAGGCCCTTCGGCGAGGCGGTGAAGATTTCCAGCCCGTCCTCGGTCACGCCGATCGAATGCTCGCATTGGGACGACAGCGACTTGTCGCGGGTCACGGCGGTCCAGCCGTCCGACAGCACCTTCACCGCGGGCTTGCCCAGGTTCACCATCGGCTCGACCGTGAAGAACATGCCCGGCTTCAGCACCGCGCCCTCGCCGCGACGGCCGTAGTGCAGGACGTTGGGGCTGTCGTGGAAGACCCGGCCGATGCCGTGGCCGCAGAAGTCGCGCACCACGCTCATGCGCTGGGCCTCGACGAATTTCTGAATGGCGAAGCCGATGTCGCCGAAGGTGTTCCCCGGCTTGATCTGGGCCAGGCCCAGGTCCAGCGAGTCATAGGTGACGTCGATCAGCTTCTTGGCGCGGGCGTTGATCTCGCCGACCGGATACATGCGGCTGCTATCGCCATGCCAACCGTCGACGATGACCGTATGGTCGATGTTGACGATGTCGCCTTCCTTCAGAACCTTGTCGCCCGGAATGCCGTGGCAGACGACGTGGTTGATCGAGGTGCAGACCGTCTTGGTGTAACCCTTGTAGCCCAGGCAGGCGGGGACGCCGCCGTTGTCCAGGGTGAACTCGCGCACCAGGTCGTCCAACTCGCCCGTGGTGACGCCCGGCTTCACATGCTCGCCGATCATGTCCAGCGCCTCGGCGACCAGACGGCCGGCCTTGCGCATGCCCTCGAACCCTTCCGCGTCATAGATGCGGATTTCGTGGCTGCGGACGAAGACGTCGGTTTCCAGGTCGGGGGTCTCGTACATGCTCGGCTTTCGGGGAGGCGCGCGCTCCGCAAGGGCGCGGAACGGGCGAAGAGGCTGCTTTCAGGACTTCAGATGGTCAGACTAGCACAAAACCTCAAGCCCGTCAGGGTTCGCCGCTGACGCAGGGCCGCGCCCATCCTATCTACGAGCCATGTCCCAGATCGCCCCCTCTCCCACCGCCGCCGTCCTGATCATCGGCGACGAAATCCTGTCGGGCCGCACGCGCGACACCAATCTGACCACCCTGGCCCGGTTTCTGGCGCCGCTGGGCGTCGATCTGATGGAGGCGCGGGTGGTCGGCGACCGTCAGGATCAGATCGTCGGGGCCCTGAACGCCCTGCGTGCAGCCCACGACTATGTCTTCACCACCGGCGGCATCGGCCCGACCCATGACGACATCACCGCCGATGCGGTCGGCGCCGCCTTCGGCGTTCCGGTCAGCGAACACCCCGAAGCGCTCGCCATCCTCGCGCGCCGCTATGCGCCGGGCGAGTTCAACGCCGCGCGGCGCCGCATGGCCCGCGTGCCCGACGGCGGCGTGCTGATCGCCAACCCGGTCAGCGGCGCGCCGGGCTTTCAGGTCGAAAACGTCTTCGTCATGGCCGGCGTGCCCAAGATCATGGAGGCCATGCTGGACGACGTGGCGCCGCGCCTGAAGACGGGCGTCCCGGTCCACAGCCGTTCGTTGCGCGTCGCCGGCGTCGGCGAAGGCGCGGTGGCCGACATCCTGCGCGCCGCGGCCGAGGCGCGGCCGCACCTGTCCTTCGGCTCCTACCCCTTTGGATTCAGCGTCGGTCAGACGCCTGGCCAGGTCGGAACCCACCTAGTGATCCGGGGACGGGATTCGGCTGAAGTTGACGCAGCGGAACACGATCTTGCTGCAAACCTGCGTTCTTCAGGCATCGAAATTGCCGCTACGTAACCTCACCAAGGTGTGAAATTGTGCGATTTTTGCGCCACTCTTTCGCCGAGAAGCGGTCCGACACCGGCCTTGGACGCAACGCTTTCATGACACGGACGCTGTGATGAGTAGCGTGGCGGCTCTCCCCGAACCAAGGCCGTCCGCTTTTCCAATGGCCGGCCCACGACATAGGTGAAGCGTAATGACCCCCAGGAACATGGCCCGCCTCGGCGGCCTGGCACTGACCACCGCCCTGATGACGGGCGTCGCCGCCCCGGCCTTCGCCGGCTCCTTCTATCTGCAGGAACAGTCCGTGCGCGGCGCTGGGCGCGCCTTCTCGGGCGAAGCCGCCGATCGCGGCGTCGGCTCGATGTGGTGGAACCCCGCCTCCATCGCCCGCAGCGGCCGTGAAGTCTCCGTCGGACTGCACGCCATCCGCATCGATTCCGAAGTGAAGAACGCCGGCTCCTACCTGACCTATCCAGGCGGGTTGGACGCGCCGGTGCGCAACCCGCGCAACACCGAAGTCGATCCGATCGAGAGCGGCCTGGTGCCGAACTTCGCCTTCGCCACGCCGATCGGCGACCGCTTCGCCGTCGGCGTCTCGGTGGCCGCCCCCTACAACTTCACCACCAAGTACGAACAGGGCTCCTTCGCCCGCTACGACGCCCTGACGTCGGAGCTACGCTCGGGCGACGCCAGCCTGACCGTGGCCTATCAGGTCAACGACTGGCTGGACGTCGGCGCCGGGCTGAACGCGCAGTTCGTCAAGGCCAAGCTCACCTCGGCCATGCCGAACCTGTCCCCACTGCTGCCCGACGGCTCCAACAGCCTGGAAGGCGACGGCTGGGACTTCGGCTGGAACGTCGGCGCCCAGGTGCACAAGGGGCCTTGGGACTTCGGCCTCAGCTACCGCTCCAAGATCGAGCACGAACTGGAAGGCGACGTGACCGTGGCCGGTCTGCTGGGCCCGCTGGCGGGCGCCAACGTCTCGACCGGCGGCAAGGCCAGCTTCAACACCCCGTGGTTCGCCTCGGCCTCGGTCCGCTACGCCGTCAACGACAAGCTGACCCTGAACGCCCAGGTCAATCGCATCGGCTGGTCCGAGTTCGACGCCATCACCGTCGAGTACACGGGCGGCGGCGACGTCATCCATCAGAACTACAAGGACGTGACCACCGGCGCCATCGGCCTGGACTACGCCCTCAGCGACAAGACCACGCTGCGCGCCGGCGTCGGCTATGACCCGACCCCGACCCGCGACAGCCTGCGCACGGCCCGCATCCCCGACGCCGACCGCTGGCTGTTCTCGGTCGGCGGTTCGACCGAAGTGACCGAAGGCGTCACCTTCGACGCCGGTCTGACCTACATCGCCTTCAGCGACTCGACCATCCACGACGACCGCACCTTCTACGCCGGCACCCCGGCGGCCGTGACCTCGCACCTGCGCGGCGAGGCCGAAGGCTCGGCCCTGGTCGCCTCGATCGGCGCACGCTGGGCCTTCTGATCCCGGCTTGACGGCGGACAAGGAAACGGCGGCTCCCGCAAAGGAGCCGCCGTTTTTATTCGCCTCATGCCGAGAGCGTCAGCCCTGGGCGGCGTGGCCCTTGCCGCCGTTCGACGGGCGACGACGACGCGGGCGGCGCTGCAGCTCGCCGACCGGCTTGGGCTCGGCCGCAGGCGTCGCGCGCGCGGCCGAACGGGCGCGGTCGCCCGCCATCGGATCATAGGCCGCCGCCGGACGCTCGGCCGCAGGCGCGCCGTTGCGGCCGCGACGCTGACGGTGCGGCTGACCGCCGCCCTCCAGCTTGACGCCCTCGCGGTGCGGATTGCGACCGCCGCGACCACGGCCGCCCCGGCCTTCACCCTGCGGCTTGCCTTCACGCTCGGGCAGGGTCGCCTTCTTGGCCACGCCCGCCGACATGATGGAGGCGTCCAGCTGGGCCAGCGCCTTGTCGTTGCGGCGGTCGATCGCGGGGATCTTCTGGCGCGTGACCTTCTCGATGTCCTTCAGCAGCTTCATCTCGTCGCCGGCGACAAAGCTGATGGCGGTGCCGTCCTTGCCCGCGCGGGCCGTGCGGCCGATGCGGTGGACATAGGCTTCCGGCACATAGGGCAGCTCGAAGTTCACCACGTGAGTGACCTTGTCCACGTCGATGCCGCGCGCGGCGATGTCGGTGGCGACCAGGACGCGCAGCTTGCCGTTCTTGAACGCCTCAAGCGCGCGCTCGCGTTGCGGCTGGCTCTTGTTGCCGTGGATGGCGCCGGCCTCGACGCCGCCCGCTTCCAGATAGGCCGCGACCTTGTCGGCGCCGTGCTTGGTCTTGGTGAAGACCAGGCAGCGCGTATAGGCCGGGTCGGAGAACAGTTCGGTCAGCAGGGCGCGCTTCTTGCCCTGCTCGACCCAGATCACCGACTGCTTGATGCGCTCGACCGTGGTGGCCTGCGGCGTGACCTGGACCTTGACCGGATCCTTCAACAGCTCGCCGGCCAGCTTGCCGATCTCCGACGGCATGGTGGCCGAGAAGAACAGGTTCTGACGCTTGGCCGGGATGCGGCTGACGATCTGGCGGATCGGCTTGATGAAGCCCAGGTCCAGCATCTGATCGGCTTCGTCCAGAACGAAGATCTCGCAGGTCGACAGGTCCAGAGTCTTTTGCTGGATGTGGTCCAGCAGGCGGCCGGGCGCGGCCACCAGAACGTCCAGACCCTGCTGCAGGGCGCGTTCCTGGGCGCCGTATTTCACGCCGCCGAAGATGACCGCCACGCGGAAGCCCAGGTGGGCGCCGTACTGTTTGAAGCTGTCGCCGATCTGAGTGGCCAGCTCGCGCGTCGGGCTCAGGATCAGGGCGCGCGTGGTGCGCGGGCGCGGCGCCACGCGGTTCTCGGCCAGGCGATGCAGGATCGGCAGGGCGAAGGCCGCCGTCTTGCCGGTGCCCGTCTGGGCGATGCCCAGCAGATCCTTGCCCTTCATCACGTCGGGGATGGCCTTGGCCTGGATCGGCGTCGGCTTCTCATAGCCGGTCGCGGCCAGGGCGGTCAGGAGAGCCTTGTTCAGGCCCATGGATTCAAAGGTAATTTCGCTCACGTCTATCTTTCACGAACGACGACGGGCGCAGCCGGACAGGCCGGTTTCACAAAGGGCGCACGTCGCCTGCCCGAAGTTCGGGCGGGGAACGGGCGCCGCCCCGCGTGTATGGACGACGTATGAAATCGAATGATCCGGCCGCTCGACAGACAGGCCTTCCGGGGAGGGAAGCCCAACACGCGTTGGAACGCGCCGGTCATCGCATTGTGCGATGCAGCGCAGATGGGCCTCAATAGCGGCCAAGTCAAGGCGCCCGGCTGGAATGGGCGTGCGAAAGCCTAGAGCAGGCTCACGGCCATATTCACCGCCAGGGCCAGGATCACCGTGTTGAAGACGAAGGCGATCAGGCTGTGCACGGTGGCGATCCGGCGCAGTTTACGGCTGCTGATCTGGATGTCGGCCGTCTGGTTGGCCACGCCGATGATCAAGGAGAAATGCAGGAAGTCGCCGTAGTCCGCCTCTTCTTCGCCGGGAAAGATCAGCCCGCGCCGATCGCCGCCGCCGTGGGCGGGCGCATAGAATTCATGGGCGTAGTGCAGGGCGAACAGGACGTGGGTGAACAGCCAGGAGGCGGCGATGGTGCCGATGGAGAACAACGCCTCGCCCAGGCTCGGCTTGCCGCCGTCCGCCGTCTCCATGACGATCACGAAAACGCTGGCCGCCGCCGCCAGCAAACTGAGCGGCAGGACGGCGCCGCCCGCCTGATCCAGATCCGCCGCTCGCTTGCGGATAGCCGCCGTCGTGCGATGGCGATACAGGCGGATGAAGGTGAGCGTCAGGAAGATGCAGACGCTGGCGTCCCAGGCGGCGGCGATCCGCATCGGCCAGTCCCACGCGGCAGGCGTTAAAATCACCGCGACCGCCAGGACGGCGAGCCCCAGCCACAGGGCGAAATGCAGACGGAAGATGCGCGCGATCCGCTTCATGGCCGCATGATTACGCGGTTCCGCGCCGCCGACCAGAGCCCCCGCCCGCCCTGACCGTCAGCTCTTCCAGCGCAGCACCGTCTCCTTGATCGGATTGACGAAGGCGCGGCCCTCGGCGCGGCTCTTCAGCCATTCGCGCTTCAGCTGCTGGTACCATTTGGCCTGTTTGTCGGCGTCGTCGATCCAGATCAGGGCCGGGTCGTATTTCAGCCCCTCGTTCTGCAGGTTCACCATGCCGCCGTCCTGCTTCAGGAAGGCGACCACGCCCATGCGCAGGAAGGGCTTAGCGATGCCGAACACCCAGTGGTCGGACCAGAAGATCTGGGTGATGCGGGTCTTGGTCTCGCTCACCGGCGTCAGGCAGGTCAGGGCCAGCACCTGCTTTTCGCCCACCTGGATATGCTCCCAGCGATAGCCCGGCAGGCGGAAGGTGATCTCCGTCGCGGGCGCCCCGCCTAGCACCTTATAGAGGCGGCTGTTCGACGACGGCGCGTGACGCACCATGGCCCAGCCGAAGTCGACCGGGGCGAAGGTCTTGGCCTTCTCGTGCATCGAATGTTCGGAACGCCACCACCACTGCTGATGGACGTAAGGCCCGTGGGCGGGATCCATCAGGCCGACGACGGCGTGGTCGATATGGCTGTCGAAATCCATCCACTCGACCAGACGCGGCTGGCCGACTGCGCCCGGAAACTGCGGCGGTTCCTGATCCGGCTCGGACGGGTTGCGCGCGTCGGCCGCCATCCAGACGAAGACCATGCCCTGGCTCTCGCGCACCGGATAGGCGCGGACCTTGATGCGGCTGGCCTCGAACGCCTGATCCTCGACCAGCGACGGGATGGCCGCGCACCCCCCGTCCGGCCGGAAGCGCCAGCCGTGATAGGGGCATTCGATCGTCTCCCCCTCGCCGGGCTTTTCGACCAGCCGCCCGGCCGACAGCGGCGCTGCGCGATGGGGGCAGATGTCGCGCATGCCATAGACCTCGCCCGCGCGGGTGCGGCCGATCAAGACCGGCTCGCCCATGATCTCATAGCGTTTCAGGCTGGCGACCGGCACGTCGCGCGCCAGGGCGACGAAATACCAGGCGTCGGTGATGAAGCCCTTGCCGAAGGCGGTCGGCGGGGCTTTGGCTTCGGGCGTGGCGGAAGGTGCGGGCGCGGCGTCTGCGATCATGGCCGCCTTGTAGCAGCAGGGACGGGCGGCCGTCCAAAGGCCATTCCCTTCCTCAGCCGATGAATTAATCTGGCGCAAATTCTCTTTGGGAGAGACGCCTTGATCCGCACCGCCTCAGCCGCCTTCATCGCCGCCGCCCTGTTGCTGGCCGCTGCGCCCGCCCTGGCTCAGGACGGTCACGTCAACCACGCGGCCCACGACGCGGCGCACGCAGCCTTCGCCTCCGAACGCCTCAGCGTCCGCGTCGACGGGCCGGAGGGCGCGCCCGATCTGATCCTGATCCCCGGCCTGTCGTCCTCGCCCGACATCTGGCAGGGGACGGTCGATCATCTGGCCGGACGCTATCGCGTCCACCGCATCCACGTCGCCGGCTTCGCGGGCACCGCGCCCCAGGCCAATGCGCAAGGCGATGCGCCCCAGCCGGTCGGCGCCCCCGTGGCCGAGGAGATCGCCCGCTACATCCGCGAACAGCATCTGAACAAGCCCGCCGTCGTCGGCCACTCCATGGGCGGAACCATGGGCATGATGCTGGCCGCGCGTCACCCGGACCTGGTCGGCAAGCTGATGGTCGTGGACATGATCCCCTTCATGGGCGCCATGTTCGGCGCGCCCGGTGCAACAGCCGAAAGCGTGACCCCCGTCGCCGATCAGATCTGGACCGCCCAATCAACCAGCCCGCGCGAGGCCTACGTCGCCCAGGCCACCACCGCCATCAACGGGATGATCAATACGGAAAGCCGCCGCGAAGAGGCGCTTCAGGACATGCGCGACAGCGACCAGAAGGTCTCGGCCGCCGCCTTCCGCGAACTGGTCACGACCGACCTGCGCCCCGAACTGGCCAAGATTACCGCCCCGACCGAGGTGCTCTACGTCAAGTTCAATGACGCCCGCATGACCGACGCCGTCACCGACGCCATCTATCAGATGTCGTTCGCGCCCCTGCCCGGCGCGAAGCTGAAGCGCATCGACGACAGCGCCCACTTCATCATGTTCGACCAGCCGACGGCCTTCTACGGCGAACTGGACGCCTTCCTGGCGAGATAAGCCATTCTTTCGGCGAAATAGGCGCTCACGCTGCCGTGATCGGAAACGGGGGCGTTTTCGTCGGCGATGCGAACGGCTAGGGTTCGCGCCGCTGGCATAGAGGGATGTTCATGGCGCGCAAAGACCGCGGACCCGACGGGAACGATCAGGGCGGAGGAAAACCGCGTCGGACCTTCATGGGCCGCCTCTTCTACTGGGGCGCGGTGCTGGCCGTCTGGGGCCTGATCTTCGCCGTCGTCTTCTTCGCCGTCTTCGCGCGCGACCTGCCGGACACCTCCAGCCTGTATGAGGTCGATCGCCAGCCCTCGATCACCTATCTGGACCGCTCCGGCGCCCTGATCGCGGTGCGCGGCACCCAGATGGCGCCGCCGGTCGATCTGGACGCCCTGCCCGACTACGTCCCCGCGGCCTTCGTGGCCATCGAGGACCGCCGCTTCTACCACCACCCCGGCTTCGACCCGATCGGCATGAGCCGCGCCATGGCCTCGAACCTGAAGGCCGGGCGCGTGGTCCAGGGCGGCTCTACCATCACTCAGCAGCTGGCCAAGAACCTGTTCCTGACGCCCGATCAGAACATGAAGCGCAAGGTTCAGGAGTTGATGCTGGCCGTGTGGCTGGAGATGAAGTTCTCCAAGAAGGAGATCCTCGCCCTCTATCTGAACCGCGTCTATTTCGGCGCCGGCGCCTATGGCATCGAATCCGCTTCGCAGCGCTATTTCGACAAGAGCGCCGACAAGCTGACGGTCGGCGAGGCCGCCCTGCTGGCGGGCCTGCTGAAGGCGCCTTCGCGCTATTCGCCGGTATCCGAGAGCGAGCGCGCCGCCACCCGCGCCAATGTCGTGCTGAACGAAATGGTCGAGGTCGGCGCCATCACCCCGGCCCAGCGCGAAGCCGCCGTGGCCGAACCGGTACGGGTGTCCAAGACCCTGGCCAGCCAGCACGCCCAATACTTCATCGACTGGCTGGACAAGCAGATCCGCGGCCTGGTCGGCGAGCCGACCGAAGACCTGGTCGTCGAGACCACCCTGGACCTGACCTTGCAGACCGACGCCGAGCGCGCCGTGCGCCGCATCCTGGATCGCGACAAGGGCAAGGGCGTCGAACAGGCCGCCCTGGTCGCCCTGGACGGCGACGGCCGGGTGCGCGCCATGATCGGCGGCGCCTCCTACGGCGACAGCCAGTTCAACCGCGCCGTCGATGCGCGTCGCCAGTCCGGCTCGGCCTGGAAACCCTTCGTCTATCTGGCGGCGGTCGAGGCCGGCTACACGCCCGAGACCCCGGTGGTGGACCAGCCCGTGACCATCGGCGGCTGGTCGCCGCGCAACTACTCGGGCCGCTTCTCGGGCCAGATGACCCTGGCCCAGGCCGTGGCCCAGTCGACCAACACCGTCGCCGCCTATGTCGCCGATCAGGTCGGGCGCGACAGCGTGGCCCGCGCCGCACGCCGTCTGGGGATCAGCAGTGAAATCGGCCTGCAGCCGTCCATGGCTCTGGGCGCCGTCGAGGTCAGTCCGCTGGAAATGGCCCAGGCCTATGACGCCTTCGCCAACGGCGGCCGCCGCGTCGACGCCTATGGCATCAGCCGCATCCGCACCCCGTCCGGCCGGGTCATCTACACCCACGGCCCGTCGGAAGGCGGCCAGGCCATCAACAATCCGCCGCTCTACTACATGAACCAGATGCTGCGCGGGGTGATCACCTCGGGCAGCGGCCGCTCAGCCGCCATCGGCGGGCGCGACATCGCAGGCAAGACCGGCACCACCTCGGACTATAAGGACGCCTGGTTCGTCGGCTACACGGGCGGTTTCGTCGCCGCCGTCTGGGTCGGCAAGGACGACAACAAGCCGATGGCCCGCGTCACCGGCGGCTCCTCGCCCGCCGCCATCTGGCGCGGCTTCATGGAGGCGGCCCTGCCCAAGCTGGCGGTTCAGGCCATCCCCAACGGCCCGCCCCTGCCCGAAGGCTGGATCCCGCCCGATCCCGTCGGCGACCTGATGGGTCAGGTCGAGGATCCCTACGCCACGGCCCAGCCCTATGAGGACGCGCCGCCGCCCGTCGTCATCGACGGCCAGGCCCCGCAGCCGCAGCAGCCCCCGGCGGCGCGCCCCAGCCCGCCGCAAGAGCGCCAACCGGACGCGCTGTTCTTCTAGATTCTCCCTTCTCCCCTTGTGGGAGAAGGTGGTCCGTCAGGGCCGGATGAGGGGTTTCTGCACGCTGGAAACAGGCAGACGGATTGAGGGCCCAAGGCCCCTCATCCGTCAGGCTTCGCCTGCCGCCTTCTCCCGCAAGGGGAGAAGGACAATAAGGCGCGCGCTCAAGCCGCGAGCGACCGCGCCGCGAGCATAGCGCGCAAAAAAAGGCCTATCGCGGCGCGCGCTTGGCCAGGATGCGTTGCAGGGTGCGGCGGTGCATGCCTAGGCGGCGAGCGGTCTCCGACACATTGTGGTCGCACAGCTCATAGACGCGCTGGATATGCTCCCAGCGCACCCGGTCGGCCGACATGGGGTTTTCCGGCGGCTCCGGCGCCTCGCCGGTCGACAGCAGAGCCTTGACCACGTCGTCGGCGTCGGCGGGTTTCTGCAGATAGTCGACGGCGCCGGCCTTGACCGCCGCGACGGCCGTGGCGATGGCGCCGTAGCCAGTCAGCATGACGATGCGGGCGTCCTCGCGCCGCTCGCGGATCATCTCCACCACCTTCAGGCCGTTGCCGTCTTCCAGACGCATGTCCAGCACGGCGAAGGCGGGGACCGACTGGCGCAGGGCGTCGTTCGCCTCGGCCACGGAGCCGGCGAGGGCGACGACGAAACCGCGCGATTCCAGCGCCCGACCCAGGCGGGTGCGCAAGGCCTGATCATCGTCCAGCAGCAACAAGGACTTGTCGCTGAGGGCCGCAATCTGTTCCGTGATCTGGGTCTCGAGTTCGGACATGAAATTCTCCTGCGGGTTCAGGTCGTGCGTCAGGGACGCAGGGTCAAGGGCCAAGCTCGCGACTGCGACATCAGGTTCCATCGCCTTCCATGGCCGAGGCGGTGACTTCCAGGGCCTGGCGCGGCCAGCGGACCGAGACGCGAGCGCCCCCCGGTTGACCCTTGGCGGCGTCGCCTGAACCCACCGAAACCTTGGCGCCGGACCGTTCCAGCAGGGTGCGGGCGATGAAGAAGCCCAGGCCCATGCCGCCCTGACTGGGGGCGATGGGGGCCGTGACCGGCGGAGGCGGCGCGCGGCGCTCGCGGCGGGCCGGACGGGTGGCCGAGGCGATCTGGGCGGCCAGGGCGCGGCGGGCCTTGGCCTGAGGACGGCTGGTCACATAGGGCTCGCCCAGACGCGGCAGGATTTCGGAAGCGAAGCCGGGGCCGTCGTCGACTATGTCGATCTCGATCCACCCGGCGTCGACCACCCCGGTCAGCTGGACGCGAGCGGTGGCGAAATCGGCGGCGTTCTCGACCAGGGTGGACAGGCCGTGGACGATCTCGGGCAGGCGACGCAGGCGCGGGGCCTCCTGGCCGGGCGGAATCTTCAGGGCGATGTCGAAATCGAGATCGAAGCCCCGGTGCGGTTCCGCCACCTCCTCCAGCAGGGCCTTCAGGCCGATGTCGGCGAACAGGGCGTCGCCTTCCTCAGGTTGGGACGACAGTTGCTTGAGGATGGCGCGGCAGCGTTCCGCCTGTTGCAGGATCAGGGCGGCGTCCTCGGCCGCCGGGCTGCCTGCGGGCGCGTCGCGCAGCATCTCCTTGGCGACGACCTGGATGGTGGCCAGGGGCGTGCCCAGCTCATGGGCGGCGGCGGCGGCCAGTCCGCCCAGAGCCGCCAGCCTCTGCTCGCGCTGCAGCACGTCCTGGGTGGTGGCGAGGGCCAGCTCCAGCTTGTCGGCGTCGGCCGCCACCTTCCAGGCGTAGCCGGCCGTGAACAGCACCCCCGTCACCAGGGCCAGCCCAAGGCCCAGGCGATAGAGGCCCGGCAGCTCCAGGTGCTCATGCAGCCGCCACGGCAAAGGCAAGGACCAGGAAAACAGGAAGCCCACGGCGATCAGCGCCATGACGCCCAGAATGACGGCCTGACGCGCAGGCAGGGCCGCCGCCGCGATCGTCACCGGCGCGACCAGCAGCAGACAGAAAGGGTTGGCCAACCCCCCGGTCAGGGCCAGCAGCGTCGCCAGCTGCAGGATGTCGAAACCCAGCTGGGCGGCGGTTCTGGGCCCGTCGGGCAGGCTGCCGTCGATGCGCCGCGCCCGCGCCATGGTGGCCAGGTTCATCACCACGCCCGCGCCGATCACGGTCAGGCACTCCCACAAGGGCAAGGGGAAGTGCAGGGCGAAATAGGCGGTCAGGATGGCCGAGGTCTGGCCGATCACCGCCAGCCAGCGCAGCACGATCAAGGTGCGCAGCGACAGGCCCCGCCCGCGCCGGGGCAGTTCCGGCAGACCGGCCAGCTCGCCGCCCGCCTGGGCCAGCAGATGCGGCGGGGCGTGGGGATGGGCGTGCGACGGGATGGGGGCTTCTGTACGGCTCACCGCTCTTCTATAGACCGGGCGAAGAGCGGCTGCACGGTTCGCCGTGTCGCGGCCGCCGAAACGACTTCCGTTCCCGATGAGGAGACGCCATGCCCCGCCGTCCCGTGATCCTGTTCGCCGCCGCCTGCGCGGTCATCGCCCTGGCGCTGGGCCTGATCACCATGGTGGTGGTCGGCGGGCGCCAGCAGGCGGCCCAGACCACAGACGTCGCGACGGGCCAGCCCCTGGTCGGCGGCGACTTCACCCTGACCAATCAGGACGGCCAGGTCGTCGACCAGACGATCCTGAACGGCAAATGGACCCTGGTCTTCTTCGGCTTCACCTACTGCCCCGACTACTGCCCCACCACCCTGGGCGTGCTGAACGCGGTGCAGGAGCGGATGGGCGACAAAGCCAAGGATCTGCAGATCGTCTTCATCAGCATCGACCCCGAGCGCGACACGCCGCAGATGCTGAAGGACTACCTCTCGTCGGACGGCTTCCCCGACGGCGTCATCGGCCTGACCGGCACGCCGGAACAGGTGGCCAAGGCCGCCAAGGCCTATCGCGCCTTCTATCAGAAGGTCGGCGAGGGCGAGGGCTACACCATGAACCACGGCCTGACCGTCTATCTGATGGGCCCAGACGGAAAGTTCCGCAGCGCGGTCGCCCACGACCTGGGGCCCAGCCGCACCGCCACCCTGATCGAGAATGCGATGGAGAAGGGCTGATCACCTTTCCCTGAACGAAGCGCCGCCGGTCTTTTTTGCGGCGCAGCACTCTGTATGATCGGCGTTCCGCATCGGCGGGGGCCGCAGTCGGGGTTTCATGCTCTACGCTTTTCACGAGCTCGCCTATCATTCGGCGACGCCGTTCCGGATCGGGGCCCAAATGGCCCGCCAGTTCTGGACCTCTCCGTTCAATCCGGCGTCGGACACGGCCATCGGCCGCACCGCCTACGCCTCGGCCGAGGTGTTCGAGAGCCTGACCCGCCGGTACGGCAAGCCCGACTGGGGGCTGGAGACGCTTGAGATCGACGGCAAGCCGGTTCGCACCACCGAACAGGTCGTCTGGTCCTCGCCCTGGTGCCGACTGGTGCGGTTCGCCCGCAACATCGGCGACCTGAAGCGCGCGGGCAAGCCCGCGGCGGCGCCCGCCGTGGTGATCGTGGCCCCGCTGTCGGGCCACTACGCCACCCTGCTGCGCGGCACGGTCGAGACCTTCCTGCAGGACCACGACGTCTACGTCGCCGACTGGACCAACGCCCGCCAGGTGCCGATGCTGGAAGGGCGGTTCGACTTCAACGACTACATCGACCACGTGCGCGACATGCTCGCGGCGGTGGGGCCGCGCGCCCACATCGTCGGCGTCTGCCAGCCGGGGCCGCCGGTGCTGGCCGCCTGCGCGGTGATGGCGGCGCAGAACGACCCGAACCGGCCCGCCTCCATGACCTTCATGGGCTCGCCCATCGACGCCCGCCTGTCGCCGACGACGACGAACCAACTGGCCGAGGAAAAGCCCTTCACCTGGTTCAAGTCGAACATGATCCACACCGTGCCCTGGCCCTATCCGGGCGTGGGGCGGCGGGTCTATCCGGGCTTCGTCCAGCTCTACAGCTTCATGTCGATGAACGAGGACAAGCACGTCGACGCCCATCGCCGCTATTTCGAGAGCTTGGTCGAAGGCGACGGCGACGGGGTCGAGAAGCACGAGCAGTTCTACGACGAATATCTGTCGGTGCTGGACCTGACCGAGGAGTTCTATCTCCAGACCATCGACATCGTCTTCCAGCAGCACCTGCTGCCGCGCGGCCTGTTGCAGCATCGCGGCGAGACGGTCGATCTGACGGCGATCGCGGACATCGGCCTGGCCACCATCGAGGGCGAGATGGACGACATCTCCGGCGTCGGCCAGACCCAGGCGGCGCACGGCCTGACGCCCAACATTCCCGACGACCGGCGCCTGCTCTACGTCCAGCCCAAGGTCGGCCACTACGGCGTCTTCAACGGCCGCCGTTTCCGCGAGGAGATCTATCCCCGCGTGCGCGACTTCATCGCCCAGAACGAAGCCATCAGTGTCGTACCGGAACGGTCAGCGTCTGCCGCTTGAGGGCGGCGGCGCCCTGAGGCTGTCGGTCAATCCGCGCGCGCGTCGGCTGTCGATCCGCATCGACGCCCGCGCCGGCGAGGCCGTGGCCGTAGCGCCCAGCGAGCGACGCCTGGGCGAGGTGGTGGCCTTCGCCCGCACCAAGGCCGGATGGATCGCCGAGCGACTGGCCGCGCGCGTTGACGCCCAGCCGTTCGAGCCGGGCGCGGTCGTGACCTGGCTGGGTCGCCCGGTGCGCCTGGAAGCCAGCGGAGGCGCAGGAGCGGCCCGCCTGATCGACACGCCTGAGGGTCCGGTGCTGCGCTCGGGCGGCGAGGGCGAGGCTTTCTCTCGCCGCATCGAGAACTGGTTCCGCCGCGCCGCGCGGGACTTCCTGGTCGAGCGAACCGACGTCCACCTGAAGACCCTGGGCCAGAAGCCGGTGAAGGTGTCCATCGTCGACACCCGCTCGCGCTGGGGCTCATGCAGCCCGCACAACCGCTCGATCCGCTATTCCTGGCGCGTCATCATGGCCCCGCCCGCCGTCGCCGACTACCTGGCCGCGCACGAGGTCGCCCACCTGGTCCACGCCGACCACAGCCCCGCCTATTGGGCGGTGGTCGCCCGCCTGGTCGGAGATCACCGCCCGCATCGCCGTTGGCTGCGCGATCACGGCGCAGCCCTGCACGCGGTGGGCGGATAGGGCTTCAGTCCCGCATCGTCCTGAGCGCGCCCAGGCGGGCGAAGGCCAGGGTCAGGGCCTTGCGGCGCGCGGGCGCCAGGGGCGTAGCCGGCGCGTCGCGCACCACCGCCCCGCCGAAGCCGTCGGCGACGATCAGGCCCGGCTCGTCCGGCAGCACGCCTTCGGGGAACTCCGGCGCGACGGCGAAGTAGAAGGCGTCGCAGAAGGGGCCGTACTCCTGCCATTTGCGATCGACGCGGTAGTCGTCGATCCCCGACTTCACCTCGCAGATGACGATGTCGCCCTTGGGCCCCAGGGCCATGACGTCGGCGCGCCGCCCATTGGGCAGGCAGACCTCCAGCAGGGGCGCATAACCCATGTCCAGCATGAGCCGCGCCGCCCCCCGCGTGACGGACAGGGTCGTTTCGGGGCGGCTGAAGACCAGTTCGAGGTGAAGCGCGGCGGCGGGCATTCGCCTTTATGTTCCGCCTATGTTCCTACCGCAAGCGCTGCCGGTTCACGCGCCACTGCTCGCGCGACTGACCCCACAGGTTGACCGCGTGCTCATGGAAGGGCGGCGGCATGACGCCCGGCCCGCGATTGGTCGAGCCCAGCCGCTCGGCCACCTTCTCCGACGCCCGGTTGTCGGGGTCGATGCAGTGGATGACGTCCGGCCAGTCCAGCACGTCGCAGGCGTAGTCCATCGTCGCCGCGGCGGCCTCGATCGCATAGCCCTTGCCCGTGGCGTCGCGGTGCAGGCTCCAGCCCACCTCCCGACCCGGCCAGCCATAGGGATGCAGCGGCCCGATGCGCCCCATCCACAGGCCGGTCGTCTTCTCGATCAGCGAGAACATGCCCTCGCCGTGCAGCGCCCACATGCCCGCGACCGAAGCGATGGCGCGCCACACCTCATGCCGGGACTGCACCCCGCCGATGAAGCGCGTCGTCTCGGGGTCGCTCATGAAGTCGGCCCAGCGCGGAAAATCCTCCAGCATCGGCGGGCGCAGGAACAGGCGTTCGGTCTCCAGCGTGGGACCGAGGGGCGATGTCGGGCGATCGATCACAACAGATACTCGCGTTCCAGGGTGTAGACGCTGCCGTCCCCGGTCAGGACGCTGGAGTACAAGCCGAAGCGATCCACGCGGATCGGCGGCGACTTCAACAGATTGTGCCCGGTGATCCAGGCGCCGATGCGGTCGGGGTTCGCCTGGGGCTTCAGATAGGCCAGGGTGACGTGCGGCCGGTATTCGCGCTTCTCAGGCGGAACGCCCGCCCGCTCGCCCGCCGACCGACAACGCCCGGCCAGGACGTTCAGCCGCTCGGACCGCTCCAGCCCGGCCCACAGGGTATGGCTGCGGTGGGCGTCGCCGAAGGCGCCGACGCCGTTCAGGGTGATCTCGAACGCCCCGCCGCCCTCGGCCCGCGTCAGTTCCGAGGCCAGATCGTCGGCCGTGCGCTCGGACGCCTCGCCATAGAAGGCCAGGGTGACGTGCAGGGCGTCCAGCGGCCGCCAGCGCGCGCCGGGCAGGCCGGATTGACGCCGCGCCAGGGTCTCGGCGACGTCCTCGGGAATGGCGATGGCGGTGAACAGGCGCAACATGCGACCCTTGGTAGCGGGCGGAACCGGCGGCCGGAAGTCCGGTTTTTCTTGCAAGGATGCGTCTGCATCCCGATATTTCAGCCAAAGGTCGGGACATTCCCGGCCGAATGGGAGACTTCTTTCGCGATGAGCGATTTCAACAACGGCTATGCGCGCCCGCTTCCGCAGTCGGCGGACATGTCCGTCGACGCCGGTCTGCGCGCCTTCATGCTGGGCGTTTACAATAAGCTGGCGATCGGTCTGGTCGTCGCGGGCGCCCTGGCCTACGTCACCGGCAACGTCCCGGCGGTGCAGCAGCTGCTGTTCGCCCGCATGGACGACGGCCGCATCGGCCTGACGATGCTGGGCATGATCGTCCAGTTCTCGCCGCTGGTCATGCTGTTCGGCTCGATGTTCTTCATGAAGAACCCGACCGCCAAGGGCGTGAACATGCTCTACTGGGCCGTGGTCGCCACGATCGGCGCGGGCCTGGGCGTGCTGTTCCTGCGCTACACCAACGGTTCGCTGGCCTCGACCTTCTTCGTCACCGCCGCCGCCTTCGCGGGTCTGAGCCTGGTCGGCTACACGACCAAGAAGGATCTGACCGGCATGGGCACCTTCCTGATCATGGGCGTGATCGGCCTGGTCATCGCCTCGATCGTGAACATCTTCATGCAATCGGGCGTGATGTACCTGATCATCTCCGGCGCCGGCGTGCTGATCTTCTCGGGCCTGATCGCCTATGACACCCAGCGTCTGAAGATGACCTACTACGCCCTGGGCGGCGACAAGAACGCGATGGGCGTGGCGACGGGCTTCGGCGCGCTGAGCCTGTTCATCAACTTCATCAACCTGTTCCAGTTCCTGCTGGCCTTCATGGGCAGCCGCGAATAGGGGCACAGGCGGTTTGAAACACAGAAGGCCCCGGCAGCAACGCCGGGGACTTTTTCTTAGCTGCGTTCACGTTGAGGGTTGGCGACTGCCTAGCTCCGGGCATCCCGGCGGACGCCGGGATCCAGTGCTTTGGCTTCAGAGCGCCCGGCTCAGCGGCTCGGCCCCGCTTTGGCTCACTCTCTGGATCCCGGCGTCCGCCGGGATGAGCGGGAATGAAAGGGCGCCCTACTCCACCACCGTGAACTTGCGGCTGTCGAAGACGCGCAGCACCTGGGCCAGGTCGCGGCCGCGCTTCAGCACATGGCCGCCCTCGCCGATCACGGCCCACTGTCCCTGTTTCAGGCGCAGGGCCGGACGCTTCTCGATCCGATAGAGCGGCGCGTCGCCGTGGCGGCGAAAGACGGCGAACTCGGCGTGGTCCTTCTGGCCGGCCATGGCGTAGTCGCGCCATTCGCCCGCCGCCACCATCCGCCCATAGACCCGCAGCATCTGGTCCAGTTCGCGACGGTCGAAGAAGACCGGCCCCGCCTCCGGTTGCGCATTCGGACTGTCGACGTCGAAGCTCATGGCATCAACTTAGGCCGCTCGCCGCGAAACGCCAGCGGCGGATCACGGGTCGGATCAGGGCCTGAACGCTTGTCACCCGCCGCGCGCCCGTCCAAAAGGCGGAACAAGTTCTAGATACGGAGACGAACCCATGGCGACGAGCGAAGGCTGGGACATGCCCACCGGAGACCTCATGAAGGGCAAGAAGGGCCTGATCATGGGGGTCGCGAACTCCAGCTCCATCGCCTGGGGCATCGCCTCGCAGCTGGCCGCCCAAGGCGCCGAGCTGGCCTTCACCTATCTGGGCGAGGGGCTTGAGCGCCGCGTGCGCCCGCTGGCCGAAAGCGTCGGCGCCAAGCTGCTGATCCAGGCCGACGTCACCGACGACGCCTCGATGGACGCCGCCTTCGCCGAGCTGGAAAAGGAATTCGGCACGATCGACTTCGTCGTCCACTCGGTGGCCTTCGCCAACAAGGACGAGCTGAAGGGCTCCTTCGTCGACAACACCACCCGCGACAGCTTCCTGCTGGCCATGAACATCTCGGCCTTCAGCTTCGTCGACGTGGCCAAGCGTTCGGCCAGGCTGATGCCGAATGGCGGCTCGATGATCACCCTGACCTACCTCGGGTCCGAGCGGGTCATCCCCAACTACAACACCATGGGCGTGGCCAAGGCCGCCCTGGAAGCCGCGACCCGCTACATCGCCCGCGACCTGGGTCCGAAGAACATCCGCGTCAACGCCATCTCGGCGGGCGCCATGCGCACCCTGTCGCTGGCCGGCATCTCGGGCGGGCGCGGCCTGCACTCCAAGTCGGCGCAGTTCTCGCTGATCAAGGAAGAGACCTCGATGGAAGGCGTCGCCGGCGCCGCCCTGTGGCTATGCTCGGACCTGGGCCGCTCGACCACGGGCGAAGTCGTCCACGTCGACGCCGGTTTCCACGCCGTCGGCCTGCCGGACGACATGGAAGGCTGAACCCGACCGGGTTTCGGACAGACAGAGGGCCGCCGGGACACCGACGGCCCTTTTTGCATCTCCCCCCACTAGCCGCTCATCCCGGCGTCCGCCGGATGAGCGGAAAGCCGCATTTCTACTTTCAGGCGTCCGCCCCTCGGCCTAGCTTGAACGCATGAGTGCCCTGCGCCTGCCGCCGCCCGCCAGTTTCTCCGCCGCCGCCGTGGCGACCGTCGTCGGCTTCGGCGGCACGGTCGCCCTGGTGGTGCAGGCCGGACAGGCCATGGGCGCGGCGCCCGCCCAGATCATCTCCATGGTCACCGCCCTGTGCCTGGGCATCGGCCTGCCCGGCGCGGTGTTGAGCTGGCGGCTGAAGATGCCCGTGGTGCTGGCCTGGTCGACGCCGGGCGCGGCCCTGTTGGCGGCCTCGACCCTCGGTCTCGGCTGGAGCACCGCCGTCGGCGCCTTCGTCATCGCCGGGCTGCTGATGGTGCTGACGGGACTGGTCCCGGCGCTGGGGAGGCTGGCCGAACGCATTCCCGCCGCCGTCGCCTCGGCCATGCTGGCGGGGGTGCTGCTGCCCTTCTGCCTCAAGCTGTTCCTGGTGTTCCCGACCGACATGACGCTGGCGGCGGGTCTGCTCCTGGTCTTTGTGGTCATGCGGCGTCTGGCGCCCGCCTGGACCCTCCCCGTCGTTCTGGTCGCCGCCTTCGCCGTGCTGGCGCTACGCGGTCAGGTCGCCCTGCCCGAGGGGACCGGCCTGTTCGGCAATCTGTCGCCGGTCATGCCCGCCTTCGACTGGAAGGCGGCGATCAGTCTGGCCCTGCCGCTGTATCTCGTGACGCTGGCCTCGCAGAACCTGCCCGGTCTGGTGGTGCTGAGGGCCGCCGGATACGCCCCGCCCGCCGGAAAGTTGATCTTCTGGGGCGGGCTGACCAGCACGCTTCTGGCTCCGTTCGGCGCGCACGGCGTCAATCTGGCCGCCATCACCGCCGCCATCTGCACCGAGCCGGACGCCCACCCCGACGCCTCCAAACGCTGGACCGTGGGCGTGATCTACGGCCTGTTCTACCTGGTCGTCGCCCTGTTCGCGGCGCCGCTGGCGGGCCTGTTCATCGCCATGCCCACGGGGGCGCTGGCCGCCATCACCGGCCTGGCCCTGATCGCGCCCCTGACCGGATCGCTGGGCGCCATGATGGCCGCGGCCAAGGATCGCGAGGCGGCGGTGCTGACCTTCGCCGCCACCGCGTCGGGCGTGGCCCTGTTCGGGGTCGGTTCGGCCTTCTGGGGCCTGGCGATCGGCTTCCTGGCCCTGGCGGCGCGGCGCTGGATTCCAGCGCGCGGCTGATCGCCTCACGGCCTTTTACATTTCACGCCCTTTACGCCTTGAGCGGGGCCGTGGCAGCTTCCTCGCCTCGGCCGACTGGCGGCCGTCAGAGCGAGGCGATCATGGCGCACAAGTTCGAAGTCTATCAGGACAAGGCCGGCGAGTTCCGCGTCCGGTTCAAATACAACTCGGAAATCATCTTCTCGACCGAAGGCTATTCCGACAAGTCGGGCGCCAAGCGCGCCATCGAGTCGATCAAGAAATACGTCGGCGACGCCCCGACCGAAGAAGTCTGAGACTGCGCGGGGGCGCGGCGCACCGCCCGCCCCCGCAACCTCGCCTTACGGCTGCGCCGGGATGCTCAGGCCCCGCTGCACGGCCGGTCGGGCCAGCCCGCGCGCCAGCCAGGCGGCCACGCGCGGGAAGTCCGCATAGCCGACCAGATCGCCCGCGCCATAGTGTTCGATCAGGTTGCGCACCCAGCCCAGGATGGCGATGTCGGCGATGGTGTAGTCGTCGCCCATGATCCACTGGCGGCCCTCCAGACGCCCTTCCAGCACGCCCAGCAGACGCCGCGATTCCGCGACGTAGCGATCGCGCGGCCGCTTGTCCTCGTACTCGCGCCCGGCGAATTTATGGAAGAAGCCGACCTGGCCGAACATCGGGCCGATGGCCGCCATCTGGAAGAAGACCCACTGCAGCGTCTCATAGCGCGCCGCCGGATCGGTCGGCAGGAAGCGCCCCGCCTTCTCCGCCAGATAGACCAGGATGGCGCCGGACTCGAACAGGGCCAGCGGCTTATGCCCCGGACCGTCGGGGTCGATGATGGCGGGGATCTTGCCGTTGGGGTTCAGCGACAGGAACTCAGGCGTCCAGGTCTCGTCCTTGCTGATGTCGACCCGGTGCGCCTCATAGGGCAGGCCCAGCTCCTCCAGCAGGATGGAGACCTTCACCCCGTTCGGCGTCGTCAGGGAATAGAGCTGAAGCCGATCAGGATGCTGCGGCGGAAACTGGCGGGTGACGGGAAAGGCGGACAGATCGGCCATGAAGCGCTCCGGCTGGTGTGACCCCCTCCATGTTGGAAGCCTGCGCGCAATCCGCAACCGTGTCAGCGTCAGTCTTCGTCGCGATCGCTGACTTCGCTCGGGCGAACGATACGCAGCCAGCCTTCCTTGATGTGCAGTTCGGGCGCCGCCTCGCGCGTGAAGGGCAGATACCAGGTCGGGCCGCCCTCGGCTGGGGCGATCTCCAGCATGTCGTCGGCGCCGAAGTTCTGAACCGACTTCACCTTGCCCAGCACCACGTCGGCCGGATCGCGCCCTTCCAGGCCGATCAGGTCGGTCAGGTAGAACTCGTCTTCTTCAGGCTCAGGCAGGGCGTCGCGGGTGACGAACAGCTTCTGGCCGCGCCGGGCGTCGGCCTCTTCCTTGGAGGCGATCTCCTTGACGCGCGCCACCACGCCCGCCTTGTCAGGCCGCGCCGAAAGCAGGGTCAGCACCGGCTTGCCGTCGGCGCCCAGCAGCGGCGAATAGCCGACCAGGGCCATGGCGTCAGCGGTATAGGCGCTGATCCGCACCTCGCCCTTCACCCCGAAGGCGCCGCCGATCTGGCCGACCAGGATCAGTCTGTCTTCGCTGCTCATGACCGGGCTCCGTTTGCCGATGCGATGGGTCCAGATAGCAGAAAAGCAGCGCCCCGGAAGGACGCTGCTTTCCCGTTTCAACCGGCCGGGGCCGGATGAAGAGATAAGGCTCAGGCCTGCTCTTCGGTCGCCTCGGCGGCGACTTCAGCAGCGGGGGCTTCTTCAGCCGGCGCTTCTTCCACGGCCGGAGCGGCGGCGGCGGCGGCGGCGGCTTCAGCGGCCTCGGCCTTGGCGGCGGCTTCGGCTTCCAGGCGGTCGGCTTCGCGCTGGGCGCGCTCGGCGGCGCGTTCCTGGGCCTTCTTGCCCGGCTCGCCCTTCTTCGGGTTGTTGCTCTGGGTCCACTTGACCTTGCCGACCAGAACTTCGTCCTGGCTCTGGCTGATGAAGCGGGCGACGCGGTCGGTCGGCTGAGCGCCCTTGGCCAGCCATTCCGAGATGCGGTCAGCCTTCAGGACGATGCGCGGGGTGGCGCTGTCCTTCGGCAGCATCGGGTTGTAGCTGCCGACGCGCTCGATGAACTTGCCGTCGCGCGGGCTGTGCGAGTCGGCGATGACGATGTGGTAGTAGGGGCGCTTCTTGGCGCCGCCGCGGGCCAGACGAATCTTCAGCATTTTCAGTCTCTTTCTAGAAAGGCGCTAGTTCTTTTTGGGGAAGCCCGGCAGACCCGGAAGGCCCCCCGGAAGTTGTCCGCCGCCCAGACCCGCCAGGCGGTCCTGAATGGCTTTCATTTCATCGGCCGAGGGTTCCGGCATCTTGCCGCCGCCCAGGGCCTTCAGGCGGTTCATGTCCGGACCGCCGCCGCCCATGCCGGGCAGGCCGCCCATCATGGAGGCCATCTTCTGCAGGTTCTTGCCGCCGCCCTTGGACAACGACTTGACCATGTCGGCCATCTGTCGGTGCTGCTTCAGCAGGCGATTGATGTCCTGAACCTCGACCCCGGCGCCCTTGGCGACACGTTTCTTGCGGCTGGCGTTCAGCAGGTCCGGCTTCTTGCGCTCGGCCTTGGTCATGGAGCTGATGACGGCCAGCTGGCGGTCGATCATCTTGTCCGAGACGTTGTTCTCGGCCATCTGGTTCTTCAGCTTGGCCACGCCGGGCAGCAGGCCCATGATGCCCTGAAGACCGCCCATCTTCTTCATCTGGTTCAGCTGACCCGCCAGGTCGTCCAGATCGAACTGGCCCTTGGCCAGCTTGCGGGCCATCTTCTCGGCCTTGGCCTGATCCAGCTCGCCCGCGGCCTTCTCGACCAGGGCGACGATGTCCCCCTGCCCCAGGATGCGGCCAGCGACGCGGCGGGCGTCGAAGACGTCCAGCGCATCGACCTTTTCGCCCGCGCCCAGATATTTGATCGGCAGGCCGGTGACGGCGCGCATCGACAGCATGGCGCCGCCGCGCCCGTCGCCGTCGGCGCGGGTCAGCACCAGGCCCGTCAGCGGCAGACGCTCGTGGAAGGCGGCGGCGGTGCGCACCGCGTCTTGACCCGTCAGGCTGTCGGCGACCAGCAGGGTCTCGACCGGCTTGGCGATCGCGGCGACCTCGGCCACCTCGTTCATCAACCCTTCGTCAAGGGTGATGCGGCCGGCGGTGTCGAGGATCAGGACGTCAAAGCCCTGAAGCTTGGCCGACTGCAGCGCGCGGCGGGTGATCTGGACCGCGCTCTCGCCCGCCACGATGGGCAGGGTCGCGACCTCGATCTGCTGACCGAGCGTAGCCAGCTGCTCCATGGCCGCCGGACGACGCGTGTCCAGCGAGGCCATCATGACCTTCTTCTTGTCGAACTTCGACAGACGCAAGGCCAGCTTGGCCGAGGTCGTCGTCTTGCCCGAGCCCTGCAGACCGGCCATCAGCACGACGGCGGGCGGGGTCGCATTGGTGTTCAGCGGAACCGGCTCTTCGCCGCCCAGCATCTCGACCAGGCCGTCATAGACGATCTTGACCACCTGATCGGCGGGCTTGACCGCGCGGATGACTTCCTCGCCGGTCGCGGCCGTCTTGGCGCGGGCGATGAAGTCCTTGACCACCGGCAGGGCGACGTCGGCCTCGAGCAGGGCGACGCGGACCTCGCGCAGGGCCTCCTCGACATCCTTTTCGGACAGGGCGCCGCGCCCGGTGATCCGGTCGAAGACGCCTGTCAGCCGCTCGTTCAGAGCCTCGAACATTCAAACCCTTTCATGCGCCTGGGCCGTCAGCCTCCATGAGAAACGCCCATAGGCGGGCGACCTCTGCGAACGATCACGTCGACAGAGGCCCTCTCCGGGCTCATCCATCCATGAAAGGATGGGGTCGTCCCGGTGGAGGCGCAGGTTCAATTGCGCCGGAAGTCGCGGCTTATGGCGGAAAAGCAAGGCGATGTCGACTCCGTTTCTCGCGACGAAAGGCGACCACACAAAGGGTTTCTGCGTTGCAGCATGGGCTGGCGCGTTCGGATCCCGCTGATACGGTTCCGGTCCGGCCTCCCCGCTGAGAGACGACCCACATGACCCAAGCCCCCGAGTTTCCCCACGACCGCCTCCGCGACGAAGTCCGGCTTCTGGGCGCCTTGCTGGGCGAGGTGATCCGCGACGAGGGCGGCCAGGATCTCTACGACCGTATCGAGGCGGTGCGGCGGGCCTCGGTGGCCTATCACCGCGACCCGGCCTCGGACGACGCTTCGGAGCTGGAGCGGCTGCTGGGCGAGCTGTCGCTGGATCAGGCCATCGGCCTGACGCACGGCTTCGCCGCCTTCTCCCTGCTGGCCAATGTCGCCGAGGATCGCGCAGGCAAGCGCCGCGCCCAGGCCCAGGCCGAGGCCGGCGAACGGGCAGACACCCCCGAAGGCGTGCTCAAGCGTCTGGCCGAGGCGGGCGCCGACAGGAACGCCGTGCGCGACCTGCTGGCCCAGGCCCTGATCTCGCCGGTGCTGACCGCCCACCCGTCCGAGGTGCGCCGCAAGAGCGTCATCGACCGCACCACGGCGGTCGGCGAACTGCTGGACGGCTGCGACCGCGACGGGATCGCCTGCGACGCCGACACCCTGAAGGCCGCGCTGCGCCGCCAGATCGTCATCCTGTGGGCCACGCGGCTGACCCGCGCCTCGGCCCTGGTGGTGCAGGACGAGATCGACACCGTGGTCGACTGGCTGCAGCGCATCTTTCTTCATGTCGCCCCGGCCCAGCTGGCCGAGTGGCGCCGCCTGCTCGACGCGCCGGACCTGACGCCCTTCGTGCGCATCGGCTCCTGGGTCGGCGGCGATCGCGACGGCAACCCCAATGTCGACGCCGACACCCTGCGCGCCGCCTTCCGCAGCCAGGCCCGGGCGGCGCTGGGCTTCTATCTGGACGAGGTGCACGCCCTGGGCGCCGAACTCAGCCTGTCCATCGACCTGACCCGCGTCACGCCCGAACTGGCCGCCCTGGCGCAAGGGTCGGGCGACGCCTCCATCCAGCGCGCCGACGAGCCCTATCGCCGGGCGCTCAGCCAGATCTACGCCCGGCTGTCGGCCGCCCACCCCGCCCTGACCGGCGAGCCGACGCCGCGCCCGGCCCGCTTTGACGCCCCGGCCTATGACGGACCCGACGCCTTCCGCGCCGACCTGAACGTGCTGCACGACAGTCTGGTGCGGACCCACGGCGCCGTCTTCGCCGACGACCGGCTGGCGCGGCTGATCACGGCGGCGGACGTGTTCGGCTTCCACATGGCGACGCTGGACCTGCGCCAGAATTCGGACGTGCATCAGCGCGTGGTCGCCGACCTGCTGAAGGTCGCGGGCGTCTGCCCCGACTACGCCGCCCTAGACGAGGCCGAACGGCTGGCCGTGCTGGCGCGCGAACTGGCCAGTCCCCGTCCCCTCTTCTCCCCCTATGCCGACTACGCGGCCGAGACGCTGAAGGAGCGCGCCATCCTTCAGGCCGCCGCCGAGGCCCTTTCGACCTTCGGCCCGCAGGCGATCCGCACCCACATCGTGTCCAAGACCGACGCCGCCTCGGACATGCTGGAGGTCTATCTGCTGCTCAAGGAGGTCGGCCTCTACGACCCGGCCGACCCCGGCGCCTGCCCCATCCAGGCCGCGCCCCTGTTCGAGACCATCGACGATCTGCGCGCCGCCCGGGCCACGCTGGAGCGCGTCCTGGCCGAGCCTTCCGCCCGCGCCGTGGCCGAGGCGCGTGGGGTGCAGGAGGTGATGATCGGCTATTCCGACTCCAACAAGGACGGCTCCTACCTGACCTCGGGGTGGGAGCTGCACGAGGCCTCGCGCGCCCTGCTGGACGTCACGCGCGCGGCAGGGGTGCGGCTCCAGCTGTTCCACGGCCGGGGCGGCGCCGTGGGGCGCGGCGGCGGCTCCGCCTTCTCGGCCGTGCTGGGCCAGCCCGCCGGCACGGTCGGGGGCCGCATCCGCGTCACCGAACAGGGCGAGGTCATCGCCAACAAATACGGCGAGCCGGAAGTGGCGCAGCGCAACCTCGACGCCCTGACCTGCGGAACCCTGCTGGCCTCGCTGGGGCCGCAGTCCGACGCGGGCTACAGCGCCGAGCACGGGGCCGCGGCCGCGCGCCTGTCGGCCGCCTCGATGAAGGCCTATCGGGCCCTCGTCTATGAGACGCCGGGCTTCGTCGACTATTTCCGCGCCGCCACCCCCATCGCCGAGATCGCCGACCTGAAGATCGGCTCGCGCCCGGCCAGCCGCACCGCCTCCCCTGCCATCGAGGACCTGCGCGCCATTCCCTGGGTGTTCAGTTGGTCGCAGTCGCGGGTCATGCTGCCCGGCTGGTTCGGCTTCGGCTCGGCGGTTCAGGGCGAAGACCCAGCCGAACTGCGCGCCATGGCCGAGGCCTGGCCCTTCTTCCGCACCGTGGTCCAGAACATGGAGATGGTGATGGCCAAGGCCGACATGGCCATCGCGCGCCGCTACGCCGGGCTGGTCCCCGACGCCGCCCTGGCCGAGCGCATCTATGACGCCATCCGCGCCGAATGGGACCGCACCGTCGCGGCCGTCCTGTCGATCACCGGCCAACGGACTCTATTGGGCGGCCAGCCCGAACTGGACCGGCTGATCCGCCAGCGGATGCCCTATGTCGAGCCGCTGAACCATGTGCAGATCGAGCTGATCCGTCGTCGCCGCGCAGGCGACGACGACCCGCGCGTCAGCAACGGCATCCTGCTCGCCATCAACGGCGTGGCGGCGGGTCTCAGGAACAGCGGCTGATCACAGCCACCGGGTCCGCTTGAAGGTGACGTAAAGGCCGATGCAGATGGCGACGATCAAGGCCAGCACCGCCGGATAGCCATAGGTCCAGCGCAGCTCGGGCATATGCTCGAAATTCATGCCGTAGATGCCCGCCACCGCCGTCGGCGTCGCCAGGATGGCGGCCCAGGCGGCCAGTTTGCGGGTGATGACGCCCTGGCGCTGCTGCTCCAGCAGGTTGGACACCTCGAACACCGAGGCCAGGATGTCGCGCAGGCCCGCCGCGCGGCTGGCGACGCGGCGCACATGGTCGGCCACGTCGCGGAAGTAGGGCCGCACCTCGCGGTCGATGCAGGGCAGGTCCAGCGACTGCAACTTGACGCAGAGCTCCTCCATCGGCCCCAGCACCCGGCTGAACTTCACCAGTTCGCGACGCAACTGGAACAGGCGGGTGATGTCGTCGCGCGACAGGAAGCTGTCCAGCGCGACCTGCTCCATCTCCAGCACCTTGTCCTCGATGGCGTCGATGATGGGGATGTAGCCGTCGACGATGAAGTCCAGCACCCCGTGCAGGATGAAGTCCGGCCCGTGGCTCAACTGGTGCGGCGAGGCCTCCAGTTGGGCGCGCAACTGAGTGTGCGCCCGCGCCGATCCATGGCGGATGGTGATGACGTAGTTGGGGCCGAGGAAGACATGGGTCTCGCCATACAGGATGCGGTCGCCCTTGGCCTGGGCCGTGCGGGCGACGATGAAGAGTTCGGAGCCGTAGACCTCCAGCTTGGGGATCTGATGCGCCGACAATGCGTCCTCGACCGCCAGGGGGTGCAGGTGGAAACGGCGCACCAGGACGTCGAACTCTTCATCCGACGGCTCGTGCAGGCCGATCCAGAGGTACTCCCCCTTGGCCAGGTTCAGCCCCTGAGGCGTCAGCGGCGCTTCGCGCACCCGCTTGCCGTCCTTGTAGACGTAGGAGGCGACGACGCTCATGGGCGCTCCTTCTTTGCTGTGCCGCGATCAGAAGGCTCCGCCTTCTCGACCCGACGCAGCCCGTGACACAGCCAAGGCTTACGCCACCCCGGCCGAAATAGAAAAGGCCCGGCGGATTTCTCCGCCAGGCCCCCTCTTTGGTTGGGCCGCGGTCAGAAGGCTTTCGCCTTCTCGACCCGACGCGGCCCTAGGCGCCCAACGGGCCTCAAGTAGCCCGAAGGGCGGTAGGCCCACTTAAGAAACCGGGAAGCCGCGCACCTTCAGCAGGGCCGCCACGTCCGGGTTGCGGCCGCGGAACTGGCGATAGGCGTCGCCGCGATCCGTGGTGTTGCCCGGCGCCAGGATGATCGACTTGAAGCGGCCGCCGATGTCCGGATTGAAGACGTCGCCCGACTCCTCGAAGTAGGCCCAGGTGTCGGCGTCCATCACTTCCGACCACAGGTAGGAGTAGTAGCCGGCCGAATAGGCGTCCGAGGTGAACAGGTGATTGAACTGCGGCAGGCGGTGCCGCATCACGATCTCCTTGGGCATGCCCAGACGGCCCAGCGAGGCCTTCTCGAAGGCGTCGATATCCGTCGGCGGCGTCGCCTGGGTGTGCAGGTCCATGTCGACCAGGGCCGAGGACAGGTAGCTGACTGTGGCGTAGCCCTGGTTGAAGGTCGAGGAGGCCTCGATCTTGTCCACCAGCGCCTGCGGCATCGGCTGCTTGGTCTCGACGTGCTTCATGTAGCCGTCGAGGATCGGGCGGCTCAGCACCCAGTGCTCGTGCACCTGCGACGGATATTCCACGAAGTCGCGCGGCGTGTTGCCGAACGACGGATAGGTCACCACCGACGAGAAGTAGTGCAGGGCGTGGCCGAACTCGTGGAACAGGGTCTCGGCGTCGTCCAGCGAGATCAGCAGCGGCTGACCGTCCGGCGCCTTGACGAAGTTGTTGTTGTTCGAGGCCAGGATCGGCTTGGAGCCGGTCAGCTTCGAGAACGAGCGGTAGGTCGTCATCCAGGCGCCCGAACGCTTGCCCGGACGGGCGAAGTCGTCGGCGTAGAACAGGCCGATCAGCTTGCCGGTGGCCTTGTCCGTGACCTCATAGGTGGTCACGTCCGACTCGAAGGTCGAGACTTGGCCCTTGGGCAGTTGCTTGAAGACGAAGCCGTACAGGCGCTCGGCCATGTAGAAGGAGGCCGCGCGCACGGCGTGCAGCTCGAAGTAGGGCTTCAGCTCGTTCTGATCGAGGTCATACTTCGCCTTACGCACCTTCTCGGCGTAGTAGAGGTAGTCCCACGGCTCGATGTCGTGGCCGGCGATCGCCTTCATGTCGGCGACTTCCTCGGCGACGCGAGCCTTGGCCGGCGCCCAGACGCGCTGCATCAGGTCCATCGCCGCGGCCGGGGTCTTGGCCATGGTGTCCTGCATGCGCCATTCGGCGTGGTTGCTGAAGCCCAGCAGGCGGGCGCGCTGCTGACGCAGGGCGACGATGCGGGCGATGGTCGACTTGGTGTCGTTGGCGTCGCCGTTGTCGCCGCGCTTGGCGAACTTGGTCCACACCTGCTGGCGCAGGGCGCGGTCGTCGGCGAAGGTCAGGAAGGGATCGACGCTGGAGCGGGTGTTGACGATGGCCCAGCCCTGGACGTTGCGCGTGCGCGCAGCAGCCGCGGCGGCGGCCTTGTTCGATTCCGGCAGGCCCTTCAGACCGGCCTCATCGGCGATGACGGTCCAGGTGTTCTCGTCGGCCACCACCTTCTGACCGAAGCCGGTGAAGGCGTTCGACAGGTCGGTGTTGATGCGGCCCAGCTCGGCCTTGCCGGCGGCGTCCAGGGCGGCGCCGTTGCGCACGAAGGCGTCACGGCTGCGCTCGGCCAGACGCTTCTGCTGGGCGTTCAGGCCCGCCGCGTCGGCGCCGTCGGCCACGGCCTTGATGCGAGCGAACAGCTTCTCGTTGAAGGTGATCTCGTCCGAGGCGGCCGACAGGATCGGCGACAGCTCGGTCTCCAGAACGTCCCACTGCTCGCCGCCGATGTTCGACGTCATGACGCTGAACACGTTCAGGGCGCGGTCCAGCGGCTCGCCCGCCATCTCCATCGCCGCCATGGTGTTGGCGAAGGTCGGGGCTTCGGCGTTGTTCGCGATCGCGGCGATGTCGGCGCGTTGCAGTTCAATGCCTTCCAGGATGGCTTCGCGCATCTTGGGCGCCGTCACCTTGTCCCACGGCGGCACGCCTTCATACGGACCGGTCCAGGGCTGCAGCAGCTCGGCGCGCGGCGCGGTCGCCGGCAGGACGGCGCGGGCGATGCGGGCCTCATCGGCGGTCGTCAGGGCGGCGACGGCGCCGCTCACGGCGTTCTCCACGGCCCCGGCCGAGGCGCAGCCCGACAGGGCGAAGAGGCTCGCGCCCCCGATGAGAAGATGGCGTCTGTGCATCCAGGTCTCCCAACCATTGCTGTTTCGGACGTCCTTCGGCGCAAGGGCTTTTGGCGTCGCATAAATCCGGTTTAATCCTAACTATTGGACGGCGAAACCCCGCGAGGCTAAAGGCCGCTGCATGGCGATAGGCGTTTTCGACTCCGGCGTGGGGGGCCTGACGGTCCACCGCGAACTCACGACCCGCTTTCCGACGCGGGACTTCATCTATCTGGGCGACCAGGCCCACGCCCCCTATGGCGGACGCAGCGGCGAGGACATCGTCGAACTGACCCGCGCGGGATGCGAACGCCTGTTCGAGGCGGGCGCCTCCGTGGTCGTCCTGGCCTGCAACACGGCTTCGGCCATCGCGCTGCGTCGTCTGCAACAGACCTGGATTCCGGGGATGCGCGAAAAGCTGGGCCGACCGGTCAACGTCCTGGGCATCATCGTCCCGACCATCGAGGCGGCCACCGGCCTGCCCTGGTCGTTCGAGGCCGAGCGCGAAAGCCGCCTGGAGGGCGAGAAGAAGCAGGCGATCGACATCACCGGCGTCTTCTGCACCGCCGCCACGGCCATGAGCCGCGTCTATGAGATCGAGATCGACAAGCGCCGCGACGACCTGGCCGTCTTCACCGAGGCCTGCCCCGGCCTGGCCGGTCTGATCGAGCTGGGCGCCCCGCCCGAGGAGCTGAAGGTGGTCGTCGACGACCACGTCGACGCCCTGCGCCGCCGCATCGGCCGCCATCCGGACAAGGCCATCCTGGGCTGCACCCACTATGAGATCGTGGCCGACCTGTTCGCCCAGGCCCTGCCGCCCGGCGTCCAGGTCATCAGCCAGCCCGCCGCCGTGGCCGACTCTCTGGAGCGCTATTTCGACCGCCACCCGGAATACGATCTGGGCGCGTCGGCGCGCCGCGACTTCTTGACCACGGGCACGCCCGGCCCGCAGTCGGATCTGGTCGCCCAGTTCTGGGGCGCGCCCCTGACGTTCGATCCGGCCTAGGCCGACGCCCCCTACTCGGCGGAGCCTGACGCGTTGCGGCGCTGGCCGAAGGTCGGCGCTCGCTCCTTCTGCTGCGCCCAATAGGCGGGGCCGTCGTCGGGCTTGAACATGGTGCGCGGGACGCCGTTGCGGTCCACCACGGCGAAGGTGTTGGTCGAGGCCTGATAGAAAAGGGTGTCGCCGTTCGGCCGCTTGACCGTCTCGGTTCCCCTTGGCGCATCCTCGGTGAAGGCCCGCACCTTCTGAAGATAGTCATCGGCCGACTTGGCGCCGAAATCCGCGCCGTTGCGCGCATAGAGCCTCTGCACCTTGGCGTCGGCGGTCTCGCGCCGATTGGCGGTGACGGGCGGCTTGGCCGCTTCGACCGCAGCCGTCTCGACCGCCGCATCCGGCGCCCCCGCCGAAGTCAGGCCGACCGGCTCGGCCGCGCTTCTCTCGCGCGTCTCCACCGCCGAACCGCCGTTGTCGCACCCGGCCAGCACCAGCACCGTCGCGGCCAGCGCCGCCGTCACCCGCATCCGCATGGAAACCCCTCCCGACATTCCGTCGAACACAGTTAGGCACAAGATTTTTGTTCCGACAATGTTCCATTTACACCCGCACCAACCAGACCGCTTTGTCTCGACGCCGTCACGCGACGCGGCTACAGATTTCCGCATGACCGCACCCTCGCTTTCCGGCCGCAAGGTTCTGCTGATCGTCGGCGGCGGCATCGCCGCCTATAAGGCGCTGGAGCTGATCCGCCTGCTCAAGAAGGCGGACGCCGAGGTCATGACCGTCCTGACCAAGGCCGGGGCCGAGTTCGTCACCCCCATGTCGCTGGCGGCCCTGACCGGCCATCCGGTGCGGCAAGCTCTGTTCATGCCGGAAGACGAGACGGCCATGGGCCATATCGAGCTGTCGCGCTGGGCCGATCTGGTGGTGGTGGCGCCCGCCACGGCCGGGCTGATCGCCAAGGCGGCCAACGGCATGGCCGACGACCTGGCCTCGACCACGCTTCTGGCCACGGACAAGAAGGTGCTGCTGGCCCCGGCCATGAACGTGCGCATGTGGCTGCACCCGGCGGTTCAGGCCAATGTCGCGCGGCTGAAAGGCTTCGACGGCTTTCACGGCATGGCCGTGGTCGGGCCGGACGACGGCGTCATGGCCTGCGGCGAGTTCGGACCGGGCCGCATGGCCGAGCCGCCCGCCATCTTCGACGCGATCGGCCGCCTGCTGGCCGGACCGGACGGCCGCCCGCTGGCCGGCAAGACCGCCGTCGTCACCGCCGGACCGACCTTTGAACCCATCGATCCTGTGCGCGGCCTGACCAACCGCTCCAGCGGCAAGCAGGGCTACGCCGTCGCCGCCGCCCTGGCCGAACTGGGCGCGCAAGTGACGCTGATCTCCGGCCCGGTGGCGCTGGACGCGCCCGTCGGCGTGACCCGCGTCTGGGTCGAGGCCGCCACTGAGATGAAGGCCGCCGTCGAGGCCGCCCTGCCCGCCGACATCGCCGTGATGAGCGCCGCCGTGGCCGACTGGCGCGTGGACGGCGTCGCCTCGGGCAAGATCAAGAAAAAGCCCGGCGGTCCGCCGTCCCTGGCCCTGATCGAGAACCCCGACATCCTGGCGGGCGTCTCCGCCCCCGGTCCGCGCCGTCCGAAACTGGTGGTCGGCTTCGCCGCCGAGACCAGCGACCTAGAGGCCAACGCCCGCGCCAAGCTGTCGCGCAAGGGGTGCGACTGGATCGTCGGCAACGACGTGTCCGACGAGGTCTTCGGCTCGGACGGCAACGCCGTGACCCTGTTCACCCAGAATGGCGCCGAACCCTGGCCGCGCCAGTCCAAGACCGAGGTGGCGCGCAAGCTGGCCCTGCGCATCGCCGATCACTTCAAGGCCTGAGAGAGACCCTCCCCGACATGACCGTCATCCGCGTCGAACGCCTGCCCCACGCCGAGGGCCTGGCCCTGCCCGCCTATGAGACCCCCGGTTCGGCCGGCATGGATCTGCGCGCCGCCCTCGGCGAGGGCGAGACCGTGGTGCTGGAGCCGGGTCAACGCAAGCTGATCCCCACCGGCCTGAAGATCGCGCTGGAGCCCGGCTATGAGGCCCAGGTGCGCCCGCGCTCGGGCCTGGCGCTGAAGCACGGAATCTCGGCGCCCAATTCGCCCGGCACCATCGACAGCGACTATCGCGGCGAGGTCGGGGTCATCCTGATCAACCTCGGCGAGCTGCCGTTCGAGATCAAGCGCGGCGACCGCATCGCCCAGATGGTCATCGCCCGATACGAACAGGCGCAAATGATCGAGGTCGAGGCGGTGGACGAGACCGCACGCGGAGCCGGCGGCTTCGGCTCAACCGGACGTTGACCGCGACTTTGCTTTCACACCCGTAGATAATGGTCTAGCGTGATCGCCATGAACACGCTGGACCAGCTCGTCTATTGCAGCCGCTCGCGACTGGCCCCGGAGGAGGAGGCGTCGGCGATGACGGACATCGTCCATATCGCCGCCTTCCTGAACGCTCGCAACGGCATCACCGGCGCGCTGACCCTGCAGGACGGCGTGTTCGTGCAGGTTCTCGAAGGAACGCCGACAGCTCTGGATATTCTGATGCTCCATCTGCATTTCGATGAGCGTCATGAAGAAATCGAGGTCGTCGCTCGTGGCCAGATCGAGCGCCGCGCCTTCCCGGCTTGGGGCATGACGGCGCCGGCGCGTGGCCGGTGCGAAGCGCTCCGCCGCTTGATCGACAGCCGCTCCAACGATCTGGGCGCCTGGCGCGCGGCCATGGGCGCCCTTCTGGCCGAACCCGCCTGACCGGAAGGACGTTGCGCTCAAGCAGCGAGCCGCTGCGCGGCGAGCGATAACTCAGGGGCGCGCCAGCGCCCCCCCGGCATCAAGCCTGACGGAAGCCCAACACGTCCTGCATGTCGTAGAGACCAGGGCGACGGTTGCGCACCCAGGCGGCGGCGGCCACGGCGCCCTTGGCGAACAGGCTGCGGTCCATGGCCGAATGCGACAGGGTCAGCATCTCGTCTTCCGAAGCGAACATGACCGTGTGGTCGCCGATCACCCCGCCCGCCCGCAGGGAGGCGAAGCCGATCTTGCCCGTTTCGCGCGGGCCGGTGATGCCGTCGTAAGGGGCGCTGCGCAGTTCCTTCAGGTCGCGGCCACGGCCGTTGGCCGCCGCCTCGCCCAGCATCAGGGCCGTGCCCGAGGGAGCGTCGACCTTGCGCCGGTGATGGGTCTCCAGCACCTCAATGTCCCAGTCGCGCGCATCCAGCCGCAGGGCCGCGTGCTCGACCAGGCCGATCAGGATGTTCACGCCCAGGGAGAAGTTGCCGCTCATGACGATGGCGATCTTATCGGCGGCGGCCTCGATCTCGGCCTCCTGCTCGGGCGTCAGGCCGGTCGAGCCGACGACCAGCGCCGGTCCGCCCGCAGCAGCGCAAGCCTTGGCCAGGGCGACCGAAGCCTCGGGCGTCGAGAAGTCGATGATGACGTCGCACAGCTTCAGATCGACCGTCTCGCCGCGATCGAAACGGGCGGCCACCACCACGTCCTCGCGGGCGTCCAGAACCTGAGAAACGGCGCGGCCCATGCGGCCCCTGGCGCCGGAGATGCCGGCGTGGAAGATGTCGCTCACGCGGTCTCTTTCGGATTATCGGCGTCGCCGCCCAGGATGTCGGCCCAGAAACGCTTGGCCTTGCCCGCGAAACTGGTGTTGCGGGGCGTCTGGGTTTCGCCCAGGGAGGCGGCCAGTTCGGACAGCAGCTCCTTCTGACGCGCGGTCAGATCGGTCGGCGTCTCCACGAACAGCTCGACCACCAGATCGCCGCGGCCGCGCCCGTTCAGGTGCGGCATCCCCTTGCCCTTGATGCGGACGGTCTTGCCGGTCTGGGCGCCCGCAGGCACCTCGACCGCCGCCTTGCACTTGCCGTCGCAGGCGTCGGAAACAAGACAGGGGGCGTCGACGATGCCGCCCAGGGCCGCCACCGTCATCGGCACCGGCACCGTGACCAGCAGGTCCAGGTTGTCGCGCTCGAACAGTTCATGCGGCAGCACCGACAGGAAGACATAGAGGTCGCCGCGCGGCCCGCCGCGCTGGCCGGCCTCGCCCTCGCCCGACAGGCGGATGCGCGAGCCGTCATCCACGCCCGCCGGCACCTTGAGGCTGAGCTTGCGGGTCTTGCGGACCTGGCCGTGGCCCCGGCAGGTGGTGCAGGGGTCGGCGATCATCTCGCCCGAGCCGCCGCAGCGGGGGCAGGTGCGCTCGACCTGGAAGAAGCCGTTGGCCTGGCGCACGCGCCCGGCGCCGCCGCAGGTGTTGCAGATGGTCGGCTTGGTGCCCGCCTTGGCCCCCGAGCCGTCGCAGACCTCGCAGGTCATCAGGGTCGGGATGGCGATCTCGACCTCGGCGCCCTTATAGGCCTGCTCCAGGGTGATCTCGAGGTCGTAGCGCAGGTCCGAGCCGCGACGCGGCCCGTGGTTCTGGCGTCCGCCGCCGCCCCGGCCGCCGAACGCGTCCCCGAAAGCGTCGCCGAAGACCTGGGAGAAGATGTCATTGATGTCGTGGAAGCCCTGGCCGCCTTGGCCGAAGGGATTGCCCCCGCCCGCGCCGCCGCCCACGCCCGCATGGCCGAAGCGGTCATAGGCCGCGCGTTTCTGCTCGTCCGACAGGACGGTATAGGCCTCGGAGATTTCCTTGAAGCGGGCCACGGACTCTTCGGAGCCGCCGTTGCGGTCGGGGTGATGCTCCATCGCCAGCTTGCGATAGGCGCTCTTGAGCACGGCCGCATCGACCGTCCGCTCGACCCCCAGAATCTCGTAATAGTCACGTTGCGCCATCAGGCGTTCGTCCTCTTACTTTCCCGCCGCGCCAGGGTTCTGTTCGGCCTCTCTTGATCTGGAGGCGCTCCGTTCGCGGATGACCGACGGCCTGCCTGATGACATGGGCGCCCGGTCGAATGATGCAAGTTTCATGAAACGGCCCCGCCTGCCGTCTGGCAAGCGGGGCCGAACATCAGCGGGGCGCCGGTTTAGGCGTCCTTCTTCTCGTCCGTGTCCGAGACTTCCTCGAACTCGGCGTCGACCACGCCGTCGTCGGCGGGCTGGCCTTCAGCGGCGCCGTCGGCCCCGCCCTGCTGGGCGGCGTACATGGCCTCGCCCAGCTTCATCGAGGCCTGAGCCAGGGTGTTGGTCTTCTCGCGGATGGCCTCGGGGTCCGTGCCGTCCTTGGCCGACTTCAGATCGTCCAGAGCCGACTGAATGGTCGCCTTGGTCGCGTCGTCGATCTTGTCGCCGTGCTCGGCCAGAGCCTTCTCGGTCGAGTGGACCAGGCTGTCGGCGCCGTTCTGGGCCTCGACCAGCTCCTTGCGGGCCTTGTCGGCCGCGGCGTTGGCTTCGGCTTCCTTGACCATGTTCTCGATGTCGGCGTCCGACAGGCCGCCGTTGGCCTGGATGCGGATCGACTGCTCCTTGTTCGTCGCCTTATCCTTGGCCGTCACGTGGACGATGCCGTTGGCGTCGATGTCGAAGGCGACCTCGATCTGCGGCATGCCGCGCGGCGCGGGCGGAATGCCCATCAGGTCGAACTGACCCAGCACCTTGTTGTCGGCGGCCATCGGGCGCTCGCCCTGGAAGACGCGGATCGTCACGGCCGACTGATTGTCGTCAGCGGTCGAGAAGACCTGGGCCTTCTTGGTCGGGATCGTCGTGTTGCGCTCGATCAGGGGCGTGAACACGCCGCCCAGGGTCTCGATGCCCAGGGTCAGCGGAGTCACGTCCAGCAGCAGCACGTCCTTGACGTCGCCTTGCAGCACGCCCGCCTGAACGGCGGCGCCCAGGGCCACGACCTCGTCGGGGTTCACGCCCTTGTGCGGCTCCTTGCCGAAGAATTTCTTCACGGCTTCCTGAACCATCGGCATGCGGGTCATGCCGCCGACCAGCACCACTTCATCGATGTCCGAGGCCTTCAGGCCCGCGTCCTTCAGCGCCTTGGCGCAGGGCTCGATGGTGCGCTGAACCAGGTCGTCGACCAGGGCTTCCAGCTTGGCGCGCGACAGCTTGATGTTCAGGTGCAGCGGGCCCGAGGCGTTCATGGTGATGAACGGCAGGTTGACCTCGTACTGGGTCGTCGAGGACAGCTCCTTCTTGGCCTTTTCGGCCTCTTCCTTCAGGCGCTGCAGGGCCAGCTTGTCCTGGCGCAGGTCGACGCCCTGCTCCTTCTTGAACTCGTCAGCCAAGTAGTCGACCAGACGCAGGTCGAAGTCCTCGCCGCCCAGGAAGGTGTCGCCGTTGGTCGACTTCACCTCGAACACGCCGTCGCCGATCTCCAGGATCGAGACGTCGAAGGTGCCGCCGCCCAGGTCGTAGACGGCGATCTTCTGACCGTCGTTCTTCTCCAGGCCATAGGCCAGGGCGGCCGCGGTCGGCTCGTTGATGATGCGCAGGACTTCCAGACCGGCGATCTTGCCGGCGTCCTTGGTCGCCTGACGCTGGGCGTCGTTGAAGTAGGCCGGAACGGTGATGACGGCCTGGGTGACCTTCTCGCCCAGATAGGCCTCTGCGGCCTCCTTCATCTTGCCCAGGGTGAAGGCCGAGACCTGCTGGGGCGAATAGTCCTTGCCGTGCGCCTGGACCCAGGCGTCGCCGTTCGGGCCCTTGACGATCTCGAAGGGCACCATGCCCTTGTCCTTGGCCACCACCGGATCGTCATAGTTGCGGCCGATCAGGCGCTTGATGGCGAAGAAGGTGTTGGCGGGGTTGGTCACCGCCTGACGGCGCGCAGGCTGGCCGACGAGGATTTCGCCGCCGTCCTGGATCGCGACCACCGACGGGGTGGTGCGGGCGCCTTCGGCGTTTTCGATGACCTTGGGGTTCTTGCCGTCCATGACGGCGACGCACGAGTTGGTCGTGCCGAGGTCGATGCCGATGATCTTGGCCATGGGCTTGTCTTTTTCACTCCTTGCGGCGGGCGATGCGGCGGCCTCGGAAAATCAAGCGCCGCGCGTGACCGCCCCCAGTTGGGCTTTTGAGATTTTGCCTCGCCGGACGACGCCCGGTTCGGCGGTGGATGGGGTCGGCGGACAAACCCCTAACGAAAAGGGGGTTATCGCCGGATTGGCTCGGATATGGGAAAGACCGCAGGGGCTGCAAGGCCTTCCGCCCGGTTCCGGCCAGATTCCGCGCCTTATGGCGGACAAGGCGGCCCGGCGCCGCTAAATTCGGCCGATGATCCCGCAAAACAGCCCGCAACCGTCCAGAAAAGAGCTGAGGGAAGCGCCGACCGCCCTGCCCGGCTTTCGCCTGTGGCCCGGCCTGCTGGACGCCGCTGAACAGGCCGAACTGCTGGCCGAAGTGCGGCGAGGGCTTGAGGCGGCGCCCCTCTATCGCCCCGTCACGCCGGGCGGGCGGCCCTTCTCGGTGCGGATGAGCAATTTCGGCGCCCTGGGCTGGGTGTCGGACCGCGAAGGCTATCGCTATCAGCCGACCCATCCGGTGACCGGCGCGCCCTGGCCCGCCATTCCGCCCCGGCTTCTGGGCCTGTGGGACGCCCTGACCGGCTGGCCCACGCCGCCCGACGCCTGTCTGGTCAACCTCTATCAGGGCGAGGCGAAGATGGGGCTGCATCAGGACCGGGACGAGCGCGATCTGACGGCGCCCGTGCTGTCGATCTCCCTGGGCGACACGGCGGTGTTCCGCATCGGCCCGGCCGAGGGCGGCGCGACCGCCGCCGTGCGCCTGGCCTCCGGCGACGTCTGCGCCCTGACCGGCCCAGCGCGGTTGGCGCGTCACGGGATCGACCGACTGCTGGCGGGCTCGTCGCGGCTGCTGCCCGGCGGCGGGCGGGTCAACCTGACCCTGAGGGTCGCGGGATAGGCGGAAAGACTCGACGGCGCACAAAAAGCCGGGGCACTGTCACGCCTTCCACAGCGCCGACCGGAGACCCGAGATGACCCTGATCACCCGGCCCGAGGGCCTGAGCCCCGACCAGATCGCCCCCAGCCGCCGCAGCCTGGGCGCAGCGACGGCGGGCGGCCTGTTCTTCGCCGCCTACGCTCCCGCCGCCCTCAGCCAGTCGGCCCAGCCGATCGCCACCGACACGGCGGGCCTGATCACGGCCGACGCGGCCTATCCGGCGCCCGACGGCTTCGCCCTGCCCGCCTATGTCGCCCGACCCGAAGGCGCCGGCCCCTTCCCCGTCGTCATCGTCGTGTCCGAGATCTTCGGCGTGCACGAATACATCCGCGACGTCTGCCGCCGCCTGGCCAAGGCGGGCTATGCGGCCGTGGCCCCCGCCTTCTTCGTTCGCGTCCAGGATCCCGCCCCGCTCAGCGACATGCAGGCGATCCAGCGCATCGTCGCCGCCGCCGGCTACGACCAGGTGATGGGCGACATCGGCGCCACGCTGGACTGGATCGGGGCCCAGCCCTGGGCCAAGGCCGACAAGGTCGGGATCACCGGCTTCTGTTGGGGCGGCAAGGTGGTGTGGCAGGCCATGGCCCGCTTCCCGACGCTGGACGCCGGGGTCGCCTGGTACGGCCGCCTGTCCCCCGCCGCCACGGCCACTGACGAACAGAAGACGGCGGGCCGCCCCTGGCCCATCGACCTGGCGGGCGAGCTGAAAGCCCCCGTGCTGGGCCTCTACGGCGGTGCAGACAGCGGCATTCCAAACGACACGGTCAAGGCGATGAACGACGCCCTGAAGGCCGCCGGCCGGAACGACAGCCAGATCGTCCTCTACGACGACGCCCCGCACGGTTTCCACGCCGACTATCGCGCATCCTACCGCGAGGCGGATGCGAGGGACGGCTGGCGGCGGCTGCTGGCGCTGTTCGATACGAGATTGAAGAACTGACCCTTCCTTCCGCTCGCCCCGGCGGACGCCGGGGCCCAGTGCTTTGGCCGCAAGCGCGGTGCGGGAAGCCAAGCAAAGAAAAACGGCCCGACGCGTCTGCGCCGGGCCGTCCTCGTTTCAGCGTGCGAAGACCATCAGGCCTTGGCGTCGAAATTCCCGCCGGTCGTGTTCGGGTCCGCATAGGCGCCGCCCGCCGCGGCGCCCGAGCCCTTGGCCGCGACCACCACCATGGCCGCGCGCACGGTGCGGCCGAACAGGGCGTAGCCCGGCTGCAGCGTCTGGATGACGGCCCCGCCCGGCACGGTGTCCGAAGGCTGCTCCATCATCGCCTGATGCAGGTGCGGATCGAAGGCGTCGCCCGGCGCCGGATCGACGCGGGTCAGGCCGTTGGCCTCGAAGGCCGACAGCAGGGACTTCTGCGTCAGCTCCAGCCCCGTGACCATGGCGGCCGCCGGACCGTCCGCATCCTTCGGCGCCGTCGCCAGACCGCGCTCCAGGGTGTCGGCCACGCTCAGCAGATCCTTGGCGAAGCGCTGAATGGCGTAGGCGCGGGCGTCGTTCTGCTGCGTCTCGGCGCGGCGCTTGACGTTCTCGGCCTCGGCCACGGCGCGCAGGGCGCGGTCCTTCCACTGATCGCGCTCGGCGATCAGGGCGTCGACCACAGCCATGTCGCCGTCGGCGCCTTCCGCCGCAGCATCCGCCTCGGACTCCTTGATGTCCTGCTCGAGTTGATCCCGGGTCTCGTCGTTGATGTCGTTCACGTCTCTTGTCCGTCCAGAATCCGGCCCAGCACCCGGGCGGTATAGTCCACCAACGGGATGACACGGGCGTAGTTCAACCGCGCGGGTCCGATGACGCCGATGGCGCCCAGCACCCGCTGCCGGCCCGACATATAGGGCGCCGCGATCACGGCGGAACCCGAAAGCGAAAAGAGTCGCGTTTCCGCGCCGATATAGATGCGCACGCCCTGAGCCGCGCCGACGTCGTCCAGCAGGCCGATCAACTGCTCCTTCTGCTCCAGATCGTCGAACAGGACGCGCACCCGCTCCAGATCCTCGGCCGCGCGGGCGTCCTGCAATAGATTGCCGCGCCCGCGCACGATCAGGTTGCGGTCGTGGCCTGCGCCGCCCGCGCCGCCGCTCCAGGCCGCCAGCCCGTCCTCGACCAGGCGGGCGGCGGCGGCGTCCAGATCGCGCCGGGCGGCCTCCATCTCGGCCTTCATCTCATGCCGGGCCTCGGCCAGCGGACGGCCCTTCAGCCGGGCGCTGAGGAAGTTCGACGCCTCCTGCAGGGTCGAAGGCGTGACGCCCGGCGCCAGGTTCATCAGCCGGTTCTCGACCACCCCGTCGTCGGCGACCAGCACGGCCAGCGCCTGTCCGCCGCCCAGGGCCACGAACTCCACATGGCGCACCCCCGCCTCGCGCACCGGGCTGGCGACGATGCCCGCGCCGCCCGCCAGACCCGACAGCAGGGACGAGGCCGCATCCAGCGCCTCTTCGACATTGCGGCCGCCGCCCTTGGCGCCCAGAACGGCCAGCCGGGCGTCGATCTCGCGCCGCTCCTCCTGGCCGATGTCGCCGACTTCCAAGAGGCCGTCCACGAACAGCCGCAGGCCCGCATGGGTCGGCGCCCGCCCGGCCGATGTATGCGGCGAGGCCAGCAGCCCGGCCTGCGTCAACGCCTGCATGGTGTTGCGGATCGAAGCGGGCGACAGGTCCAGCCCGGCGCGCGACAGGGTGTGCGACCCCACCGGCTCGCCCGTCTCCAGATAGCTCTCGACCACCCGCCGAAAGATGTCGCGCGCCCGCGCGTCCAGCGTCGCCAGGCCCGGCGAGGGATGCAGCAGGCTCATGCCGTCATCCTCCGCGCCGCCCAGTCCGCGCGGGTCAGGCGATGGACCAGGCAGTCGTCCGTCCCGTTGAAGACGTGTCGCCCCTCCGGCCGAAAGCCCAGCCGCTGATAGAAACGATGCGCCTGCGTGTTGGAGTTGAGCGGATCGATCACCACGGCCTCGACACCCGGCCTGGCGAAACAGGCGTCCAACGCCTGGGTCATCATCTGCGCGCCATAGCCCCGGTTCAGGGCGTCGGCCTCGCCGATCCAGATATCGAGGGCGCGCAGGTTCGGCTCGATCTCGCCCCAATAGCCGTTGGGCTCGCCCGCCGGGTCGATGTCCAGCATGGCGCCGATCGGACGGCCGTCGACCTCGGCGATGAAGTAGCGGAAGACGTCGGACTGCGCAGCCAGCTCCTCGTCCCAGTCGGCGGCCTCGTGTTGGTCGGGGTCGTCGGTCAGGCAGGCGACGACATGCGGCGCCGTGTCCCAGCGCGCCAGGATCGCGGCGTCGGCGGCCACGGCCGGACGAAGACGCACGACAGACGGGTCAGGGCGGGACAGGCTCATGGTTTCAGGATAAGCACGCGCCATCCCGCTTCCAAGGAATTCCCATGCGCCCGTCCGAACGCACCCCCGAACAACTCCGCACCGTCACGCTGGAAACCGGCGTCAACCGCTACGCCGAGGGCTCGTGCCTGGTGTCCTTCGGCCACACCAAGGTGCTGGCGACGGCCTCGATCGAGGAGAAGGTGCCGGGCTGGATGCGCAACACCGGCCAGGGCTGGGTCACGGCCGAATACGGCATGCTGCCGCGCGCCACCCACACGCGCGGCCGCCGCGAAGCCGCCGCCGGCAAGCAGTCGGGCCGCACCCAGGAAATCCAGCGCCTGATCGGCCGCAGCTTGCGCGCCGTGGTCGACCTCAAGGCGCTGGGCGAGCGTCAGGTGCTGATCGACTGCGACGTGATCCAGGCTGACGGCGGCACGCGCACCGCCTCCATCACCGGCGCCTGGGTGGCGATGGCTTCGGCGCTCAACTACCTCAAGGACGAGGGCGTGCTGACGACCGATCCGATCCTGGATCAGGTGGCGGCCGTGTCCTGCGGCGTGTTCAACGACCTGCCGGTGCTGGACCTCGACTATGAGGAAGACTCCACCGCCGAGGCCGACAGCAACTTCGTCCTGACCGGCGCGGGCCAGATCGTCGAAATCCAGGCCACCGGCGAGAAGCGCGGCTTCAGCCGGGCCGAGTTCGACCGCCTGTTCGAACTGGCCGAAATCGGCTGCACCGAACTGTTCGCCCTGCAGCGCGCCGCCGTCGAGGCCGCCCGCCGATAAGGCTTTTCGCGGAGCCGGATCGGGGCCATCGTCGTTGCAAAGGCGAACCCCGATCCCGGAGCCCCGCATGACCCGACCGCCCCTTCTGGCCTGCCTGATCCTCGGCGGCCTGCTCGCCGCCTGCCAGCCGCGCCCGGAGCCGGCGGCCTCCGCGCCGGCCCCGACGCCCGCGCCTTCCCCCGCCCGCGAGCCCGAGGCCCGCCTGCCCGAAGGCCCGGACATGGCGCCCCAGCCGGTTCCGATCGACGACCGGCCCTGCCTTGAGACCCTAGGCGAAGCGGCTTCGGCCCGCCTGGTCCAGCGCTGCATCACCGTCAGCCCCGCGACCCGCCCGCCCTGCCACGCTTCCAACCCCTGCGACGTGATCCAGGGCGAGATCGATCGTTCCTGCGCGATGTGGACCCGCGACGGCGAAACCCCGCCGAAAGAGTGCAAGGGCTAGCTCCCTCTCCTGTTGGGAGAGGGATGACGCCGCGTTCTGTATCGCCTCAAGCGCGCTCAAACAGCGCGCGACCGCGTCGCGAGCGATAGCGCACAAAAAAGACCCCGGCGGATCGCTCCGCCGGGGCCTTCTTCAGTTCAGCGATAACGCCGAGGCTTAGTCGCGACGGCGACGGCCGCGGTCGCCGCCGTTACGGTCGCCCTTGGGACGGCCGCCGGTGTCTTCCGACAGCGGAGCTTCACCGCGTTCAGCGCGCTCGGCGTTGATCTTGTCGGTGATGTCCTCGCCGGTTTCCTGATCGACGACCTTCATCGACAGCTTGGTCTTGCCGCGATCGTCGAAGCCCAGGAACTTGACCTTGACCTCTTGGCCTTCCGACAGGACGTCGGCCGGGTTGGCGACGCGTTCCAGGGCGATCTGGGACACGTGGACCAGGCCGTCCTTGGCGCCGAAGAAGTTCACGAAGGCGCCGAAGTCGACGACCTTCACGACCTTGCCGGTGTAGATGGTGCCGACTTCCGGCTCCGAGGCGATGGATTGGATCCAGGCCTTGGCGGCTTCGATCTTTTCCTGCTCGTTGGCGGCGATCTTGATGGTGCCGTCGTCGCCGATGTCGATCTTGGCGCCGGTCTTTTCCACGATCTCGCGGATGACCTTGCCGCCCGAACCGATCACTTCACGGATCTTGTCGACCGCGATCTTGATGGATTCGATCTTGGGCGCGAACTCGCCCAGCTCGGCGCGGGGAGCCTCCATCGCCTTCGACATTTCGTCGAGGATGTGCAGACGACCGGCCGAAGCCTGCGTCAGAGCCTGCTGCATGATTTCCTTGGTGATGCCGGCGACCTTGATGTCCATCTGAAGGCTGGTGATGCCTTCCGAGGTGCCCGCGACCTTGAAGTCCATGTCGCCCAGGTGATCTTCGTCGCCCAGGATGTCCGACAGGATGGCGAACTCGCCCGACGGCTCCAGGATCAGACCCATGGCGATGCCCGAGACCGGACGGGCCAGCGGTACGCCGGCGTCCATCAGGGCCAGCGACGAACCGCAGACCGTGGCCATCGAGGACGAGCCGTTGGACTCGGTGATCTCCGACACCAGACGGATGGTGTAGGGGAAGTCTTCCTTCGACGGCAGCATCGGGCGGATGGCGCGCCAGGCCAGCTTGCCGTGGCCGATTTCGCGACGGCCCGGCGAGCCCATGCGGCCCGCTTCACCGACCGAATAGGGCGGGAAGTTGTAGTGCAGCAGGAAGGACTCTTTGTAGGTGCCCGTCAGGCTGTCGATGTACTGCTCGTCCTCGCCGGTGCCCAGGGTGGCGACGACCAGGGCCTGGGTTTCGCCGCGCGTGAACAGCGACGAACCGTGGGTGCGCGGCAGGACGCCGACTTCCGAGACGATGGCGCGGACCTTGTCCAGGGCGCGGCCGTCGACGCGGTGGCTGTTCTCGATGATGTCGCGACGCAGGACGTCGGCTTCGCATTCCTTAAACGCGGCCGAGAACTTGGACGAGTCGACGCCTTCCGGCTTCTCGTCGGTCTTCACCAGGGCCTCGGCGGCCTTCTTCTTGGCGGCGTCGACGCCCGAGCGGCGGTCATACTTGCCCGGGTGGGCGTAGGCGGCCTTGATCTCTTCGCCGACCAGCGCCTTGATCGAGGCGACCACGTCCGAGTGGTCTTCGGCCTGGAAGTCGAACGGCTCCTTGGCGGCGTGCTCGGCCAGATCGATGATGGCGTCGATAACCGGCTGCATGCCCGCGTGCGCGAACATCAGGGCCTCGAGCATCTTCTCTTCCGACAGCTCCTTGGCTTCGGATTCGACCATCATCAGGGCGTCCTGCGTGCCCGCGACGACCAGGTCCAGGGCGCTTTCGCCCATCTGGTCGATGGCCGGGTTCAGCACCAGCTCGCCGTCGATCATGCCGACGCGCGCGGCGCCGATCGGGCCCATGAAGGGCACGCCCGAGATGGTCAGAGCGGCCGAGGCGGCGACCATGCCCAGGATGTCGGGATCGTTCTCAAGGTCGTGCTGCAGCACGGTGACGATGACCTGGGTCTCGTTCTTGAAGCCCTTGACGAACAGGGGGCGGATCGGGCGGTCGATCAGGCGGGAGACCAGGGTCTCCTTCTCGGTCGGACGGCCTTCACGCTTGAAGTAGCCGCCCGGGATCTTGCCGGCCGCAAAGGTCTTTTCCTGGTAGTTGACCGTCAGGGGGAAGAAATCCAGGCCCGGCTTGGGCTGACGGCCGTAGACGACGGTGGCCAGGACCACGGTCTCGCCATAGGTCGCCAGCACGGCGCCGTCGGCCTGACGGGCGATGCGGCCCGTCTCGAGGGTCAAGGGGCGTCCGGCCCACTCGATCGTCTTGCGTTTGATATCGAACATGTTTCGTCTTTCGTCTCCCGCGGGCGTATTCCCGTCGGGGGTGTGCGGAGCGTCAGGCCGTTCAGTCCTTAACGGTCCCCGTTGACCTGACCGCGACATCGCGGCCGGGCGGGTGATTGAGGACCGGATTTCAGGCCCTCGCGTCGGTTGCGCCGGTAAGACCCGCGGCGCGCGGGAAAGCGTAGTCTAGGAGCGGAACGAGGCGCGGACGTGTCCGCCCGCGCCTCGTGGAATTATCCGATCCGCAACCGGGCGCGCCTTAGCGACGCAGGCCCAGCTTGGCGATCAGCGCCTGATAGCGGGCGCTGTCGGTCTTGTTCAGGTGGTCCAGAAGGCGACGACGCTGCGAAACCTGCTTCAGCAGGCCACGACGCGAGTGGTTATCCTTCTTGTGGGTCTTGAAGTGCTCGGTCAGGTTGGCGATGCGTTCCGTCAGGATCGCGACCTGGACTTCCGCCGAACCGGTGTCGCCCGTCGAGCGAGCGTTGTCGGCGATGACTTCAGCCTTACGTTGAGCCGTAATCGACATCAGAGTTCTCCGTTATGGGAGGTTGAAAACACGATCGGGTTCAAGCCGACCGGCCCTGAGATTGCCGAGCGCGACCAGGGTTCCGCCCTCGAAGACCGAAACCAGCCGCGAGCCGGCGGGCAGCCGGTCCTTGAGGGTTTCAATCTGTCGGGGGAGCAGAACGATCGGCCGTCCCTGCCTCAGAGAGAGGGCGTCCTGATCCGTCACGGCCAACTCCGGGATGTCGTCCAGAGCGGTCGAAACGGGCAGCAAGCCCTCAAAGGCGGCGCCCTTATGCGCCAACTCTTCCAGAAAATCCAGCGTTACGGCGTTGTCGACCGAGAACGGCCCCACCCGCTCGCGCCGCAGGTCCGAGACATGGCCCTCGGCGCCCAGCATGATCGCCAGGTCGCGCGCCAGGGATCGGACATAGACGCCCTTGCCCGTCCGCATCGTGATCTCGACGTGATCGGCGTCGGGCGCGGCCGTCACCGCCGCCTCATGAATGGTCACGCGACGGGACTGAAGTTCAACCTCGACCCCCGCCCGCGCCAGATCATAGGCGCGCTCGCCATTGACCCGTACGGCCGAGAAGGCCGGCGGCGTCTGGTCGACCTCGCCGACAAAGGACGGCAGGGCGGCCTTCACCGCCTCGACCGAGGGGCGCACGTCGGAACGAGCGATGATCTCGCCCTCGCGGTCGATGCTGTCGGTCGAAATGCCCCAGTGGATGGTGAAGCGATAGACCTTCTGCGCCTCCATCATGAAGGGCACCGTCTTGGTCGCCTCCCCCAGCGCGATGGGCAAGATGCCCGAGGCCAGCGGGTCCAGCGTGCCCGCATGGCCCGCCTTCTGGGCGTTGAACAGGCGACGAATCTTCGTCACCGCCTCGGTCGAACCCATCTCATAGGGCTTGTCCAGGCACACCCAGCCGTTGACGAGATCGCCCTTCTTGCGTCGTGCCATAACTCAGTCTTCGCCCTGGTCGTCAGCGTGTTCGATATCGGCGCGCACGCGCGGATCGTTGAACAGGCGGTCCATGTGGCTGGCCGTGTCGAAGCTCTCATCGTGGCGGAATTTCAGGTCCGGCGTGAACTTCATGTCGATGCGGCGGCCCAGCTGGCCACGCAGGAATTTGGCATGGTCGTTCAGCGCCTTGATGATCTCGCTCTCGTGACCCGTCGTTTCGGCGGCGTCGACGCCGGCGCCCAGCGGTTCGACGAAACAGGTCGCGTGCCGCAGGTCCGGGCTCATCCGCACCTCGGTCACGGTGACGGAGACGCCGACCAGGGCTTCATCGTGAATCTCATGCTCGCGCATGACGTCGACCAGGGCGTGGCGGATCAGTTCGCCGGCGCGCAGCTGGCGCTGCGACGGCCCCAGCGGGCCGCTGGCGTTGCGGGTGTGTTGCTTGCGGGCCATCGTGGGCTCCTCCTGCTCGCGCCGCCGGGGATCGGACGCCGGCTCTGAAACGCGAAGGGGCGGGGTCTAGTCGCCTGCGTCGTTCAAGTCCAGTTCCGCCGCACTCTGTTCCGCCTGCCGGGCCGCCCGCATCACCGCGCCTGAGGTCAGGCTGCGGGCCATGGGCATGGGCAGGCCGCCCGCGTTCAGCACCTCGGCCATCCAGTGATTGCACAGATGCCCGACCCAGAAGGTCTCGCCGCTGGCGTAGAAGACGGCGGCGTCGTCGTCTCTCTGCGCCGAAACCACCACCTGCCCGCCTTCATCCAGCCGCAGCGAATTCGCCACCCGTGCGCGCAGGGCGGCGAAGCCCTGGGGCGACAGGCGCAGCGTCGCCCGCCCCGGCTCGGCGAACAGCGCCGGATCGGCCGGATCGGGGTCCAGCATGAGCACCGAAGGATTGCCGCCGGGCTTGAAGAAGGCCCGCGCCCCGTCGGGCAGGCGGCCGCTGATCGCCCCCTGTTCGACATAGAAGACGGAGTCGCCCCAGCCGATCCGCACCCAGTCGCCCGGCGGCAGGGCCCGCACCGCCCGCGCCAGGGCGTCGTCGCCCGTCGCCAGCGCCGCGCGCGGCACGGCCAGGTCGGTGTGAAAGCCGTTGTCGAGCAGATGGACGACAATCGCCGTCTCCGACGATGCGGCGGGGAACAACGCTGGATCGCCCGGCCGCTGCGCCGTCCACACCCCGGCCAGCAGGCCGATCAGGACAGCGAGGCTCCAGCGCATCAGCACCTCCGCGCCGCCTAGTTGGTCCCGAAGGCGGCGGGGACGTCGCGGGCGGGCGAAGAGCCCTGCATCGTCGCCCATTCGCCGCGATAGTCGTAGTTCAGGGTGACGCAGTGACGGAACTGGCCGTCGGCCCAGCGCCCGACCGTCTCGATCGTCAGGGGATGGCCGGTGCGCACCCGTCCGACGACGATGAAGGCCTCGTCCGAGCCGGGGCACAGGGCGCGCGACAGGGCGCGGCCGTCGCCGTCGGTCGTGATGGTGTAGACCCCGCCGTCCGCCGCCCCCTGCGGCAGGACGCGCCGCACCTGATCCGGCCCGCCGCGCTCGAACCGGGCCGACCCGCGCGAGGTCGAAGAGAACAGGTTCCTCACCGAAGTGGCGCCGAACCAGCCGCGCTCGACCTCCAGCGTCACCCCGCGCGTCAGGGCCTGGGTGGCGCGGTCGCGCGCATCGAAGGACAGGAAACGAGTATCGGCCATCGCCGGCGTCGCTAGGGCGCCCAGGCCGGCGACGATCAGCAGCAGAGACAGGTCAGGACGAGGCATGGCGGCCCATTCATTAGCGCCCCCCGACGCGATAGAGCCGAACCCTAAGGCCAAGCGGGCTTCAGATGAAGCCCATCGAGTGGAAAGACGGCGGTCGATCCGTCATGATTACCCCTCCCCCCGCTACATGACCCAAGACCGTGTTCAGAGACCCCTTCGACATCGACAACTACGCCCAGGATCCGGATCACTACCTCGCCGTGCCCTTCGTGCCGACCGAGGAGGACACGGTCGAGGCCATGCTGAGTCTAGCGGGCGTCGGTCCCGGCGATCGTCTGTATGATCTCGGCTGCGGCGACGGACGCATCGTCATCGCCGCCGCCCGCGATCGCGACGCGCGCGGCGTCGGCGTCGACGTCGACCCCCTGCGGATCGCCGACGCCATGGAGTTCGCCGGCTGGGCCGGGGTCGAACACATGGTCGACTTCCGCGAGGAAGACCTGTTCAGCGTCGATGTCCGCGAGGCCACCGTGGTCAGCCTCTATCTCCTTCAGTCCATCAATGTGCAGTTGCGCCCGCGCCTGCTCAGCCAGCTGAAGCCCGGCGCCCGCATCGTCTCCCACGCCTTCGACATGGGCGACTGGCAGGCCGACGAGCGGATCAAGGTCGCCGACGGCTACATCTACAAATGGACGGTTCCCGCCTCGGTCGCAGGTCAATGGAGTTGGACGGGCGCCGACGGAACGCCGTGCCGGTTGGAGCTGGAGCAAACCTATCAGCAGGTCACGGGCCGCGCCTGGCTGGGGGAGATTGAGGTCGACCTGCTCGGCGCCGAACTGTGCGGAGAACGGCTGGAGATTGAGCTTCAGGCGAACGCCGCGACGCCGGTTCAGCGCTTCACCCTGACCTTCGCGGATGGCGCGTTGAAGTCCGCCGTCGAGACCTGACCTCACTCACCCGCTCATCCCAAAGACAAAGGGCGCGGCTTCCGTGGAAACCGCGCCCTTCATGTTTCAGGCCGTGAGGCTCAAGCGTCCTAGTCCAGGGTGCGCTTGATCTCTTCGACGGTGAAGCACTCGATGTAGTCGCCTTCCTTGATGTCCTGGAAGCCGGCGAACTGCATGCCGCACTCCTGACCCGAAGGCACTTCGTTGACCTCGTCCTTGAAGCGCTTGAGCGTGTTGAGCACGCCCAGCTCCAGCACCACCACGTCGTCGCGGATGATGCGGACGCGCGCGCCCTTGCGGACCACGCCCTCGGTGACGCGGCAGCCCGCGACCCGGCCGACCTTGGTGATGTCGAAGGTCTGCAGCACCTTGGCGTTGCCCAGGAAGGTTTCGCGCTGGAGCGGAGCCAGCATGCCCGAGAGCACGCCCTTAATGTCGTCCAGCAGGTCGTAGATGATCGAGTAGTAACGGATCTCGACGCCTTCACGCTCGGCCAGGTCGCGCGCCTGTTTCGAGGCGCGGACGTTGAAGCCCAGGATCGGCGCCCCGGCCGATTTGGCCAGGTTGACGTCGCTCTCGGTGATGCCGCCGGCGCCCGAATAGACGGTGCGGGCGCGGACCTCGTCGTTGCCCATCTTGTCCAGCGAGCCGACGATGGCTTCGGCCGTGCCCTGAACGTCGGCCTTGATGAGGACCGGCAGTTCATTGACCTTCTTGGACTGCAGCTTCGACATCATGTCGACCAGCGACAGCGAACCGCCCGAGACCTGGGTCTTCTCGCGCTTCACGCGCTGACGGTATTCCGTCAGTTCGCGGGCGCGGGCCTCGGATTCCACCACGGCGAAGACGTCGCCCGGCGACGGCGCCTCGTCCAGGCCGAGAATCTCGACCGGAACCGACGGACCGGCTTCAGGCAGTTGCTCGTTGCGCTCGTTCAGCAGGGCGCGAACCTTGCCCCAGGCCGAACCGGCCACGACGATATCGCCGCGCTTCAGCGTGCCGCGCTTGACCAGGACGGTCGCGACCGGGCCGCGGCCCTTGTCCAGCTTGGCCTCGATGACCACGCCCTCGGCCGAACGGTCGGCGTTGGCGCGCAGGTCCATGACTTCAGCCTGCAGCAGGATGGCGTCGGTCAGACCGTTGAGGTTGATCTTCTCCTTGGCTGACAGCTCGATGATCTGCGTGTCGCCGCCCAGGCTCTCGGAGATGACTTCATACTGAAGCAGCTCGTTGACGATCTTCTGCGAATTGGCGTCCGGCTTATCGATCTTGTTGACCGCCACGATGATCGGCGAACCCGCCGCCTTGGCGTGCTGGATGGCCTCGACCGTCTGCGGCATGACGCCGTCGTCGGCCGCCACGACCAGGACGACGATGTCGGTGACGTTGGCGCCGCGCGCCCGCATCGCCGAGAAGGCCGCGTGGCCCGGCGTGTCCAGGAAGGTGATGCGCTGACCGTCGGCCAGGCGCACCTGATAGGCGCCGATGTGCTGGGTGATGCCGCCGGCTTCGCCGCCCGCCACGTCCGTGGTGCGCAGCGCGTCCAGAAGCGAGGTCTTGCCGTGGTCGACGTGGCCCATGATGGCCACGACCGGGGCGCGGATCTCGCCCGCGTCGGCGTCGTCGGCGTCGGCGATGAAGCCTTCTTCAACGTCGGATTCGGACACGCGCTTGACGGCCATGCCGTATTCCTCGGCCACCAGTTCGGCGGTGTCGGAATCGATCACGTCGTTGATCTTCATCATCAGGCCCTGACGCATCAGGAATTTGATGATGTCGACGCCGCGCACGGCCATCCGGTTGGCCAGTTCGCCGACGGTGATGGTGTCGGGGATGACCACTTCACGCGGACGGTTCGGCGTCTCGGTCGAGCCGCCGCGGCGCTTTTCCTTCTCGCGTTCGCGAGCACGGCGCACCGAGGCCAGCGAGCGCATGCGCTCGACGGCGTCCTCGTCGCCTCCCGCCACCGAATGGATGGTCAGGCGGCCTTCGCGGCGCTTGGGCTCGCCGCGCGTGCGGCTGACGGCCTTGCCGGGCGCGTTGTCGGCGAAACGCTTCTCGCGATCGTCCTCGCGGCCGGTGGCCGGACGGGCGAAGCCGCCGCCGGCGCGGCTGGGGCGCGCCACTTCGGGCTGGGCCGGAGGCTGGTTCGGGGCCGGACGGGCGCCGGGACGCGAAGCGCCGGGCGCGCCGGTGCGGGCGCCGGGGGCCGGGCGCGGGTTCAGCGCCGAATAGCGGACGGTCTGGGCCGGACGCGCAGGACGCTCGGCGCCATCGCGGCCGCCTTCGCGCGGCGCCTGTTCACGGGCCTGCGGACGCTCGCCGTCGCCCATGGCCTGTTCGCGAGCCGAACGACCGCCGAAGGCGGGACGCTCCAGCGGCGCGCGGCCGGTCGGGATCTTGGGCGCGCGCTGGCCGAAGTTGACGGCCGGGCGCTTGGGCGCGGCCGGGGCCGCCGGCTTGGCCGGCTCAGGCTTGGCTTCGACCTTCGGAGCCTCGACCTTGGGCGCTTCAACCTTCGGCGCGGCAGGCTTGGCCGGCGTGGGGGCGGGCGCCGCTGCGCTCAGCTTGGCGGCCTCCACGCGGGCGGCCTCGGCTGCGGCCTTGGCGGCGGCGGCTTCAGCCGCGGCCTTGGCGGCGGCGGCCTCGACGGCGGCGGCCTGTTGGCGCTCGGCGGCCTCGGCGGCGGCCTTGGCGGCGACCGCCTTGCGTTCGCGCTCGGCGGCCTGTTGCGTGGCCAGGGCGATGGCGCGGCGACGCGCCTCCTGTTCCTCGGGCGACAGGGCGCCGCCGGCCGGTTGACGCGGCGCGGCCGAACGCGGCGCGCCGCCTTCGGGGCGCGGACGCGCGACGTCGAAGCCCTGCGGACGCTGATGCCCGCCCTGCGGGCCGGCGCGGCGCTTGGTCTCGACGACGACGGTCTTGGAACGGCCGTGGCTGAAGCTCTGTTTCACCGTGCCGGTCGAGACCGAGCCCGCCGCACGCGGCTTCAGGCTCAACGGCGCGCGCGGCCCCGTTTGCGAAGGCGTGTTGGCAGGAGTCTTGCCGTCGTTGGAATTGTTGTTTTCGTCGCTCATCCGGTCGCTTTACTCAGGGCGGAGAATTCCGCCTTCGTCTCTCAATCACCCATAGCAGAATGCGGCCCCGCCTCCGTTGTTTCGGAAACAGGCCCGCAGCCGCTCAAACCCTAAGGCTCTCCTTCCGGAGCCGCGCTCCGGTCGTCCTCTGCGCCGTGTTCGGGCCCCGCCCGGTTCCAGCTCTGGGGACAGAGAGGTCGAAATCCCGCCAGCCGCTGAACCTCCATGGTCCAGCGATCGGCCCGCCCGCCTTGCAGCAGGACGGCGTGTATCGCATTTTCCAGCCCAAGGGCCAAACTCAAATCGTCCGCGCTGAAAGCCCCGCAGATTTCGGGGGCGGGCGAGGCGTGTCTGGAGAGGGCCAGAAGCTTGCCGCGCCCATCGGCCGAGCCGTCGGCGGCTTCAATCAGCCAGGCGGCGCGGCCGCTGCGGATCGCCGCAGCGCATTTCTCGAACCCAGAGATAAGCACGCCTTCGCGCCGGGCAAGACCCAGCTGGTCCAGGCAGCGCCGAACCAGCAGGCTTTCGACCACATCAGGCAGGTCCGCGGCGGGCTTCAACGGCGCCTTGGCCGCCCGCGCGAACAAGTTCTTCTTGATCGCGGCCTCAAGCGAGGCGCGATCGGCCGCGACCCACAGGCCGCGCCCCGGAAGCTTGCGCCCCAGATCGGGCGCCACCGCCCCGTCCGGGGCCGCCACGAAACGGATCAGGCGAGATTCATCAAGGGCCTGGCGCGACGCCAGGTCCTGACGATCCCTATCGATCAACGTCTCGGACGACCTCATGGACGGCTGCGGCTCCCATCACATGTCGCGGGACTGATCGTCGAGGTCGCCGGAAGCGGCCTCTGCATCAGCGTCGACGTCAGCGTCAGCCGCGACGGCGTCTTCATCGCCCTCGGCTTCGGCCTCTTCCTCGAAAGCTTCTTCCTCGACGTATTCCGGCTGAGGCAGTTCCGAAGCGTCGATCCAGCCAGCGGCCACGCGCGCCTGCAAGATCAGCATTTCGGCGTCTTCCTGGCTCAGATTGAAGCTTTCCAGCACGCCCGGAACCTTCACGCGCTCGCCGCCGCGCACTTCATAGCCGCCGCGGATTTCGTCGGTGGCCAGGTCGGCCAGATCCTCGACCGTCTTCACCCCGCCTTCGCCCAAGGCGACGGCGATGGCGGCGGTCACGCCCGGCACTTCCAGAACGCCGTCTTCGACGCCCAGGGCCACGCGCTTGGCGTCCAGCTCGGCCGCCTGACGCTCCAGGTGTTCGCGGGCGCGGGTCTGCAGCTCTTCGGCCGTGTCCTCGTCGAAGCCTTCGATCTCGGAGATTTCATAAGCCTCGACGAAGGCCAGATCCTCGACCGTGGCGAAGCCTTCGGTGACCAGCAGCTGGGCGATCGTCTCGTCCACGTCCAGGGCTTCCTGGAACAGGGCGGTGCGCTCGGCGAACTCGCGCTGGCGACGCTCGGAGTCCTGGGACTCGGTGATGATGTCGATCTGCCAGCCGGTCAGCTGCGAGGCCAGGCGGACGTTCTGGCCGCGACGGCCGATGGCCAGCGACAGCTGCTCGTCCGGCACCACGACTTCAACGCGGTCGGCTTCTTCGTCCAGCACCACCTTGGCCACTTCGGCCGGGGCCAGGGCGTTGACGATGAAGGTCGGCTCGTCCTCGTTCCACTGGATGATGTCGATCTTCTCGCCCTGCAGTTCGGCGACGACCGCCTGAACGCGCGAGCCGCGCATGCCGACGCAGGCGCCGACGGGGTCGATCGAGCTGTCGTTCGACAGGACGGCCATCTTGGCGCGCGAACCGGCGTCGCGGGCGGCGGCGCGGATCTCGATCACGCCGTCGTAGACTTCCGGCACTTCCTGGGCGAACAGCTTGGCCATGAAGCCGGGATGGGCGCGCGACAGCATGACCTGCGGGCCCTTGGCCTCCGGGCGCACGTCGTAGATGTAGGTACGGACGCGGTCGCCGACGTTGAACACCTCGCGCGGGATCGACTGGTCGCGGCGCATGATGCCTTCGCCACGGCCCAGGTCGACGATGGTGTTGCCGTATTCGACGCGCTTGACCGTGCCGTTGACGATCTCGCCGACGCGATCCTTGAACTCTTCGTACTGGTTGGCGCGCTCGGCCTCGCGGACCTTTCCGGTCACGACCTGGCGGGCCATCTGGGTCTGGACGCGGCCGAACTCGAACGGCGGCAGGATCTCGACGTATTCCTTGCCGACCTCGGCCTCGGCGTCGCGCTTCAGCGCGTCGCGCAGGCGCACCATGGCGCTGTCGTTGAACTCTTCCAGCTCGTCTTCCGGCTCCCAGTCGTCAGCGACGATGGTGACGTGACGGGTCAGGCTCAGCTCGCCGGTCTTGTGGTCGATCTGGGCGCGGATGTCGTGGTGCGCGCCATAGCGCGACTTGGCGCCCTTCTGGATCGCTTCCTCGATCGCCTCGATGACGATCTCCCGGTCGATGTTCTTCTCGCGCGCGACGGCGTCGGCGATGGAGAGCAGTTCCAGACGGTTGGCGGAGATTCCGGTCACGGCCATCAGGCGTCGTCCTTAGTGGAGTCGGAGTTGGATTGTTCAGCGTCGGGCGCGCCTTCCGGCAGGCCGTCGTCTTCGGGTTCGCCACGCGCCGCGCGCAGGGCCGCGCCGCGTTTCAGCAGTTCGTCGGTCAGCACCAGCTTGGCGTCGGCCAGCCAGGCGAAGGGGATGAGGGCGGTCTCGTCCTCGCCGTCCAGATCGATGGCGATGTTCTCGCCCTCGGTCCCGGCCACGACGCCCTTGAAGCGCTTGCGGCCCTCGACCATGCGGTCGGTCTCGAGCCGGGCCTCCAGCCCTTCGAACAGGTCGAAGTCGATCAGGCGCGTCAGCGGCCGGTCGATGCCGGGCGACGAGACTTCCAGCAGATATTCGCCCGAGATCGGGTCGGCGGCGTCCAGCACCTCGGACACGGCGCGCGACAGACGGGCGCACTCCTCGACCGAGATGTCGTGGTCGGTCTGGCGCTCGGCCATGATCTGCAGGCGGCGACGCAGCGTCCCGCCCATCAGGCGCACGCGCACGACCGCCAGCCCCAGGCTCTCGGCCACGGGGTCGATCAGCTCCAGCAGAGCACGGTCTTCGGCGGTCTTGGCCCGCAAGCGGCTACTCCAAAAACAAAAGCGACGGTCCGTCCGGGCCGCCGCTTGATACGACGCCGTTGGACGTCGGTCTAACGATGTGAGCGGTCATATAGGCGAAAGCGGGGGCCGTGTCAGCCCCCGCCGTCACCCCATGACAATCAAGGCCATACGATCAGGCCGTCCGGTCAGAACTCCTCCCAGTCGTCCTCGACCTCTTGCAGCCGAGCGGCGCCGCCGCGACCGACGGTCTTCAGCACCGCGACGGTCCGAGGCGCCGAGGCCGGCGCAGACGATGGCGCGGGCGCGACAGCCCCTCCGATGCGGAAACGCGCCACCGAGGCGGCCAGGACGTCGGCCTCCTGGGCCAGCGAGTGGCTGGCGGCCGTCGATTCCTCGACCATCGCAGCATTCTGCTGAGTGACTTGATCCATCTGGTTCACGGCGGTGTTGACCTGCTGCAGGCCTGTCGCCTGCTCCTGGGCCGAGGCCGAAATCTCCGCGACCAGGCCGTCGATTTCGGCCACGCGGCCGACGATGCGCTGCAGGGCCTCGCCCGTCTGTCCGACCAGGGCCACCCCCGCGCCGACCTGCTGACTGGAGGCCGAGATCAAAGCCTTGATCTCCTTGGCCGCCTCGGCCGAACGCTGGGCCAGGGCGCGCACTTCGGAGGCCACCACGGCGAAGCCGCGGCCGGCGTCGCCCGCGCGCGCCGCCTCGACGCCGGCGTTCAGCGCCAGAAGGTTGGTCTGGAAGGCGATCTCGTCGATCACCCCGATGATGTCGCCGATCTGGTTGGACGACGCCTCGATCCGGCTCATGGCCTCCACGGCGTCGCGCACCACCTGGCCGCTGCCCTCGGCGTCATCGCGCGCCGAATGCGCCACGCCCGAAGCCTGACGGGCGCCGTCGGCGGTCCGGTTCACCGTGGCGGTGATCTGATCCAGAGCCGCCGCCGTCTCTTCCAGGCTGGCCGCCTGTTGTTCGGTGCGGCGCGACAGGTCGTCCGACGCCTGGGAAATCTCGTTCGAGCCCGAGCGAATGGCCGCGACATTGGCCACGACCGCCGCCACGGCGCTTTCCAACTGTGCGATGGCGGCGTTGAAGTCGGCCTTCAGCTGCTCCGCCTTGGGCGCCACCGACACGGTCATGCGATGGGTCAGGTCGCCCGACGCCATAGCGTTCAGGCCCTGCCCCAGGGCGGTGATGGCGATGCGGTCCTCCTCGGCCGTCTGGGCCTTTTCAGCCTCGACGCGGATGCGCTCCTCTTCGGCCGCCTGACGCTGGGCCGCAGCTTCGGCCTCCAGGCGGTCGTTGGCGATGGCGGCGTCGCGGAACACCTCAAGGGCGCCGGCCATCCGCCCGATCTCGTCACGCCGCGCCAGGCCCGGAATGGCTGTCGTCCTGTCGCCGTCCGCCAGGCGCTTCATCCGCGCGGCCAGGGCCACCACCGGCTGCGCCACCGATCGCCCCAGGAACCATCCGGCGGCGCCCACGGCGACCGCCACGGCGAGCGCCATCCCGCCCAGAGCCAGGGCCGCACGCCCCACAGCGGCGACGATCTGGTCCGTATAGACGCCCGAACCGATCACCCAGCCCCACGGCTTGAAGGCCTGGACATAGGACACCTTGGGCGCAGGCTCCTGCTGGCCCGGCTTGGCCCAGCGATAGTTGACGAAGCCCCCGCCGTCGCGCCGGGCGACCTCGGTCATCTCGCGGAACATGAAGACGCCGTCTGCGTCGGTCTTGGCGCTCAGATCCTCCCCTTCCAGCTGCGGGCTGAAGGGGTGCATCACCATGCGCGGCTGCATGTCGTTGACCCAGAAATAGTCGTCCTGACCATAGCGCAGGGCGCGCAGGGTCGACAGGGCGGCGGCCTGAGCCTGGGCGCGGGTCATGACGCCCAGCCGCTCCTGGGCGTGATAGTGGGCGACGACGCTATGGGCCACCTCGACGGTCTTCTGGGTGCGGTCCGCGATCTCATCGCGCAGCACGCCGTCAAGCTTCATCAACGACAGGCCCGCGACCAGCAGAAGTCCGGCCACCGCCAGCACCGAAAGCAGGTTCACCCGCCCGCTGATCGTCAAACCGCCCATACATCATCCCCCTGACTGTCAAAGCCAAGGTGACGGACGGGAGTAAACACAAAGAAAACCGTCGTTCGTAGAATCGTCCAGGCCGTAGGTTCAGGCCAGGCGTTCGAACTCCAGGAAGATCGGATCGGTGTCGCCCAGCTTCTTTTCCTCATAGCGGGTGACGACGTGGTCTTCGGGCGCGGCGAACCAGTCGGCGCCCGTCTCCCGGCGCGCCAGCCCCGGCGTACGCGCCAGCCGCTCCAGCGCCCAGTCGGCGTAGTCCAGCCAGTCGGTGACGAAACGCACGCGGCCGCCCGGCTTCAGCAGGCGGGCGATCTCCACCGCCGTCTCGTCCTGCAGGAAGCGGCGCTTGTTGTGGCGCGCCTTGTGCCAGGGGTCGGGGAATAGGATCATCACCCGGTCCAGCGAGGCGTCCGGCAGGGCCGTCATCACCGCGCGGGCGTCGTCGGCGTGCAGCCGCACATTCTGAAGCCCGCCTTCCTCGACGTGACGCAAAGCCGAGGCGACGCCGTTCAGGAAGGGCTCGCAGCCGATCATCACCGCCTCGGGATGGCGCGCCGCCTGGGCCGCCAGATGCTCGCCGCCGCCGAAACCGATCTCCAGCCACGCCGCTTTCGCGCCGAGCATCAGGGCTTGAGGGTCGATCGGCCCCTTGGCCGGGTCCGGCACGGCGATGCGCGGCATCAGGGTGTCGAACAGGGCCGCCTGCTTCGCCTTGATCGGCCGCGACTTGATGCGCCCGAAGGAGCGCAGCGGGCCATGCGCCTTGGCCCATTCAGGGCGGTCGGCGTCGGACGGTTTGGGATCGGTCTCGTCGGTCATGGCGCGCGCTCTAGACCATTTTCGGTTCAGTCGAAATCGACTGAACCCAGAACAATGGTCCAGAATTATGCTTGGAGCGAATATCTGTGTTCAGTTGGACACTCGTCCAACTGAACCGATTTCGCTCTAGCGGCTTAAGCCCGCTCACGCAAAGCCCCATACTTGCGGAAGCCTCAGCCCCACGGCCCGCGCGGCGGCGCGGCGGGGGCGTCGTCGGTCGTCGGCACGCTGGTTCCCCGGATCGGCGCGGCGGACGCGACAGGCGCAGGCGCCACGAAGGCCGCCGTCGGACGCATGCGCCCGCCCATGCCCATCTTCGCGCCCAGTTCCATCAAGGCGCGGACGCGATTGCCGGTGGCCGGGTGGGTCGAGAACAGATTGTCCGCCCCCTTTCCGTTCAGCGGATTGATAATGAACATATGGGCCGTCGCCGGATTGCGCTCGGCCGGGGCGTTGACCGCCCCGCGCGCATAGGCCTCGATCTTCTGCAGGGCCGAGGCCAGGGCCTGAGGGTCGTCGGCGATCTCGGCGCCGACGCGATCGGCTTCATATTCGCGAGTGCGGCTGATGGCCATCTGCACCAGACCCGCCGCCATCGGCGCCAGCAGCATCAGGGCGATGGTCCCGATCATGCCGCCCGGCCGCTCGCGGTCGTCGCCGCCGCCGAAGAACAGGGCGAAGTTGGCCAGCATGGCGATGGCGCCCGCCACCGTCGCCGTGACCGTCATGGTCAGGGTGTCGCGGTTCTTCACATGGGCCAGCTCGTGCGCCATGACGCCGCGAATCTCTTCGCGCGTCAGCATGTCCAGCAGGCCCGTCGTCGCCGCCACCGCCGCATTTTGAGGATTGCGTCCCGTGGCGAAGGCGTTCGGCTGATCGTTCGGAATGATGGTGATGTTGGGCAGGGGCAGGCCCGCGTCGCCGGCCATCTGCTTCACATCGGCGACATAGGCGCGCACCACGGCGTTGGGGTGGGTCTCGTCCACCGGCTGGGCGCGGTACATCTTCAGGACGATCTTGTCCGCATTCCAATAGGAAAACAGGTTCATGCCCGCCGCCGCGACCAGGGCGATCGCCATGCCGGGCCCTTTGCCGATCAGATAGCCGATCCCCATGAACAGGGCGGTCATCACGGCCAGCAGGGCGAATGTCTTCAGATGGTTCATACGGGCTTCGGTCGCGCTGTCGGACTTCAAGGGGTGGCGTGTTCAGCCGGAACGTCTATTTGAGCCCCAGTATCCCCGCTCTCAAGGCAGGCGACCTGTGACCGAACAGCCCACCCCCCCGACTGAACACCCGACCGAACCTTCCCCCGAGGAAGCCTTCAACGCCGACGTGCCCCACGCCACGTCCGAGCGCCCCCTGAACGAGGCCGCCCGCCGCGCCCTGCTGGAGGCGGCCGAACGCCGCGCCGCCGAGGAGGCCGCCGCGCTTCCGAACGAGGTCGGCGGCCGCAAGGGACCGGAGCCCACCCGTTTCGGCGACTGGGAGAAGAAGGGTCTAGCAGTGGACTTTTAGGGCGCTAGCGCTCACCGCGCGGCGGCTCGCTGCTTGAGCTGGTTAGGACGCTAGCGCTCCCCGCGCGGCGGTTCGCTGCTCGAGCTGGTAGAGCGCCAACGCTCGCCGCGCAGCGACTCGCTGCCTGAGCGAAGACGGTCTGGACGCCTCATGCCTCCCGCCGATGCGGCCTCCCGGTTCCCTTGACGGGAGAATAGTGAACGCTCCGGCCAGATCCGCATTAACCTTTACGGCTGAAACAAGGAGCGCAGCCATGAAGGCTCTATTCTACGCCGCCGCAGGCGCGGCGATCCTCATCGCCGGAGCGGCCGAGGCTCATCAGGCCGGCGCCCGATACAACGCCGCCGCCGGCTACGCCCGCGGTCCCGTGATCCAGACCCGCGCCCAGACCTGGTACAGCGACACCGGCTGGCAGGGCGGCTACGGCCCGATCGAAAGCTACGGCTATGGTTACGGCTACGGCGGCGCCGGAGTTCGTCCGCCGGTCGTGATCGCTCCGTCGCAGCCGCCGATCCAGCACGGCGGCTACGCCTATTCCGGCGTCACCCGCTCCATGCCCTTCGGCTATCCGGTCGACGGCTACGGCCGCTACCCCTGGGCGCGCTACGGCTATGGCGGTTACGGCGGCCAGTACAGCGGCGGCGGCTATTACCAGCAGGGCTATTATCAGGGCGGATACGGCCAGGACTGCGGCCGTTGCGGCCCGCCGCCCCAGCCCGTCTACTACCGTTCAGAGCCGGTCTACGTCAGCCAGCCGCCGGTCTATGTCTCGCAACCGCCCGTCTATGTGGAATCGCCGCCGGTCTATGTGCAGCCGGCCCCGGTCTACGTCGAACCGGCCCGCGTCCACGTGGCGCCGCCGCCGGTCCATGTGGCCGCCGCCGACGTGCGCGTCGCCCCGGCCCAGGTCGAGGTGGCCCGCCCCAACGTCTACGTCGAGCCGCCGCGCGTCGAAACCGCTCCGCCGGTTGTGAACTTCGACCAGGGCTATTACGCCGTGCCGCCCGCCCCGCCGGCGCCGCCGTCTCTGACCGAGCGGCCCTACCGCCAGGAACGCGGCGAACGCGGCTGATACGAAAAAGGGCGGCGTCCGCAGACGCCGCCCTCCTTGTTTCACGTGAAGCAGACCCCTTACGGATCAAGCCCATAGGCCTCAGACCAGGGCGACCTCCTGGGTGATCGCCTGGGCCGCCGCGCGCGGATCGGCGACGGCGGTGATCGGACGGCCGATGACCAGATGGGTCGCCCCCGATTGCAGGGCGCTGGCCGGGGTCGCGGCGCGCGCCTGATCGTCCATGGCCGCGCCTGCGGGCCGCACGCCCGGCGTCACGATCAGGAAGTCCTCACGCCCCGCCCCCGCCGCGATTTCACGCGCGCGGCCCGCCTCATGCGGGCTGGAGACGACACCGTGGATACCGGCCTCCAACGCCTGACGCACCCGCTGCTCGACCAGTTCGGCCGCCGACAGGCTGTGGTCGTCCGCCTTCAGATCGTCGTCGGTCAAGCTGGTCAGGACGGTGACGCCCAGGATCTTCAGCTCCGATCCCGCCGCGCCGCGCGCCGCCGCCGCCATCACCTGCGGCCGGGCGTGAACGGTCAGCAGGTCGCAGCCCGCATTCGCCAGCACCGCCGTCGCCTTCTCCACCGTCGCGCCGATGTCGTGCAGCTTCCAGTCCAGGAACACCTGGGCGCCCGACGCCTTCAGCTCGCGCGCCAGCCCCATGCCGTCCGAGGCGAACAGCTGCAGCCCGACCTTGTAGAAGCCGACCGCATCGCCGATCCGTTCGACCAGGGCGCGCGCCTCATCGGTCGTCGGCACGTCCAGGGCGCAGATGACGCGCGGGTCGAAGGGGCGATTGGGACGGTCTGCTGACATTTCCGGCTCTCGGCGGCTTGCAGGCGCGCGCGGATGCCCCGATAGGTGAGACAAGGGGTCGCGGTCGCGCGGCGGGTTTTCTAAGGCGGGGGCAAGCAATGAACGCGGTCGATCTGGGGGTCAACCTGTTCGTGGCGCTGTTCGCCCTGCTGGACCCGATCGGCAATGTGCCGATCTTCGCGGCGGCGACGGCGGGCGCCTCTCTGCGCCAGCGCATCACCGTCTCGGCCATGATCTGCGCCTTCGCGGCGGTCTTCCTCGGCTTCTTCTTCTTCACGGGCCTGGGCCTGCTGCAGTTCTTCGGCATTTCGCTGGCCGCCTTCCGCATCGCGGGCGGCATCCTGCTGCTGCTGCTGGGTCTGGACATGGCGCGCGAGGACTTCCTCAAGATCTTCGCCGACGCCGACGCCGCGACCGACGCCCAGGACGTGCGCGGCTACGCCAAGCGCCGGTTCAAGCGTCTGATCGTGCCCTTCGCCATTCCCCTGATGATCGGACCGGGCGCCATCTCGGCCATCATCATCCAGGCGGGCGAGGCCCAGAAGCTGGGCGCAGCGGGCACGGCCGCCTCGCTGACCGCCATGGTCGCCGCCTGCGTCGTCACCTTCCTGTGCTTCGCCGCCACCGGCCCGATCAGCCGCCTGCTGGGCGACGTCGGCATGGCCATCGTGGTGCGGGTGCTGGGCCTGATCCTGTGCGCCCTGGCGATCCAGTTCATCCTGATGGGTCTGGGCGAAGCCCTGCCGGGCATGTTCAGCGCGGGCGTCACCACTCCCTACCCGTCCGGCGGCCACTAAAAGCTCTAGAGGCGGTCCAGCCGTTTGGCGTGGCCGCCGACCATCTTCAGCGCCAGGGCGTCGGGCAGCAGCCCGCCCAGCGCCGCCAGCACATTGTTGGCTGCGCCCGGCGTCACGCGCGGCCGGTTGGCCTCGACCGCGTCCCAGCCGATGCGGGCCACGCGGTCGGCGTCCATCCACATCCACTTCGGATAGGCGGCCGAGACCTGATCGCGCGAGCCGTTGACGTCGTGGAACTCGGTGTAGGTGTAGCCGGGGCACAGGGCAGTGACGTGCACGCCGGTCCCTTGCGTCTCCAGCCACAACCCCTGCGACGCCTTGATCAGGAAGCTCTTGATCGGGCCGTAAAGCGTGTCGCCGCCCGTCGCCGGCATCTGTCCGGCCAGGGAGGCTACGTTCAGCACCCGGCCCCAGCCGCGCGCGACCATGCCGGGCAGCACCAGGCGCGACAGCTCGACCGGCGCGCTCAGCATGACGCGGATCATGGCGGCGTGGTCGTCCGGATCGGTCGTCAGAAAGCCCGTGGTGCGGCTGAAGCCCGCATTGTTGATCAGGCCGTCGACGCTCAATCCCCGCGCCGCGATCGCCTCGACCAGGCGCGCAGGCGCCTCGGGCTCGGCCAGATCAGCGACGACGACGGTCGCGGCGACGCCGTGGGCGGCGGCCAGCTCCTCAGCCAGGGCCTGAAGCGGCCCTTCGCGCCGGGCGGTCAGGATCAGGTCATGGCCCCGCGCCGCGCAGACGCGCGCCAGGGCGGCGCCGATGCCCGCCGAAGCGCCCGTGATCAGAACAGTGCGACGCCCCTCCCCCAAGGACGCCTCGTCAGGCCGCGTCGGCGTTGGGGCAGCACGGATGCGGCGCGAACGGACGCAGCACCTCGGAATCTTCGGCCAGCAGGTCGGCGATGGTGATCTTCGACAGGGCCGCGCCCGCCGCCTGATCCGCCGCCGTCAGGGCCTTGGCCACCTGGCGCGGAATATGCTCGCCGACCGGGCAGCCCTTGGCCCCGGCGGGCGGCGAGCCCAGTTGGGCGCAGCCGTTCACCGCCTTCAGCACCTCATCCAGGCGAATATCCTCGGGCCGCCGCAGCAGCCACGAGCCGCCCGACGCGCCGGGGCGCGTGGCGATCAGGCCCGCCTTGGCCAGCAGGGCCGTGACCCGGCGGATCACCACCGGGTTGGTCGGCACCGAAGCCGCCAGGACGGCGCTCGGCTCGGCCTCGGTCGCCGCATAGGCGCCCTTGTGGGCCAGATAGGCCAGGGCGTGGGCGGCGACGGGAAAACGTTGGCTGTCAGACATCAAGGTTCATGCTCCTGATGGGAAGGTAGGCCTTCCGAGGGCGTTTCACAAATCTATCCGTAACAAAAACTGTTTCCATATAGCTCCGCTAGGCCCCGGCCCTGCGCGCAAAGCCCCAGGCCGCATCCGAAAGCGGGCCGACCTGGGCCGCCATGGCCTTCGCATGGGCGCTGGCGGCGGTGCCGTCGCGCACCCGTCCAGCGATGCCCTGACAGATGGCCGCCAGCCGGAACAGATTATAGGCGAACAGCCAATCCAGGTTCGTCGGCGCCGCCGTCCCGGTCTTCTGCGCATAGCGTTCGACCGTCTCCTCGACCGAAGGAATGCCCAGCGCCTTCAGATCGGCCCCGGCCAGGCCGTTGCGCAGGGTCGCCGGGATCACCCAGGCGATCAGCAGATAGGAGAAGTCCGCCATCGGGTCGCCCAGGGTCGACAGCTCCCAGTCCAGCACCGCCCGCACCTTCGCCTCGGCCGGATCGAGGATCAGATTGTCGAGGCGGAAGTCCCCATGCACGATCCGCGTCGGCCCCTCGGGCGGCAGGCTGTCGGGCAGGAAGGCGATCAGCCGGTCCATGGCCCCGATCGGTTCGATCTTGGAGGCGCGATACTGCTTGGTCCAGCGCCCCACCTGGCGGGCGAAATAGTTCCCCGACTTGCCGTAGTCGGCCAGGCCGACGGCGTCGGGCTCCAGTCGGTGCAGGGCCGCCAGCGTATCGACCTGGGCGTCATAGATCGCGCGGCGCTCCGGCGGTGTCAGGCCGGGCAGCTTCAAGTCCCAGAAGATGCGCCCCTCGACCTTCTCCATGACGTAGAAGATGGAGCCGATGACGCCATCGTCCGAACACAGAGTATAGGGTCGCGCGACAGGAAAACCCTGGGCGTGCAGGGCGGAAATGACGGCGAACTCCCGGTCGACGGCGTGGGCGCTGGCCAGCAGCGCGCCCGGCGGCTTGCGACGCAGCACATAGGTTCGGCCCGACGTGGTCAGCTCATAGGTCGGGTTGGACTGGCCGCCCTTGAATTGACGGATGGTCAGCGGCCCAGCGTAGCCCTCGACGTTCGCCGCCAGCCAGGCGTCCAGCGCCGCCTCGTCCAGCCGATGGCGCTCGTCCACCTCGCGCGTGCCCGAAAACGCAGTTTGAGCGTCCAATGCCTGTGAATCCGCGGCCTCGGTCATTCCCCCTCCTCCGGCTGGGCGGCGATGATGGCCGCCCTGACCGCGCCGCGCCAGCCCTTGAGCAGCCGCGCCCGCTCCTCGGCTCCCATGCGCGGGGTCCAGACGGCGGGCGCCTCGGCCGGGGCGGTCCACAGGGCCTCGGTCAGGCCGACGCCATAGGCCGCCAGCCGCGCCGCCCCCATGGCCGTCATCTCCTGGAAGGCGGGGCGTTCGACCTCGACCTCGCAGATGTCGGCGATGAACTGCATGGCGAAGGCGTTGGCGGTGACGCCGCCGTCGACCTTGAGTCGTTTCAGCGGCGGCGCCCCGTCCTTCGTCAGGGCGTCCAGCAGGTCGCGGGTCTGATAGGCCAGGCTCTCCAGCGCGGCGCGGACCATGTGCGCCGGGCCGCTGTCGCGGGTCAGGCCGACGACGGTCCCCCGCGCCTCCGGCTCCCACCACGGCGCGCCGAGGCCGGTAAAGCCGGGGACCAGATAGACCCCGCCGTTGTCCTTCAACATCTGGGCCACCGCCTCGGACTGGCGCGAGTCCGACAGCACCTTCAGCCCGTCGCGCAGCCACTGGATCGCCGATCCGGCCGAAAAGATGGACCCCTCCAGCGCATAGGCCGCCTCGCCGCCCGCCGCATAGCCCAGCGTCCCCAGCAGCCGCGAGGTCGAGGCCACCGGCGCCGCCCCGACATTGGCCACCAGAAAAGCGCCGGTGCCGTAGGTGATCTTGGCGTCCCCCGCCGTCAGCGCCCCATGTCCGACCAGCGCCGCGTGCTGATCCCCCGCCGACCCATGAATGGGCAGGGCGCGACCCAGCAGGGACGCATCGGCCTTCCCCAACAGGGCGTCGCAGTCGCGGATTTCCGGCAGAGCCTGCATCGGCACGCCGAACAGGGCGCACAGATCCTGTCGCCATGTGCGCGTCGTCAGGTCCATCAGACTGGTGCGGCTGGCGTTGGTGGCGTCGGTGGCGTGGCTGTTTCCGCCCGTCAGCTTCCAGATCAGCCAGGCGTCGATGGTGCCCAGCTTGACCTCGCCCCGCGCCGCCCGTTCGCGCGCGCCAGGCACGGCGTCCAGCAGCCAGGCGTATTTCGAGGCCGAGAAATAGGGATCGAGGATCAGGCCCGTCGCCGCCTGCACCATCGCCTCATGCCCTGCCGCCGCCAGCTTGCCCGTGGCCTCAGCCGTACGCCGGTCCTGCCAGACGATGGCGCGGTGCAGGGGCTCGCCGGTCGCCGCGTCCCAGATCACCGAGGTCTCGCGCTGATTGGTGATGCCGATGGCGGCGAAGCGGCCGACGCCGCCCGCCTTCCTGACCACCTCGCGACAAGTCTGCAGCGTCGCGCGCCAGATCTCGGCCGCGTCATGCTCGACCCAGCCCGACTGCGGGAAGTGCTGCGCCAGCTCGATCTGGCTGACGGCGACCGCATGAAAGGCCCCCTCGGGCGAGACCTCAAACGCGATCGCCCGCGTCGAGGTCGTGCCCTGGTCGATGGCGAGGATCATATTTGCTTGCATGATGTGAGTTATGCAGAGCCTGCGCCGCGACGTAAGAGGGAAGCCATGCATACGCCCAGTTTCCAAGGCGTCGTCGACGCCGCCCGCCAGATCGCCCCCGCCGCCGTCCGCACGCCGCTGATCGAGCATCCGGCCCTGAATGAGGCTGTCGGCGGGCGCGTCCTGATGAAGGCCGAGACCTTTCAGGTCGCGGGCGCCTTCAAGTTCCGCGGCGCCTACAACCGCGTCAGCCGCCTAACCGAGGAAGAGAAGGCGCGCGGCGTCGTGGCCTACTCCTCGGGCAACCACGCGCAGGGCGTGGCGGCGGCGGCCAAGGCTGTCGGCACGCCCGCCGTCATCGTCATGCCGTCCGACAGCCCGACGGTGAAGGTCGAGGGCGTGCGCGCCTTCGGCGGCGAGGTCCGCTTCTACGATCGCTGGACCGAAAGCCGCGAGGCCATCGGCGCCGAGATCGCGGCCGAGCGCGGCTCGGTGCTGGTCCCGCCGTTCGACGATCCCTTCATCATCGAGGGCCAAGGCACTGTTGGACTCGAGATGCTCGAACAGGCGGGCGTGCCGATGGACCAGCTGCTGTGCGGCGCCTCGGGCGGCGGGCTGATCGCCGGGGTCAATCTGGTCATGGCCGAACAGAGCCTCGACACCCGCGTCATCGTGGTCGAGCCCGACGCCTTCGACGACACCCGCCGCTCGCTGGAGGCGGGCCGGCGCACCGCCCATCCGCAAGGGTCGCCTTCCATCTGCGACGCCCTGATGGCGCCCATTCCGGGCGAGCTGACCTGGCCGATCAACCGGCGCCTGGCGGGCGCCGCGACCGTCACCGACGCCGAGGTGGCCGAGGCCATGCGTTTCGCCTTCCGCTGGCTGAAGCTGGTGATCGAGCCGGGCGGCGCCGTGTCCCTGGCTGCCCTGCTGGCGGGCAAGGTCGAGGCGAAGGGTCTGACCACGGGCGTCGTCCTGTCGGGCGGCAACGTCGACCCCGGCCTGTTCAGCGAAATCATCGAGGGACGGTTCGAAGGGTAGGCCTTGCCTCCGCCCCCTCCCCGCGCAAGGCTGGCGCAAACGGGAGGGCGTCACATGACCAAGGCCAGCGAACTTCAATCCCTGATCGGTCAGGAGGTCGGCGTCAGCCGCTGGTTCACGCTGGATCAGGCGCGCATCGACGCCTTCGCCGGACTGACCGAGGACGAGCAGTTCATCCACGTCGATCCCGAGCGCGCCAAGGCGACGCCCTTCGGCGGGACCATCGCGCACGGATTCCTGACCCTCAGCCTCGCCTCGGCCATGAGCATGGATGCGATCGCCCCGCTGGACGATCTGGTCATGGGGGTGAACTACGGCTTCGACCGCCTGCGCTTCCTCGCCCCGGCGCCGTCGGGATCGCGCGTGCGCGGCCGCTTCAAACTGCTGTCGGCTGAGGACAAGGGCGGCGGCCGGTGGCTGCTGAAGCACGAACTGACCGTCGAGATCGACGGCGGCGACAAGCCCGCCCTGATCGCCGAATGGCTGACGATGCAGGTGGTGAAGGCCTAGAGTCTCCCGCTCATCCCGGCGGACGCCGGGATCCAGTGCTTTGGCCCCAAACGCCGCGCTTGCAGTTCTCACTGGGCTCCGGCGTCCGCCGGGGTGAGCGGAGTATCAGGCGATCACTCCCCCAGGCACCTCAGCGCCACTTCCAGATTGCGCAGGCCGTCCTCGCCGCTGACCGCCGCCGTCTCGCCGGTGCGGATGGCGTGAATGAAGGCCTCGTGCTCCTTCTTGAGCGGCTCGGCGGGCCAAGCGTTCAGCATCCGCGTCGAATAGGAGCCGTCCGGCTGCTGGCCGAAGAATTCCGTCACCTGGCGGGTGATCAGATCGGCGACGATGAAGCGGTTCTTGGTCGCCACCTGCAGGACGCGGGTCTTATAGGGCGTGACCCAGTTGGTGGTGATGTGGGCGATCACCCCATTGTCCATGCGGAACTGCAGCAGGGCCGAGTCCTCGCGCGAGGCATGGGTGTGGCCCAGCAGGGACTGGACCTCGGTCATCTCCGACCCCGTCAGATGGCGGATGATGTCGATGTCGTGCACGGCCAGATCGATGACCACCCCGACCTCGCCCATGCGCGGCGGGAAGGGGCCGACGCGGGTGATCTGGATGGAGATGATCTCGTCGCCGTCGATGGCGCGCTTGACGGTCTCGACCGCCGGGTTGAAGCGCTCGACATGGCCGACCATCAGCACGCGGTCATTGGCCCTGGCCGCGTCGATCATAGCCTGGGCGTCGGCCACAGTGGCCGCGATCGGCTTCTCCACCAGCACATGGACGCCCGCGTTCAGCAGGGCCACGCCCAGTTCGGCGTGATAGCGGTTCGGCGTGGCGATGACGGCGGCGTCCAGACCGGCGGCGACGAAGGCCTCAGCGGTCGTCACGGCGGTCGCCCCATAGGCGGCGGCCACGCCCTCGGCCGTCACGGCGTCGGGATCAAAGACGGTCGTCAGTTCGACGTCGCGCAGTTCGGCCAGGACGCGGGCGTGGTTGCGGCCCATGACGCCGGCGCCCGCGACGCCGATCTTGAGGGGGGTCTGGTGGATGGTCATGCGGATCAGGCCTTGAAGCTGGCGACGGCGGCGATGATGCGGTCCTGCGTCGCCGCGTCCAGATCAGCGTGCATCGGCAGGCTGATCACCACATCCTTCAATCGTTCAGTGACGGGCAGACCGCCCGCGCCGCGCGGATAGTGCTCATAGGCGGGCTGAAGGTGCAGCGGGATCGGATAGTAGACCGCCGTCGGCACGCTTTGCTCCTTCAGGTGCGCGGCGAGGGCGTCGCGGTCCGGATGCTCGACCGTATATTGCGCCCAGTTGGAGACATTGCCCGCCGGAACGTCCGGAACCTTGGCGACGTGGGGACGGAGGCCTTCGTTGTAGCGGGCGGCGGCGGCGTTGCGCCATTCGATCTCTTCAGCGAAGACCTTCAGCTTCTCGATCAGGACGGCGGCCTGGATGGTGTCCAGACGGCTGTTCAGGCCGATGCGCATGTTCAGATATTTGGGGTCGTGGTCGAAGGTGCGGTCCTTCAGGTCCACCGCCACCGCCTTGCCGTGAACCCGGATGGAATCCATCAGCTGGGCCAGGTCGTCGTCGTTGGTCAGCACCGCCCCGCCGTCGCCGTAGCAGCCCAGCGGCTTGGCCGGAAAGAAGCTGGTGGTGGTCACATCGGCCCATTCCAGCGGATGCGCGCCGTCGATGGTGCAGCCGAAGCCCTGGGCCGAATCCGAGATCAGCTTCAGCCCGTGCTTGTCGCAGATCGCCTTGATCGCCGGATAGTCGGCGGGCTGGCCGAACAGGTCGACGGCGATGACCACGCGCGGGGTCAGGCGGCCTTCGGCCTTGATCCCTTCGATGGCGCGCTCCAGCGCCGCCGGGTCCATGTTGTAGGTGCTCTGGTCCACGTCGACGAAGACCGGCTCGGCGTCGAACCAGGGCACGACCTCGGCGGTGGCGGCGAAGGTGAAGCTGGGGACGAAGACCGCGTCGCCGCGCCCGATCCCCCAGGCCATCAGCGGCAGGGCCAGGGCGTCGGTGCCGTTGGCGCAGCCCAGGGCGTGCTTCGCCTTGCCGAAGGCGGCCAGGTCGGCCTCGAACTGGCGCACCTGCGGGCCCATGACCCAGGCGCCGCCGACGACGGCCTCCTGAACGGCGGCCTCGATCTTGCCGCCGAGGCGCAGACGCTGGGCCTGAAGGTCGATGAAGGGAATGGTCATTGCGATGTCGCTCTCTCGATGGGGCCGGCGCAGCGGGGAATCGTCTTCCGGGGCGCGGACGCGAAGGCGGGTCGTCTGTGTCAGCCTGCGTCCTAGCAAAGCGGCGGGGTGCTGAACAAACCCCCCGGAGTCACTTCGCGTTGCGCGATGCAACGAAAGGGCGGCTTGGCAAAGTCGGGAGCGCCGCCTAAGCCGGAGCCATGAGCTTCGACGCCGCCGCCAGGAACCGGGTCCATGACTGGCTGTTCGGCCAGGCCCTGCCGCTGTGGGCGACGGCGGGGATCGACGATCAGGACCGCTTCTTCGAGAAGCTGGACTTCAATGGGCGGCCCGTCACGGGCGTCCCCCGCCGCACCCGCGTCCAGGCGCGCCAGACCTATGTCTTCATCCAGGCCGTCGCGCTGGGCTGGACCGAGGGCGAGCCCGTCGCCCGCGCCGCGCTGGACGCCCTGATCCGCAACAACCGCCGGGACGACGGCCTGTGGGTGCGCGCCGCGGACGACGCAGGGGTCGTGATCGACGCCACGCCCGACCTCTATGACCTGGCCTTCGTCCTGTTCGCCCTGGCCGCCGCGCACCGCGTGCTGAAGGACGAACAGGCGCAGCCGCTGGCGCTGGAGACGCTGGCGGCCATCCAGGCGCAGATGGCCGATCCGGTCCACGGCGGCTGGCAGGAGGCCCTGCCCCCGGTCTTGCCGCGCCGCCAGAACCCGCACATGCACATGCTGGAGGCCCTGCTGGCCTGGCAGGCGACAGCGCCAGATCCGACCTTCGAGGCAGCGGCGCGCTCGGTGCTGGACCTGTTCAACCGGCGCTTCTTCGACCGCGAGCATCTGATGCTGGGCGAGTTCTACGAGGCCGACTGGAGCCCGCGCCCCGGCTCAGAAGGTCAATGCATCGAGCCGGGGCACCACATGGAATGGGTCTGGCTGCTGGGCGAAGCCGCGCGTCTCGGCCTGCCGGACCTGAGCTCTCCCGCGCGGGCTCTCTACACCAGCGCCCTGACCTGCGGGGTCCGCGCGGATGGGCTGGCCGTGCGCGAGATCAACCGGATCGGCCAGGTCCGCGACGGCGGCGTACGCCTGTGGGCCCAGACCGAGCTTCTGCGCGTCCTGCATGCGCGCGGCGAACACCTCAGGGCGGCCGGATTGATCGATCGCCTGTTCGAGACCCACCTGGCCACGACGACGCCCGGCCTGTGGATCGACGCCTTTGACGCCGAGGGACGACCGCTGGACGCCGCCGTTCCCGCCTCGAGCCTCTATCACCTGACGACCGCCTTCTCGGCCCTGCTGACGGAGCCCGCATGACCCAGCGCCCCGCCGCCTTCCTCGACCGCGACGGCGTGCTGATCGTCGACAGCGGCTATCCGCACCGGCCCGATCAACTGGTGCTGATCCCCGGCGCGGCGGAGGCGGTGAAGCGGCTGAACGCGGCGGGCTACGTCACCGTCATCGTCACCAACCAGTCGGGCGTGGCGCGCGGCATGTTCAGCGAAGAGACCATGCACGACTTCAACCGCCGGCTGGTCGCGCGGCTGGCCGAAGGCGGCGGACGCATCGACGCCGTCTACGCCTGCCCCTTCCATTCTGAAGCGGCTGACGAACGCTATCGCCATCCCGACCACCCCGACCGCAAGCCCAATCCCGGCATGTTGTTGAGGGCCGCCGCCGAGCACGACCTCGACCTCTCCCGCTCGTTGATGATCGGCGACCAGCCGTCCGACATGGAGGCGGCGCGACGCGCGGGCGTGGCGGGCCACCGCTTCACCGAGGGCGATCTCAATCAATTCATCCGCGATCTGGCGCTCGCCTGATCGCTATTCCGCAATCGATGAATTAACGTCGCTCGAACGGAACTGCTGTTCGGAGACGATCCATGCCGATGACCACCCCGCTGGCCGACCGCTACGTCGAGCGGCGCTGGACCTCGCCGGACGGATTGAACCTCTACGCGCGCGACTACGCCCCGGCCGAAGGTCCGGCGCGCCTGCCGGTCATCGCCATCCACGGCCTGACTCGCAACAGCGCCGATTTCGGCGTCATCGCCGGCCTGATCGCCCACAGCGGCCGCCGCGTCCTGGCCGTCGACGTGCGCGGGCGCGGACGCTCGGACCGGGCGTCCGATCCCATGACCTATACGCCGGACGTCTATGCGAAGGATGTCGTAGCCCTGATGGAGCAGGCCGGGATCGAGAAGGCGGTCTTCCTCGGCACCTCGATGGGCGGGCTGATCACCCTGGCGCTGACGGCGTTGAAGCCCAAGGCCATCGCCGCCGCCATCCTCAACGACGTCGGCCCCGAGGTCGCTGCCGAGGGCCTCGCCCGCATCGCCGCCTATACCGGCCAGCCGGTCGCAGTCGAAAGCTGGGACGACGCGACCGCCTACGCCCGCCGGATCAATGAGGCGGCCTTCCCCGACTATACGGACGCCGACTGGGCCGCCTTCGCCCGCCGCGTCTTCCGCGAGGGGACCGAGGGCGCTCCGGTGCTGGACTACGACCCCGACATCGCGGCGCCGATCAAGGCGGCGGGATCCAAGGCCCTGGTTCCCAACCTTTGGCCCTCGTTCCGGGCGCTGGCGCGCAAGAAGCCGACCCTGCTGGTGCGCGGCGGAACCTCGGACCTGCTCAGTTCCGCCATCGCCGACAAGATGAAGAAGGCCGCCCCCGCCATGGCCTATGCCGAGGTTCCCGGCGTCGGCCACGCCCCCATGCTGGACGAGCCAGAGGCGCGCGCGGCCATCTTCGAGTTTCTGGCGGAGGTGGGCTGAATCAGCCTGCCGGGCCTCCCGCAGCACGAGGCCCGGTCGACCAGTTACGTGGCCTCAAGTAGCGCGAAGCACGGTAGGCCCGCTTAAATGAGCCTCAAGTAGCGCGAAGCGCGGTAGGCCCCCTAAATTATGCCTTCTTCACGAACTCCGTGCGCAGGACCAGGCCGCGCACCTTCTCCACGTTAGCCTCGATTTCGTCGGGGTCGCCGGTCAGGCGGATGTTCTTGACCAGGGTGCCGCGCTTCAGCGTCACCCCGCCCGAGCCCTTGACCTTCAGATCCTTAATCAGGGTCACGCTGTCGCCGTCCGACAGGAGGTTGCCGTTGGAGTCCTTGGTGACGTCGTCGCTCATGATCAGTCCTGTCTGAATGGAAGAAGGGCCGCCGCATCAGCGACGGCCCTCGTTTCAACTGGCCTATTCCCCCTGACGCGCCTGGGCAAGGGCGATGCGCGCTTGCAGATGCTCGTCCTGGGCTGTGGCGGCGGAAATGGCGTTGAAGCGCTCGATCTCAAGGCCCGAGTTCTGGATGGCGGCGGCCATCTGGGCCTGCTGTTCCGCGTTCGGTTGGGCGCCGTTCAGGGCGCGGGCGATGCCCGAGATCTCGCCCATGGCGGCGGCGAACTGACCGGCTTCGACGTCGGTGACGCCGGCCCCGACCGAGCCGGGCGCGGACGGCGTCGCGCCCGCCACAGCCGCGCGGGCCTGCAGCATCGGGTCAGCCGAAACGGCGGCCGAAATGGCGTTGAACCGCTCGACGGCCAGGCCCGAGTTCTGCACGGCGGCGGCCATCTGGGCCTGCTGGTCCTCGGTGGGCGCTCCGTTTTGGACGGTCGCGGCCACGCTCTGGACCGTCTTCATGGCGGCGGCGAACTGGGTCAGTTCCGCGTCGGTCGGTTCGCCGGCTGCGGCTACTGCGGCGGCGGGCGCGGGAGCGGCGTCCTGCGCCAGGGCGGGCGCGGCGGTCAGGAACAGGGCGGCCAGAATGGCGGTCGGGGCGGCGGCCGTTGCAAAACGCATGGCGTATCCTTCTTCAGCCCCGAACGCTCAGCCCTAGGCTGACCCGGACAGATCCGGGCTCTCCCGCACGACCGGGTGTGTCAGGCTCACAGAGGGCGGGGAGAAGAAAACGCTAACCCGCGCCGTGCGGGCGGGTAAACCCCAGGCGGGTCGTTTCAACCCCCGCGCGCATCAGTCCGGCGTATTGGCGTCCAGCTCGTCCAGCCACACCCGCGCCGAGGAATCCGACGGCGCCCGCCAGTCGCCGCGCGGCGACAGCGATCCGCCCGTCACCACCTTCGGCCCGTTCGGCACGGCCGAGCGTTTGAACTGGCTGGTCTGGAAGAAGCGGATCAGGAACTTCCTCAGCCACCCCTTGATGGTCGGCAGGTCATGGGCGACGCGCTCGCCCTGCGGCAGGCCGACCGGCCAACTTCCCGTCGCCGCATCGCCCCAGACCTGATGCGCCAGATAGGCGACCTTGGACGGCTTCAGGCCGAAGCGGCTGATGTAGAACAGGAAGAAGTCGTTCAGCGCATATGGGCCGACAATGCTCTGCGTCGACTGGATCGCGCCGTCGGCGCCCGCCGGCACCAGTTCGGGCGAAATCTCCGTGGCCAGGATGGCGTGCAGCGTCGGGGTCGCCGCCTCGCCGACCAGGCCGCGCTCAGCCACCCAGCGGATCAGGTGCTGGATCAGGGTCTTCGCCACCCCGCCGTTGACGTTGTAGTGGCTCATGTGGTCGCCGACGCCATAGGTGCACCAGCCCAGCGCCAGTTCCGACAGGTCGCCGGTGCCCAGCACGAAGCCGTGGTTCTGATTGGCCAGACGGAACAGATAGTCGGTGCGCAGGCCCGCCTGGACGTTCTCGAAGGTGATGTCGTGCACCGGCTCGCCATTCGAGAATGGATGGCCGATGTCGCGCAGCATCTGTTCGGCGGCGGGGCGAATGTCAATCTCGGCCCCCGTCACCCCCAGCGCCTTCATCAGCGCCCAGGCGTTCGACTTGGTGCCGTCCGACGTCGCGAACCCCGGCATGGTGAAAGCGAGGATGCCGGTGCGCGGCAGCTCCAGCCGATCAAAGGCGCGGCAGGCCACCAGCAGGGCCTGGGTCGAATCCAGACCGCCCGAGACGCCGATCACCAGGGTCTTCGACCCCGTCGCCGTCATCCGCCGCATCAGCCCCTGGACCTGAATATTGAAGGCCTCGAAGCAGTCCTGATCCAAACGCGCGGCGTCGTCCGGCACGAAGGGGAAGCGGTCCAGCGGACGGATCAGAGCGTCGCCCGGCCCCTGCCCCGCCTCGAACGGCACCACCGTCGCAGCCTCGCCCTCCAGACGGGCGCAGTCGGCGAAGGTGCCGTTGCGCAGGCGGTCCAGACCGATGCGGTCCACATCCACGTCAGCGACGGTCAGATGGCTGTGCAGGGCGAAGCGCTCGCCCTCGGCCAGCCGCGCCCCCAATTCATGAATGGTCGCCTGACCATCCCACGCCAGATCCGTGGTGCTTTCGCCCCAGCCCGAGGCGGCGAAGACATAGGCCGACAGGGTGCGCGCCGACTGGCTGGCGCACAGCAGGGCGCGCTCGTCCGCCTTGCCGATGACGATGTTGGAAGCCGAGAGGTTGCACAGGATGCGCGCCCCCGCGAGCGCCGCCCGCGTCGAGGGCGGCTGAGGCGCCCAGAAATCCTCGCAGATCTCGACGGCGAAGACGAAGCCCGGACGGTTCGTCGCCTCGAAGATCAGGCCCGGCGCGAAATCGACGCTCGTACCGTTCAGCAGGACGGCATCCTCGCTGCGGCTGGCGGCGGGCGCGAACCAGCGCTTCTCATAATATTCGCGGTAGTTGGGCAGATAGGTCTTCGGGACCACGCCCAGCACCTCGCCCCCGCCCAGCACTACGGCGCAGTTGAACAGGGCGTCGCCGTTACGGATCGGCGCGCCGATCACGGCGATGACGCCCGCCTCGTCCGCGACCTCGGCCAGACGCGCGATCTGGCGTTCCACCTCTTCCAGCAGAGCCGCCTGCATGTGCAGGTCGTCGATGGCGTAGGCGCTCAAGGACAGTTCGGGGAAGACCAGCAGGTCTGCGCCCCGTTCGCCCGCCTGACGGATCAGCCGTTCGTGTTCCTCGGCGTTGGCGGCCGGGTCGGCGACATGGACCACCGGCGTCGCGGCGGCGACGCGCACGAAGCCGTGGCTGCGCGGGGCATGGAAGGAATGCGTCTCAGACTTCGCCATCTATTTTCCGCTCATCCCGGCCGACGCCGGGAGCCAGTAAAAGCCATAGGCACAGACCTTGCGGCCTTCCCGATCAATATAGGGTTGCGCCGCGAAGCCAAAGCACTGGCTCCCGGCGTCGGCCGGGATGAGCGGTTTGTAGTGACCTGCGAACCGCTGTCGGCTAAGGCTCACGTCATGAGCGATACGCCCAAAAAAGGCTGGTTCCAGCGGCTGAGCGAAGGCCTGTCCCGGTCTTCGAAACAGATGACCGATCAGGTCGTCTCGACCTTCGTCAAAGAGCCCCTCTCGGAGGAGGCGCTGGAGCGGCTGGAAGAGCATCTGATCGAGAGCGATCTCGGCCCCGCCGCCTCGGCCCGCATCGTCGAGCGCTTCCGCGAGCTGCGCTTCGGCAAGACCTCCGACGAGCGCGAGATCAAGGAGGCCCTGGCCGAGGCCGTGGCCGCCGAACTGACGCCGCGTCAGGCGACGTTCGACCCGCTGTCGGGGCCCAAGCCCTATGTCGTCCTGTTCGTCGGCGTGAACGGCTCGGGCAAGACCACGACCCTGGGCAAGATCGCCTCGGACCTGACGGCTAAGGGCGCCAAGGTGATGATCGTCGCCGGCGACACCTTCCGCGCCGCCGCCCGCGAACAGCTCAAGGTCTGGGCCGACCGCGCGGGCGCCCATTTCGAGAGCCGCCGCGACGGCGCCGACGCCGCCGGCCTGGCCTTCGACGCCTTCGCCAAGGCGAAGGAAGAAGGCTTCGACGTCGTGCTGATCGACACGGCCGGGCGGCTGCAGAACAAGTCGACCCTGATGGACGAACTGCTGAAGATCGTGCGCGTGCTGAAGAAGGTCGATCCCGACGCCCCGCACGAAACCCTGCTGGTGCTGGACGCCACCGTCGGCCGCAATGCGCTGGAGCAGGAAAAGATCTTCGGCCGCACCGCCTATGTCTCGGGCGTGGTGATGACCAAGCTGGACGGCACCGCGCGCGGCGGCGTCCTGGTGCCCGTGGCCCAGGCCTCGGACGCCCCGATCAAGCTGATCGGCGTCGGCGAAGGGGTCGAGGATCTGCAACCGTTCGACGCCCGCGCGTTTTCCCGATCCCTGGTCGGGCTTGAGGACTGAAGCGTATGAGTGAAGCGACCGAAACCAAGCGTCCGCAGTGGATTCGTCAGGCTGTCGACTTCGGCGCCCTTGTCGCCTTCATGGCCGCCTATTTCATCACCCGCGACATGATCAAGGCGACCTGGGTTCTGGTCATCGCCTCGATCATCGCCCTGGCCGTCGGCTTCGTGCTGGAGCGGCGCCTGGCGCCCATGCCCCTGATCACCGGCGGCTTCGCCCTGGTGTTCGGCATCCTGACCATCGTCACCGACGACGACCTGTTCGTGAAGCTGAAGCTGACGGTGCAGAACGGCCTGCTGGCCGCCGTCCTGCTGGGCTCGCTGCCGCTGAAGAAATACCCGTTCAAGGCCCTGCTGGGTTCGGCCATCAAGGTGACGGATGAGGCCTGGCGCAAGCTGACCTTCCGCTACGGCCTCTACTTCCTGGCCGTCGCCATCGCCAATGAGGTGTTCCGCAGCCCGACCGCCGTCACCGCCATCTGGTCGACGCTGAACCTGGGGACGCCCGATCCCAACGGCGTCTGGACGGCCTTCCGCGGCGTGCTGTGGATCGCGGCCTCCATCTTCGGCCTGTCGCAGGTGCCGCTGATCCTGAAGAACATGACCAAGGACGAGGAACGCGGCCCCGTCTCCCCCGACACGGGCCTTTAGTTTTAGAGCGTCTCGCTTCTCGCCGTCATCCTCGGGCTTGACCCGAGGATCGGATTGTCCGCCTGCGCGACGTCGGAACGCAAAAGCGCGCCGCTACGCTCGATCCTCGGGTCAAGCCCGAGGATGACGGAGTGAGTGGCCGTTTCACGCACCCATTCCGGGCCTCAAGTAGGGCGAAGCCCGGTAGGCCCACCAACTAAATGTCTTCAAACCGTCAGCCTTAACGTCGTCAAAGCGTTAAGCCGGGCTGTTAGCTGTTGCAGCATCATCCGGCCACGGCCGGTATCGGGCTGTTCGGGGACGAAGACGATGATCAAGTCGGGCAAGCAGGCGAAGATCAAGGGCGGGCTGGCGGAATCGCCCAGCCATCTGATGCACCGCGCGTTGCAGCTGGCGCTGGACATCTACGCCGAGGAAGCCGGGCCGGACGGCTTGACCCAGCGCCAGTTCGCCGTGCTGGAGGCCGTGGCCGCCCGTTCGGGCCTGACGCAGACCGACCTGGTCAAGGCCACCGGCATCGATCGCTCGACCCTGGCCGACCTGGTGGCGCGGATGACGACCAAGGGCCTGCTGGAGCGCGAACGCTCGACGCTGGACGCCCGCGCCAAGGCCGTGCGCCTGTCGCCCGAGGGCGAGGCCGCCCTGCTGGCCGCCCGCCCGCGCGTCGAGGCCGCCGACAAGCGGATCATGGGCCTGCTGCCCAAGTCCAAGCGCGACAGCTTCCTGGATCTGTTGTGCAGCCTGTCCGACGCCGCCGACGCCGCCCCCGAACAGGCTCGCGCCGACATCAAGGCGGCGAAGAAGGCCGCCAAGGACGCCAAGAAGGCGGAAAAAGCCGCCCGCAAGGGCGACGGCAAGACCGACGGCCGCGGCAAGAAGAAGAAAAAGGGCGAGCCGGTCGTGGAGCAAGCACAGACCGACGACGTCGCCGACGCCGTCGTGGTTCCGCTCAAGGACGCGGCTGAAGGCTAAGTCCTTCCCTTCCGGCGTCCGCCGGGATGAGCGGGGTATTGAGGCTGCGCCCTAAACCCGAATGTCGAGCAGGGAGCCGGGGCGTTGCAGGCGCGACGTCGGCGCCGCCTGTTCGACCGGCGCAGCAGCCGCTGCAGCGGGACGCGCAGTCTCCTCGGCCGCAATCGGCGCCGCCAACCCCATGGCCTGGCGGAAGAAGGCCGACTGGGCCGTTCTCAGGGCGTGGGCCGCACCGCCCGCCTGGGGCGGAAAGGCCGGCCGCTCGGACGAAATCGCGGACATGGGCTGAGGATGCCCGCGCTTCGTCTAGATATGGTTAATGCGCGATTCACCCTGTTTCGGGCGGTCGCCTCAACGCGCCGGGGCGTTCAGGGCGTCGGTCAGCGTCTTCAGGTCCGCGTCGGTCAGGATCGGCCCCGAGGACTTGGCGACGATGGTCCCATAGGCGTCGACGGCGAAGCTCTCGGGCACGCCCGACACGCCCAGGTCCAGCCCGGCGCGTCCCTCGCGATCGACCAGCACCAGGCGATAGGGATCGCCCAGCTCTTCCAGGAAGGCGTCAGTGGCGACGGGATCATCCTTATAGGCCACGCCGACCACGGCGATGCCCTGCTCCTTCAACTTCATCAGATGCGGATGCTCCAGACGGCACGGCGCGCACCAGCTGGCGAACAGGTTGACGATCATCGGCTTGCCGACCCCCGCCGTCTTCAAATCCAGCAGGTCGCTGCCGGCCTTGCCGTCGACCAGAATGGGCAGGACCGTCGTCTGCGGGATCGGCTGGCCGACCAGGGCGTCCGGCTTATAGGTCGGCCCGGCGGCGGGATCGCCCGCCATCCGGTCCATCTGCGTCATCAGGAATATCCCCAGCGCCGCCAGGACGGCGATGGGCAAAAGGGCCAGCCAGCGTTTCATTTGCGGGCGGCCTCCAGCCGGGCCAGCTCGCGCTTCCAGCGACGGGCGGCGATCAGGGCGCGCGCCGACAGGGCGGCCAGCACCACGGCGCTGATCCCCCAGGCGGGCCAGATGAAGGCGCCGTAGGGGCTCATGTCCAGATCAAGCACGAAGCGCCTCCATCAGGCTTCCAGCGCCGCGCGGGCGCGAAGGGTCAGAACGCGGCGGCGACGGACCTCGGTGCGGATCGACGTCAGCCAGATCGCCCCGAACAGCACGGCGTAGGCCGCCATCATGGTCAACAGGGCGGGCAGAAAGACCGGGTCCACGCTGGTCCCGCCCGACCGCAGCAGCGAGGCGGGCTGGTGCAGGGTGTTCCACCAGTCGACCGAAAACTTGACGATCGGCAGATTGATCAGGCCGACCAGGCCCAGCACCGCCGCCGCCCGCGCCGCCTTGGCCTCATCGTCGATCGAGGCGCGCAGGGCCATGTAGCCGAGGTAGAAGAGGAACAGCACCAGCACGCTGGTCAGGCGCGCGTCCCACACCCACCACGTCCCCCACATGGGCTGGCCCCACAGGGAGCCGGTGACCAGGGCCAGGGCCGTGAAGGCCGCGCCCGGCACGGCGGCCGCCCGCGCCGCCGCATCGGCCAGCGGATGGCGGAACACCAGGGCGAAGAAGCTGGACACCCCCAGCGCCCCATAGGCCATCAGACCCAGGCTGGCGGCCGGAACGTGGATGAACATGATGCGGACGGTGTCGCCCTGCTGATAGTCTCCCGGCGCGGCGAAGCTGAACCACGTCCCCAGCAGCAGCAGGCCGAGCGCGCAGATCCACAACACCGGAACCAGGGGGCCGGTGAAGCGCATGAAGCGGTCGGGATTGGCAAGGCCGAACATGGGCCGCCGATTACGCGGCCCAGCGCCCCACGGCAAGCGGGCGCGGCGTCCGACCCTTTGTCGCGGCTCTTAGAGGCTCAGGCCGTGCTGCGCCGCCAGGTCTTTCAGCCCCACCATCGGGCGCGGACCCCAGTGGGCGATGACCTCCGACGCGGCCAGCGAACCCAACGCCCCGGCCTCGGCCAGGGACAGGCCGCGCGACAGGCCCAGCAGAACGCCCGCCGCGTACTGATCGCCCGCGCCCGTGGTGTCGACGACCTTCTCGACCGGATAGGCGGCGACCTCGACCCGTTCGCCGCCGCGGAACAGCACCGAACCGGCGGCGCCGCGCGTCACGGCCGCCACCTCGACGATGCGGCCCAGGTGGGCGGCGGCGTGGTCGAAGTCCTCGGTCTCGAACAGGGCGTGCAGCTCGGCCTCATTGGCCAGGACGATGTCGGCCGAGGTCTCGATGAAGGCCAGCAGCTCGGCGCGCCAGCGGTGAACGACAAAGCTGTCCGACAGGGTGATGGCGACCTTGCGGCCCGCCGCATGGGCGGCGGCGGCGGCGGCCTCGAAAGCCGCGCGGGCCGGGGCCGGATCGAACAGATAGCCTTCCAGATAGACGATGGCGCTGTCGCCGATCACGCCCGCGTCGACGTCGGCCGTGGTCAGCTGGTTGGCGGCGCCCAGGAAGGTGCACATGGTGCGCTGGCCGTCCGGCGTGACGTTGATCAGGCAGCGGCCGGTGCCGAAGCCCTTGCCCGCGCCGTCTTCCAGCACGGGGGTGTCGAAGTGGACGCCGACGGCGCGGATGTCGTGGCTGAAGACCTCGCCCAGGGTGTCCTTGGCCACCTTGCCGATATAGGCGGCGCGCCCGCCGAACGAGCCGACGCCCGCCACGGTGTTGCCCGCCGAACCGCCGGAGGCCTCGACCCCCGCCGCCATGGCGTCATACAGCGCCGCGCTCTGATCCTCGTCGACCAGCTGCATCGAACCGGGGATCAGGCCCTTGGCCTCCAGGAAGGCCGCATCGCACGGCGCCAGGACGTCGACGATGGCGTTGCCCAGGGCGCAGACGTCGAAACGGGCGTTGTGGGCGAAGGGGGGCAGGACTTGGGTCATTCGCGCCCCATAGCGGGCGAGACCGCCGCGCGCCAGAGCGCCGGCCCCGCCGTCGTGCGAAAAGCGGCCCTTCACGCCGATCCGGCGGCGGCCTAAAGCCGATGGACCAGTTGCACACCGCCCTCCCGGGCCATGCGGAGCCGCGCCCATGACCGACGTCGCCGTCCTGACCCCTGATCCGTCCGATCCCACCTATTCGACCCTGTGGCCCGGCGTGCTGGACCGGCTGGGCGAGGCGCTGGCGACGGCGGGGATCACGGCGCGGCCGACGCCCTGGACCGATCACGTCGAGAACGCCCGCGCCCTGATGGACTTCCCCCTGGTCCTGCCGCTGCTGGTCTGGGGCTATCATCAGCATCACGACCGCTGGGTCCAGGCCTGCACGACCTGGGCCGAGGCGGGCGCGCCCCTGGCAAATCCGGCCGCGACCCTGCGCTGGAACGCCGACAAACGCTATCTGGCCCGCCTGGCGGAAAAGGGCGTCGCCGTGCCCGAGACGATCTTCGCCGACCACGTCGACGCTGCGGTTCTGGAAGCCGCCTTCGCCGCCACGGGGGCCGAGACCCTAATCGTCAAGCCGACCGTCTCGGGCGGCGCCTGGCGCACCCTGCGGGTGGCGGCGGGCGACCTGCTGGACGCGGCCCTGGCCGACGCCCCCGTCGGCGGAACGATGATCCAGCCCTATCTCAAGGCCATCGAGACCGAGGGCGAGACCTCCCTGCTCTATTTCGGCGGCGAACTGAGCCACGTCGTGAACAAGCGCCCCGGCGCGGCGGGCGAGTTCCGCATCCAGACCCAGTACGGCGGACAATACCAAGCGCTGAAGGCCGCGCCCCAGGGCGCGCTTGATCTGGCCGAACGCACCCTGGCCGCCATCGACGAAGACCTACTCTACGCCCGCATCGACATGACCAAGGACGACGATGGCGACTGGGTGCTGATGGAGGCCGAACTCATCGAGCCGGACTTCTACCTGGCCGCCGCGCCTGAAGCCGGCGCCCGCTTCGGTCAGGCGGTGCGGGCGCGGCTGGAGCGCTAGGCCTACACGCCCATGAAGCTGGCCCGCGACGGGCACAGGTCGGAGATCACGCAGGCGCTGCACTTCGGCCGCTGCGCCAGGCAGGTGTAGCGACCGTGCAGGATCAGCCAGTGGTGCGCCTTGGGCAGCCAGGCCTCGGGCACCACCTGGTGCAGCTGGACCTCCACCTTGTCCGGCGTCGCCGCATTGGCCAGGCCCAGTCGGTGCGAGACGCGGAAGACGTGGGTGTCCACCGCGATGGCCGGCTCGATCCCCAGTTCATTCAGCACCACGCTGGCGGTCTTGCGCCCGACGCCCGGCAGGGCCTGCAGGTCAGCGCGGTTCAGCGGCACCTCGCCGCCGTGCTTCTCGACCAGCATCCGGGCGGCGGCGATGACGTTCTTCGCCTTGGTGCGGTAAAGGCCGATGGAGGCGATCAGGGGGATCAGCCCCTCTTCGCCCAGGGCCAGCATCTTCTGCGGCGTGTCGGCGACGGCGAACAGGGCCTTGGTCGCCTTGTTGACCCCCACGTCGGTCGCCTGGGCCGACAGGGCGACGGCCACCACCAGGGTGTAGGGATTGACGAAGTCCAGCTCGGTCTTCGGATCGGGCATGACGCCTGACAGGCGGACGAAGATCTCCTCCACCCGGTCTTCATCCGGCGGCCAGCTGATGACGGCGCCGACAGGGGCCTTCTTCGGCTGGCGCGAACGCTTGCCCGGCGGCGGGGTCAGCCCGGCCTTCTGAACGGCCTTCTTCTGGCGGGAGGCGGATTTCAACGGAGCCATGCCCCCCGCTTCGCCTTCCCCGCGCCCGGCGTCAATGTCGCGCGCTCGCGACGCTGCGACAAAAAATCGCAGTCGCGCCTTGTATTCTGGACCGCTCCGTCCATTTTACGCGTGAAATCGAAGCGAGCTGTCTCCCCCATGGCCTTCCCCGCCCCGCTCAAGAAGCGCCTGCCCCTGATCGTCGCCGGCGTCGTCGGCCTGGGCCTGATTATCGGCGGCGTGGTCTGGTGGCAGGGCAAGCAGCGCTGGGAAGGCACCGACAACGCCTTCGTCCAGGCCGACACCGTGGCCGTCAGCCCGCGCATCGGCGGCGAGGTGGTCGAAGTCCTGGTCAAGGACAACCAGCGCGTCGAGGCCGGTCAGGTGCTGGTCCGGCTGGACGACGCGGACGCCCGCGCCGCCCTGGCCCAGGCCCAGGCCAATCTGGCGGCCCTGACCGCCGCCGTCGCCAATGTCGACGCCCGGACCGAGCAGGAGCAGGCCACGATCGCCGCCCGCGCCGCCGCCGTGACCCAGGCCCAGGCCCAGGCGAACCTCGCCCACGCCGAGATCGACCGTTACGGCAAGCTGGCCGATCAGGGCTGGGTGTCGCAGCAGCGCATCGAGACCCAGCGCGCCGCCGCCGAGACCGCCCGCGCCTCGGTCGCCCAGGCCCAGGCCGCCCTGACCGCCGAACAGCGCACCGCCGCCGTCCTCGGCTCCTCGCGCCAGCAGAGCGTGGCCGCCGTCGAACAGGCGCGCGCCCTGGTCGATCAGGCGCAGCTGACGCTGGACCGCACGGTGATCCGCGCTCCGGTCGCGGGCGTCGTCGGCGCGCGCGGCGTGCGCCTCGGCCAGGTGGTGCAGGCGGGCGGCCAGCTGATGTCCGTAGTGCCGCTGCAGGACACCTATGTCGTCGCCAACTTCAAGGAGACCCAGGTCGGGCGGATGCGTCTGGGCCAGGCGGTCGAGATCAAGGCCGACGCCTTCCCCGGCCGGTCGCTGCAGGGCCGTATCGACAGCTTCGCCCCGGCCACCGGCTCGGAATTCGCCCTGATCCCGGTCGAGAACGCCACCGGCAACTTCACCAAGATCACCCAGCGCGTGCCCGTCCGCATCGTCGTCCAGCGCGACGCCTCGGGCCAGCCGATCGTCCTGCGGCCCGGCCTGTCGGTCGAGGTCAAGGTCGACCTGAAGAGCCAGGGCGGGCCTGCCTTCGCCGAAGCCCACATGGGCGAGACGGCGCTGGCCCAGGCCGCTGACCCGAGCTCCGCCCGGTGACGGACGCCGCCGCGTCTTCGGCTCAGGCGGCCCCCGCCGACCAGCCCGAGATCAACTGGACCGTGCTGCTGCTCGGCTTCGCCGGCATGGTCATCGGCCAGTTCATGGCCATCCTCGATATCCAGATCGTCGCCGCCTCCCTGCCGCAGATCCAGGCCGGGGTCGGCGCCTCCGCCGATGAGATCAGCTGGATCCAGACCGCCTATCTGATCCCCGAGGTCGTGATGATCCCCCTGTCGGGATACCTGTCGCGTTTGTGGGGCACGCAGAAGGTGTTTCTGGCCTCCTGCCTCGGCTTCCTGGTGATGAGCGTGGCCGTGGGCCTGTCGTCGTCGATCGAGATGATGATCGTCTTTCGCGCGCTCCAGGGCTTCGTCGGCGGGGCCATGATCCCGACCGTCTTCGCCGTGGCCTTCACCGCCTTCCCGCCCGAGCGGCGCGTGACGGCCAGCGTCATCATGGGGCTGATCGTAACGCTGGCCCCCACCGTCGGCCCGACGCTAGGCGGGCACCTGACGGAATGGCTCAGCTGGCGCTGGCTGTTCTTCATCAACGTCTTTCCCGGCGCGATCGTCCTGTTCCTGGTCGGGCGCTACGCCCATTTCGACAAGGGCGACCCCAGCCTGTCCAAGGGCTTCGACTGGCTGGGCCTGGCCCTGATGGCCGCCTTCCTGATGAGCCTGCAATTCGTGTTGGAAGAGGGCGCCAAGGAGGACTGGTTCGCCAACGACATGATCCTGCTGCTCAGCGTCGTCGCCGCCGTCTGCGGTCCGGCCTTCGTCTGGCGCTCGCTCAGCTACCGCAATCCGATCGTCGAGCTGCGCGCCTTCGGCAACCGCAACTTCGTGGTCGGGGTGCTGATGACCTTCATCGTCGGGGCGGCCCTGTTCGGCGGCACCTTCCTGCTGCCGCTGTTCCTCGGCCGGGTGCGTGACTATTCGGCGGCCGAGGTCGGCACCACCATGGTCGTCTCCGGGCTGGCCATGTTCGCCACAGGCCCCATCGCCGGGCGGCTGGTGCGGGCGGTGGACGCCCGCATCCTGATGTTCGTGGGCTTCATGATGGCCGCCTGGGGCATGTGGGACGCCCGCATCGTGACGGATCAGTGGGGCTTCTGGGAGTTCGCGGGGGTCCAGGCCATGCGCGGCGCCGGCGTCATGCTGGCCATGATCGCCTCGCAACAGGTGACGATGGCCACCCTGCCGCCGCACATGGTCAAGAACGCCTCGGGCCTGGTGAACCTGTCGCGCAACGTCGGCGGCGCCTTCGGCCTGGCCATCCTCAACACCTCCCTGACCCAGAACACCGCCCTGCACATGGTCGAGCTGACCAGCGCCATCGACCAGACCCATCAGGGGGTGCGCGACATGATGGCGGGCATGGCCGTGCGCTTCGCCGGCTCCATCGACCCCCAGGCCTCGGCGATGAAGGCGATCTACGGCCTGTTGCAGAAACAGGCGACCACCCTGGCCTTCGGCGACGCCTTCGCCCTATTAGCCATCGGCTGCGCCTGCGCCGGTTTCCTGACCCTGCTGTCCAAACCGGCCAAGCCCAATCCCTCCGCAGCTCCTACGGACGCCCACTGATGCCCCGCGCCCTCGGCCAGATCGACGAACACAAGAGCCGCGCCATCCTGCGCGCCGCCGCCGAACTCTTCATGGAGAAGGGCGCCAAGGTCTCCATGGCCGAGGTCGCCCGGCGCGCGGGCGTGTCCAAACAGACCCTCTACAACCGCTATCCGACCAAGACGGACATCGCCCGCGACCTGGCGGCCCAACGCTCGGAAGAGACCCTGGCCCCCCTCGCCTCCGACATGGACGTCGAGACCGCCCTGGCAAGCGTAGCCGAGACCCTGATCCGGCGCGTCTGCATCGAGGGGCGCGGCGTCGCCCTGCGCGGCATGGCCCTGGCCTCGCCCGAGGCGCCAGAGCTGGCGCGCGTCGTCTATGACGCGGGGCCCGGCCAGAACCTGCGCCGTCTGGCCGTCTGGCTGGAGGAGCAGGACCGCCTGGGCCGCCTGTCCGCGCCCGATCCCGTCGCCGCCGCCGAGATGTTCACCGGCATGGTGCTGGGCCACGGCCACCTGCGCTCGGTGCTGGGCCTGCCCCACCCCGAGATCGACGACATTCCCGCCCGCGCCCGCGAGGCCGCCTGTCGCTTCGTGCGCGCCTTCGCGCCGCAATAGGCGTTCGCGCTCGATTGGCCCTGAAGGCGGATCAGCGTAAAGCCGCCCCCAGTCCCCTCACCTCCCGCCCGTCGGAGTCCTTCCCATGCTGATCCACCTGTCGTCCTGGCCCGAGATCGACGAGCGCCTGAAGTCCGGCGCCCTTCTGTCCAAGACGGTGATCGTGCCGATCGGCTCGAACGAACAGCACGGGCCGACGGGCCTGCTGGGCACCGACTGGCTGTGCCCCGAGATCATCGCCCACGCCGCCGAAAAGGGCGACGACAGCCTGGTGATCACGCCGACCTTCAACATCGGCATGGCCCAGCACCACCTGGCGTTTCCCGGCACCATCACCCTGCGCCCGTCGACCTTCATGGCGGCGATCGCCGACTGGGTGTCGTCGCTGACGCGCCACGGCTTCGAGCGCATCTATTTCCTCAACGGCCACGGCGGCAACGTCGCCACCATCGAGGCCGCTTTCGCCGAGATCTATGCCGACTGGTCCTTCACGCCCGAGCCCTGGGCCGAGCGCCCGCCCTTCGTGCTGAAGCTGCGCAACTGGTGGGATCTGCCGGGCGTGCAGAAGCTGTGCGAGGACATCTTCCCGACCGGCCACGGCAGCCACGCCACCCCGTCCGAGATCGCCGTGACCCAGGCCGGCTATCCCGACCGGATCAAGACCGCCGACTATGAGCCGAAGATCGCCCCCTTCGGCCCGATCCGCGACGCCAACGACTATCGCGCCCGCTTCCCCGACGGCCGCATCGGCTCGGACCCGGCCCAGGCGACCCCGGAAAAGGGCCAGCGCATCATCGACGCCGCCGTTCCGGCCCTGATCCGCGACCTGACCGACTTCGCGCAAGAAGTCTTGCCGGTCGCCTGAAACCAGCCCAGGGTCGTTGCATGAGCCCCATGCAGAAGACGGCCCGCAACGCCCTGCGCAACGCCCAGGCCGGTCAGGAACTGGCCCAGGCCTCGGCCGCCGTCATCACGCGACGGTTCGAGATCATGGGCGAGGCTCTGGCCGACCCCCTGCGCGCCGACCACGCCGAACTCAGCCGCATGGGCGCGGAGAAGGTCGAGGCCATGACGGCCTCGGCCGGGGCCGCCTATACCGGCGCGCTGGACCTGGCCGAACGCGCCGGGCGTCTGGCCGCGCGCGAGGGGGCCGAGGCCGCAGACTGCCTGGCCAAACTGGCCCGCGCCGACACCCCCTTCGCCTTCGCCGCCGCCCAGACCGACTGGGCCCTGGGCGCCTGGAGCCGAGCGCTGAACGACAGCTGGTCCTTCTACGGCGCTGCGCTGAAGGCGCAGGCTAAGACCATGGCCCCCGTCCACGCCAAGGCCACGGCCAATGCGCGGCGCCTGAAGCGCTGACCTCGCGCGGGCGTGATGGAACGCCCGGCGGCGTCGCCGGATTGCCTTTGCATCCATGCGGAGGAGATCACCATGGCCGAGAAAGACCCCAAAGACCCCCACCCCGGCATGATGGGCGACGGCACCGAGGAGCAAAACCTCAACCAGCCCGGCGACCCCTCCAAGCGGATCACCGAGGAAGAGGTCGACGAAGCCTTCACCAAGGATCCGAAGCTGGTGCCGAAGGAATAGGCGGGACGCGGCTTCCACGCCGCTTCCCCCGCCGTCATCCTCGGGCTTGACCCGAGGATCCAGAGGCCTCGCGCGATGGGCATCCGTCTGAACGCCTTCGCCGCCGCTCCAAACGCAGCAAGTTGGGGCGCCTATGAGGGCCCTTACGCCGTCCGAATAACCCCGTCCCGCGCCTCGACCGGCCAGGGCGTCAGCTTGCCGCCCGCGCAGGGCCCCGCGACGCAGGCGCCCGACAGAGGCTCGAACGCCGCCCCGTGCCAGCCGCACAGGATCAGCGAGCCGTCCGGCGTCAGATAGCGGTCCAGCTCCATCGCGATGGGAAAGCCCGCGTGCGGGCAGCGATCCACCCAGCCCGCGACCTGACCGTCCTTCTTCACCACGAAGCCGTGGAAGAAGGCCTCGCCGATCTGCAGCACGAAGCCGCGCGAGCCGGGATCATTGATGTCCGCCTCAAGACACAGGGCCACGTTCGGCGGCGTCTTCCAGACCCGCTTGCGCTCCTGCGTCTCGGCCGCCGGATCCTCTTGCGCCACTATTCGCGCTCGGGCTTCAGCGGGCGGCTCATCAGGCTCTCGATCGCCTGATCCACCGTCAGCTCGCCCGCCAGCACCGCCGCCGTCGCCTCGCAGATCGGCGTGTCGACGCCCAGCTTGCGCGTCAGTTCGCGCACGGCCGGCGCGCTCTCATAGCCCTCGGCCACTGAGCGCTTGCCTTCCAGCGCCTGCTCGACGCTGAGGCCCTGCCCCAGGGCCAGGCCCAGGCTCATGTTGCGCGATTGCGGGCTGGAGCAGGTCAGCACCAGATCGCCGACGCCGCACAGCCCCGCCACCGTCTCAGCCTTGCCGCCCAGCGCTGTCGCCACGCGCACGATCTCGGCATAGCCGCGGGTGATGACGGCCGCATGGGCGCTGCGCCCCAGTTCGCGGCCCTCGACAATGCCGCAGGCGATGGCCAGCACGTTCTTCAGCGCCCCGCCCGTCTCGGCCCCGATCAGGTCGTCGGCGTAATAGGGGCGGAAGACCGGCCCCGACAGGGCGCCCGCCAGCGCCTCGGCCATCGCCGCATCGGCGCAGGCCAGGGTCACGGCGCTGGGCAGGCCCCGCGCCACCTCGGCGGCGAAGCTCGGCCCCGACAGCACGGCGGCCGTGGCCGAGGGAATCGTCTCGGCCAGCACGTCGGTCATCAGTTTCAGCGAGCCGCGCTCAATGCCCTTGGAGCACAGGATGATGGGCAGGCCCGGCCGGGCGTAGGGCGCGAAGGCCTGCAACGTCGCCCGCATATGCTGGGCGGGCGGCACGGCCAGGATCAGGTCGCAGTCGGCCAGGTCGGCCAGGTCCGAGGTGACGTTGATGGCCGAATCCAACTCGACCCCCGGCAGGAAGGCGTCGTTCATCCGGCGCGTGCGGATGCTCTCGATCACCTCGGGCTCGCGCGCCTGCAGGATGACGGCCAGACCCGCCGCCGCCGCGCTCTGCGCCAGGGCCGTGCCCCAGGCGCCGCCGCCAATTACGCCTGCCGTATGAAATTCCATGTCTTCTCCGGTCCCCCGACCCCCGCCGAGAGCCAGGCCGCTTTAAGCCTTGGCGCCCTTGCGGCCCGTTTTCTTGTGCACAGGATCAACGCTCGCGCGCGTCTCGTCCAGAGGCCATCGCGGCCGGGCCGCGACATCAATGTCCGACGTCAGCCCTTTTTCCAGCCGCTCCGCCCCCGCCAGGGCGATCATCGCCGCATTGTCGGTGCAATAGGCCATCGGCGGCGCCAGAAAGGCGAAGCCGTGCTTGGTCGCCAGATCCTCCAGCGTCCGCCGGATCGTCTTGTTGGCGGCGACCCCGCCCGCCACCACAAAGAGTCTTTCTTTTTGCCCTATCGCCTCGCCCACGGGGCTCGGCTGCTTGAGGGCGCCGTCAGCGAGTTCCGGATGCGCCTCGGCGTAATCCTTCATCGCCCGCTCGGAGCGGTCGGCCAGCTGGCGCGCGATCGCCTTCTGCACCGCATCGGCCAGATCCGCCCGATCCTGTTCCGTCTCGCAGGTCTGGGCCAGCCGCGACGCCGCCGTCTTCAGCCCCGAGAAGGAGAAGTCGCAATCCTTGCGCCCCAGCAGCGCCCGCGGCAGCTCGAACCGCGACCCATCGCCGGACTCCGCCAGCTTCTCCAGCGCCGGCCCGCCCGGATAGCCCAGCCCCAGGGCCTTGGCGATCTTGTCGAAGGCCTCGCCCGCCGCGTCGTCGATGGTCGTGCCCAGCCGGCTCATGTCGCCGATGCCGCGCACTTCCAAGAGCTGACAATGCCCGCCCGACACCAGCAGCAGCAGGAAGGGATAGGTCGTCTCCGCCCCCAGGCGCGCCGACACCGCATGGCCTTCCAGATGGTTGACCGCGATCAGCGGCAGCCCCCGCGCCAGCGCCGCCGCCTTGCCGTAGCTCAGGCCCACCATGACCCCGCCGACCAGCCCCGGCCCCGCCGTCGCCGCCACGCCGTCCAGCGCGCTCCAGTCCAGCCCGGCCTCGGCCATGGCCCGGCGCGTCACGCCGTCGATCATCTCCACATGGCTGCGGGCGGCGATTTCCGGCACCACCCCGCCATAGGCCGCATGGTCGTCGATCTGGCTGTGGATGACGCTGGACAGCACCTGCGCGCCCGACGCCGACAGCCGCACCACCGAGGCGGCGGTCTCGTCGCAGCTGGTCTCCAGGCCCAGCACGGTCAAACCGTCCGACCCGCGTTCGGTTGCCCCGTCCGTCGCCCTGCTATAGTCCGCGTCCATCTTCATTCGGCGGAGTTAGCGACCCGCCCCCCCTTTCGCAACGGCGTCTCGACGTGACTCAACCTCTCCTGCGCATCGGCACCCGACGTTCGCGCCTGGCCCTGGCCCAGTCCGGCATGATGCAGCGCGCCATCGGCCGCGCCCTCGGCGTGCCCGAGGCCGAGATCGAAACCCTGGTTCCTCTGGTCGAGATCGTCACCACCGGCGACCGCATCCAGGACCGTCGCCTGCTCGAAATCGGCGGCAAGGCCCTGTTCACCAAGGAGATCGAGGAGGCCCTGCTGGACAGCCGCGTCGACGTCGCCGTCCACTCGATGAAGGACGTCCCCGCCGAACAGCCGCCGGGCCTCGCAATCGCCGCCGTGCCCGAGCGCGAGGACCCCCGCGACGCCTTCATCAGCGACCATTACGCCACCTTCGCCGACCTGCCGCAGGGCGCCCGTTTCGGCACCGCCTCCCTGCGTCGTCAGGCCCAGGCCCTGGCCCTGCGTCCCGACCTGAACATCGAGATGCTGCGCGGCAACGTCGACACCCGGCTGAAGCGGCTGCGCGACGGCGATTTCGATGCCATCCTGCTGGCCTGTTCGGGCCTCAACCGCCTCGGCCTGGGCGAGGTCATCCGCCAGCGCCTGCCGCTGGACGCCTTCCTGCCCGCGCCAGGCCAGGGCGCACTGGCCCTGCAGACGCGTGAAGGCGACGTCGACGCCGCCTGGACCCGCGCCCTGAACCACGCCCCCACCGCCCTCGCCGTCGCCGCCGAACGGGGGGCCATGGCCGCCCTGGAAGGCTCCTGCCGCACCGCCATCGGAGCCTACGCCCACATCGCAGACGGCCGTCTGCGCCTCAGCACCGAAATGCTCAGCCCCGATGGGTCGAGCCGCTGGACCCGTTCCGGCGACACCGGCGCCGACGCCGACACGGCAGCCGCCCGCGCCTTGGGCCTCGACCTCGGCGGTCAGATCCAGGCCGTCGCCGGCGACCAGAAGATCGCGCTCTAGGGCCATGACGCCGATCCGCCGCGTCTGGGTCACGCGCGCCGAGCCGGGCGCCGCCCGCACAGCGGACCGGCTGACGGCGCTGGGCTTCACCCCGATCACCGCGCCCTTGCTGACCTTGGCGCCCCTGCCCGGCGCCCTCGACGCCGCGCCTGCCCCGGCCGCCGTCGCCGCCCTCGCCCTGACCAGCCCCAACGGCGTCGAGGCCTTCGCCCCCCTGATCCCGCGCTTTCGCCGCCACCCCGTCTTCGCCGTCGGCGACGCCACGGCCGAGGCCGCCCGCGCCGCCGGCTTCGCCGACGTCCGCTCCGCCGCCGGCGACATCCACGCCCTGGCCCGCCTGATCGCGGCCGAAGCCCCGCCCGGCCCCCTGCTGGCCCCCGGCGCGCGCGAACCGGCGGGCGACCTGCCCGCCCTGCTGCCCGACCGCCCGGTCCATCGCCTGCCCGTCTACGCCGCCTTCGAGACCCACGCGCCCGCGCCCGAGCTTTTCGACGCGGTCATGCTCCATTCCCCCCGCGCCGCCCGCGCTCTAGCGTCCGACCTGCCTCGCGCCGCCTCATCCGGCCGCATCGCCATCTGCATCTCCGAAGCCGCCGCCGCGCCCCTGCGCCCCTTTGATTTAGCCGAAATCCGCATCGCCGTCGCACCAGACGAACCGGGGATGCTATCGGCTCTTGGCAAGCCCGCCGCTCCCGTATAAAGAGCCCTCCTCGCTCGCTCGCGCCTCCATGCGCGCACGATGCCGGGGCCGCTTTAGCTCAGCTGGTAGAGCACCTCATTCGTAATGAGGGGGTCAGGTGTTCGAGTCACCTAAGCGGCACCACCTTTTCTCTTCGCTCGTCAGAATCGCACCCACGCCTCGGGCGGCGCATCCGCACGCTTGAACGTCAGGCGGCCAGGGCGCGGAGGGGTCGGGCCAGGGCGAGATCGGACGGGGCGAAGCTGCGGACCTCGTGGTTGCCGCGATAGAGGTCGATGCGCTCCAGGCGCGGCCAGTCGCGCGCGACCGCCGTCAGGCCGCGCACGGCCTCGACCTCGGTGGCGCCCGGCAGGACGCATAGCTCGGGCGTGATCGCCTCGGGCGTGTGGATCAGACAATAGAAGACGTCCATGGGCGCGCTCCCGACCTCGGTCGCCGCCCCTTTGCCCAAGGTTGATGACAGGGAAACGGTTGGAATTGCGACGCTTTGGAGAAGTCGGAAGAAGAGCCGAGACGGCCTAGCTGGCGAAGAACTGCTGGGTGCCGTGGGCCTCGATGGCGGCGGCCAGACGGCCCAGCGCGTGGATATAGGCCGCCGTGCGCAAGGCGACGCCCTTGTCCTCGGCGATGGACCAGACGGCGTCGCCCTCGGTCTCGATGATGGTCTTGAGGCGCGACTGCACCTCGTCCAGCGTCCAGTAGTAGCCCTGACGGTTCTGGACCCACTCGAAATAGGACACCGTCACCCCGCCCGCATTGGCCAGGATGTCAGGCAGGACCACGACGCCCTTGCCGGCCAGGATGCGGTCGCCCTCGGGCGTGATCGGGCCGTTGGCCAGCTCCAGCACGACCTTCGCCCGGACCGAGGCGGCGTTGCCGTCGTGGATCATGTCCTCCATGGCCGAGGGGGCCAGGACGTCGCAGTCGACGCCGATCAGGTCGTCCGCCGCAATGACCTCGCCGCCGTGTTCGGCCTGAACCACCGACCGGCCCGCCGCCTTGGCCGCCAGCAGGGCGTCCAGATCGAGACCGGAAGCCGCATGGACCGCGCCGCCTGAGTCCGACACGGCGACGATCTTCGCCCCGATGCTGCGGAACAGACGCGCCACATGCTGGCCCGCATTGCCGAAACCCTGAACCGCCACGCGCAGCCCCTCGGTCGGCAGGCCCAGCCGTTCGGTCAGGTGGCAGGTCAGGTAGAAGCCGCCGCGCGCCGTGGCGTCCTCGCGCCCGACCGAACCGCCCAGGGCGATCGGCTTGCCGGTGATGACGGCGGGCGCCGCCTCGCCCTGGATGGAGGCGTATTCATCGGCCATCCAGCCCATGATCATGGCGTTGGTGTAGACATCCGGCGCCGGGATGTCGCGGTCCGGGCCGATGATGCCCGCGAAGGCCTGGACATAGGCGCGCGACAGCCGTTCCAGTTCGGCCTTGGACAGGGCCTTGGGGTCGACCTGCACCGCCCCCTTGCCGCCGCCGTAGGGCAGGTTGGTCACGGCGCACTTCACCGTCATCCAGAAGGCCAGGGTCTCGACCTCCTCAGCGGTGGAGTCGGGGTGGAAGCGGATGCCGCCCTTGGTCGGGCCGCGCGTGTCGTCATAGCGGCAGCGCCAGGCCAGGAAGGATTTGCGCGACCCGTCGTCCATGCGGATCAGCAGCCGAACCTTCATCGTCTCGCGCGGATACTTCAGCTTCTCCAGCACGTCGCTGTCGATCTGCACATGCCGTGCGGCTTCGTCGAGACGGGTCAGAGCCGCGTCAAGGATGTTCAGGCTGGGCATTAATTTTCCAAATGACTAGGCATAAATCGGCCACAAGGAGAGAAACCGATCCGCTTCTGGGGAGAAATCAGATTTTGCTGCCACACAGAATATTGCAGCGCAAGAAAAGAGGCTGCGCCTATCAACCGCCGCCTGCAGCTTCGCCGCAGAAGCCGCCTTGAACGTATAAGCATATCTTTATATGTCTGACGGAATTGTCGTCACGCAGGAGCCTGCCTTGGCCCGTTCGTCGTTCCTCTTCACCTCCGAGAGCGTCTCGGAAGGCCATCCCGACAAGGTCGCCGATCAGATTTCAGACGCCGTCGTCGACCTGTTCCTGTCCAAGGATCCCGAAGCACGGGTGGCCTGTGAAACCCTGACGACGACCAATCTGGTGGTTCTGGCCGGCGAGATCCGCGGCAAGGGCATCATGGACACGGAAGGCAACTGGGCTCCCGGCGTCGAACAGGAAATCGAGGATACGGTGCGCGGCGTGGTGCGCGACATCGGCTATGAGCAGGACGGCTTCCACTGGAAGACCTTCCGCTTCGAGAACAACCTGCACCCGCAGTCAGCCCACATCGCCCAGGGCGTCGACGCCGGCGAAGACAAGGACGAGGGCGCGGGCGACCAGGGCATCATGTTCGGCTACGCCTCGAACGAGACGCCGGAGCTGATGCCGGCCACCCTGCAGTACAGCCACAACATCCTGAAGGCCCTGGCCGACGCCCGTCACGCAGGGACCGAGCCGGGCCTGGAGCCCGACGCCAAGAGCCAGGTGACGCTGCACTATGAGAACGGCCGCCCGGTGCGCGCGACCTCCATCGTCGTCTCGACCCAGCACAAGGCCAACCTGAGCCAGAGCCAGGTCGCGGCCATCGTGAAGCCCTATGTCGAGAAGGTGCTGCCGCAGGGCTTCATCACCGCCGAGACCGAGTGGCACATCAACCCGACCGGCACCTTCGTCATCGGCGGCCCGGACGGCGACGCCGGCCTGACCGGGCGCAAGATCATCGTCGACACCTACGGCGGCGCGGCCCCGCACGGCGGCGGCGCCTTCTCGGGCAAGGATCCGACCAAGGTCGACCGCTCGGCCGCCTACGCCTGCCGCTACCTGGCCAAGAATGTCGTCGCCGCGGGCCTGGCCGACCGCTGCACCATCCAGATCAGCTACGCCATCGGCGTGTCCAAGCCCCTGTCGGTCCACGTCGACCTGCACGGCACGGGCAAGATCGACGAGGCGGTGCTGGAACGCGAACTGCCCAAGCTGATCGGCGGCGCCTCGCCGCGCGCCATCCGCGAGCACCTGGGCCTGAACAAGCCCATCTATCGCCGCACCGCCGCCTACGGCCATTTCGGCCGCACGCCGGACGCCGACGGCGGCTTCTCCTGGGAAAAGACCGACCTGGTCGACGCCCTCAAGGCCCTGGCCGCCTGAGACCTCTAAACGGCTGAAAATCCAGCCTGAAACGGGGGCGTCGCGGATCAGTTCGCGGCGCCCTCGACGCATTGGCGGGCCGGCGCCCCAATCCCGCGCTTGCATCGCGGCGCGTCTGGTCCTTTAAGCGCGCCGAACGCCTCCCCCAAGCGTCCCCTGACCCTTGCGTCTCCTGAAAGGACTCCCCGACCGATGAGCAAGCCCGCCCCCAAGAAAGTCGTCCTCGCCTATTCGGGCGGGCTGGACACGTCGATCATCCTGAAGTGGCTGCAGGAGGAGTACGGCGCCGAGGTCGTGACCTTCACCGCCGACCTGGGTCAGGGCGAGGAGCTCGCCCCCGCCAAGGAAAAGGCGCTGAAGCTGGGCATCAAGCCCGAGAACATCTTCATCGACGATCTGCGCGAGGAATTCGTGCGCGACTTCGTCTTCCCGATGTTCCGCGCCAACACCGTCTATGAGGGCCAGTATCTGCTGGGCACCTCGATCGCCCGCCCGCTGATCTCCAAGCGCCAGATCGAGATCGCGCGTCAGGTCGGCGCCGACGCCGTCTGTCACGGCGCCACCGGCAAGGGCAACGACCAGGTGCGCTTCGAGCTGGGCTACTACGCCCTGGAGCCCGACATCCGCGTCATCGCCCCCTGGCGCGAGTGGGACTTCAAGTCCCGCGAGGCCCTGCTGGACTTCGCCGAGAAGCACCAGATCCCGATCTCCAAGGACAAGCGCGGCGAGGCCCCCTTCTCGGTCGACGCCAACCTTCTGCACTCCTCGTCCGAGGGCAAGGTGCTGGAAGATCCGGCCGTCGAGGCGCCCGAGTTCGTGCACCAGCGCACCATCTCGCCGGAAGCCGCCCCGGACACGCCGACCGTCATCACCATCGCTTATGAAAAGGGCGATCCGGTCGCCATCGACGGCGAGGCCCTGTCGCCCGCCGCCCTGCTGACCAAGCTGAACCAGCTGGGCCACGACAACGGCGTCGGCCGTCTGGACCTGGTCGAGAACCGCTTCATCGGCATGAAGTCGCGCGGCGTCTATGAGACCCCCGGCGGGACCATCCTGCTGGCCGCCCACCGCGGCATGGAGTCGATCACGCTCGATCGCGGCGCCATGCACCTGAAGGACGAGCTGATGCCGAAATACGCCTCGCTCATCTACAACGGCTTCTGGTTCAGCCCCGAGCGCGAGATGCTGCAAGCCGCCATCGACCACAGCCAGCAGAAGGTGTCGGGAACCGTCCGCGTCAAGCTCTACAAGGGCAACGTCACCATCATCGGCCGCGAAAGCCCCAACAGCCTGTACGACCAGGATCTGGTGACCTTCGAGGAAGGCGTCCAGGCCTATGACCACAAGGACGCCGAGGGCTTCATCAAGCTGAACGCCCTGCGCCTGCGCGTCCTGGCCAAGCGGGACGGCCGCGAGGGCTAAGCCGCCCCTGACAACCCAAGCCTACCGGGGCCGGGCGATTCTCAGGATCGCCCGGCTTCTGTCATCCGTGACCCAGATGGAGCCGTCCGGCGCCGTCGCCATCGTCACCGGCGAGCCGCGCGGATGGCGCCCGGCGACCTTGTCCCAGCCCGGCGTCAGCACCTTGCCGTTCACGCTGGGCGCCCCGGCCGGATAGGGCAACGCCCCGCGCGGATAGACGGCGTAGCGCCCGCCGATGTCGGTCAGGGGCCGCCCCTGCCCGTCCGTCTCGACCGCCACGATGCGTCCGGCCGCGCGGCGGAAACCGTGCCAGGTCATCAGCAGCCGCCCCTGCAGCTCAGGGAACATCGCCCCCTCGTAATAGATCAGGTCCAACGGCGCCGCGTGCGGCGGCAAGAGGGCGATCGGCCGTTCGCGCTCATTGCAGCGCGCCTGACGCGCGGGCCAGCCCGGCAGGGGCGTGGCCAGATCGACGCAATAGGGCCAGCCGTAATGGCGCCCCTGGGTCAGGACGTTCACCTCGTCATAGGGGTGGTTCGGCGTGTCCAGATCGACCGAGTTCTCGGCCTGAAGCACCGTTCCCGACGCATGGCGCACCAGGGCGATGGAGTTCCTCAGCCCGCTGGCGAAGACGGTGCTGTCTTCCGCCCAGCGGCCGTTCCCCAGATAGGCGTGGCGCCGCACCTGCGCCGTCGCCGCATCCTCGACGCAGGCCCCGCGCGCATCCGTCTTCGGCTTGCCCGCCGCGTCGAGGCAGCGGTCGCTGGGCGCCCCGACATTGACCAGCAGGTCGCCGTTCCCGTCGAAGACGAAGCTGGACAGCGGGTGGCGGTTGTCGTGCAGACGGTTGTCCGGCAGGTCGCCGATGACGGTGCGGACGCTGGCCTGCGCATCGGCCGCATCGGGGTCCAGCGTCAGGATGCGGTTCATCTCGGACACATAGATGCGCCCGTCCGGTCCGCGCTTGACCGTGTGCGGCATGGAAAGGCCGCTCGCAAGCCGTCGCCAGCGCGCCGCGCCGCCGGCCGCAAACGACAGCCGCCACACCGCCCCCTTGCCCGCCTCCCAGGCGCCCAGGTCCGTGACCAGCCAGTCGCCGCCCTCCAGCGGCATCAGGCCGCGCGGCATCCGCGGCCCTTCCTGGCCCGCCCCCTGCCACACCAGCCCGAGGCAATAGCCGGGCGCCATCCGCACCCCGGTCGCCGGGCGTCCGTCGCAGTCGCCCTCGACCGCATAGGTCCGCGGCCCAGCCTGAGCGCGGGCGTCGCCCGGCATCAGGCCGATCGTCAGCGTCAGGGCTGAGGCGAAGGCGGCGGAGAAGACGGAGGCGGCGCGCAGGGTCGGTTTCATTCCTCCATGCTGACGCTTGCGCTCGCCCGGTGGCAAGGCCAACTTGCAACCATCTCCGGTCGATCGTCCGGCGTATCCTCATTGACGGCCTTGGCCGTCGCCAGCCGGAGCTTTCCGTTGAACCGTCTTCCCCTCGCCGCCGCCGCGGCGCTGACCCTGTTCGCCGCCCCCGCCTTCGCCGCCGTTCAGGATCCGCCGCCGCCCGCACCGGCGATCACCGCCCAGCCCGCCCCCTCGCCCGAGGAAGCCGCCTTCCAGATCAAGGGTGACGCCTTCCAGGTCGAGGCCGAGCGCATGGGCGCCGAGCTGGAAACCATCATGGACGACGCCAGCCTGGACGCCGCAACCAAGAAGGCCCGCACCGACGCGGTCCTGACCCAATACGAGCCCAAGTTCGCCGCCTTCGCCGATGAATACGGCGCCTTCCTGCGCCTGATGGCCGAAAAGCCCGAGAACGCCGAAAACAAGGCCGACATCCTGGCCGCCGCTGACGGCGCCTCGGCTCAACTGCGCGGCGTGCCCGCCCAGATCCGCACGGCGATCGAGGCCGCCCTGGCCGCCCCGCCGGCTCCGCCCGCCGTCGACTAAGACGCCTGATCGCGAGATCGCGCCTTACCGCGATTTCACTTGAGCCGATCCCTCCTTCGGCGGACCCTGCGCGGCGTCCGCCGAAGGAGCTTCGTCATGACCCGCGCCCTCCCCCTCGCCTCGCTCTCCCTGGCCGCCGCCCTGGCCCTGCTGCCGGTCTCGACCGCCGTGGCCGAAGAGCAGAAGACCCCCGCCGAGACCCGTCTGGAAGCCGCCGCCGCCGTCTTCGAGGCCAAGATGCAGGAGTTCGGCGCCCGCGCCGAGCGCATCCAGGCCGACCCCGACCTGACCGAAACCCAGAAGGGCCTGCGCGTCGCCGCCCTGTGGTCCGACTATCAGCCCCACGTCGTCGACTTCACCGCCGAGGCCACGCGCCAGGCCGGTCAGATCGCCGAAGCGGCTCTGGCCGAGATCGACGTCGAAGCCATCGTCCGCGAAGCCATGACCGAGGCCGAGCCCGCGATTCACGGCCTGACGACCAACGGGGCCTGGGCGCAGATCGACCCCGAACAGATGGTCACCTACGGCCTGATCGCCCAATACGGCTTCGACCTGGCCCTGGACGCCCTGGCCGAGACCGCCCTGGCGCCGCAGCCGCTGGACTCCGACGGCCCGGTCCCCTGCCCCGCCTGAGTTGAACGGCCTGGGTTGAACGGCCTGGGTTCAGACCCGGCTTGACCTGAGCTCGCTTGCGCCCGAAAGGGCCTTATGGCCGCGCTTCCTGTCGATCCGCATCTGTACCTGGCTTTTCTCGGCGTCATGGCCGTGATGGCGGTGACGCCCGGCCCGGCCAACATCTTCGCCGTCGCCACCGGCATGGAGAAGGGCAAGGCCGCCGCCCTGACCGCCGTCCTGGGCATGAACGCCGCCACCCTGGTGTGGTTCGGGGCCGCCGCCCTGGGCCTGGGCGCCCTGGTGATCGCCTTCCCCCAGGTCTTCCGCGTCATCGCCGTCCTGGGCGCCCTCTATGTCGCCTGGCTGGGGATCAAGGCCCTGCGCGGGGCCTTCGCCACCGCCGCCGAACCTTCGCACATCGAGGTCAAGCGCGGGCGCAGCGCCCTGGTCGACGGCTTCATGGTCCAGATCGCCAACCCCAAGGCCATCCTCTTCTTCACCGCCGTCCTGCCGCCCTTCCTGGACATCAACCGCCCGCTGGCGCCGCAGCTGGCCCTGTTCGCCGCGACCACCGTCGGCATGGACGGCCTGTCGATGTGCGCCTACGGCCTGGGCGGGGCGGCCCTGGCGCGACAGATGACCGCGCCGCGCTTCCGCAAGGGTTTCGGCATTGTGGTCGGATGCCTTCTGCTCCTCGCCGCCGTTCTCATCGTCTCGCGTCTGTGATGCGCCGGGAATGGGCGATCGGGAACTTGACCATTCACCCCTCGTTCAGACCGACGGGCGTTCAATGAACGCTCAAGGAGAATTTTCCATGATGAAGCTTCGCAAAACCCCGGTGCTGATCGCCCTGGCGGGCGCGCTCGCCCTGGGCGCCTGTGCGACGGCCACCCCCTATCAGCCGGTCGGCTCGAAGGGTCAGGGCGGCTATGCCGAGCAGCGCCTGGAGTCCAACCGCTACGCCGTCAGCTTCTCGGGCAACTCGGTCACCTCGCGCGATCAGGTCGAGATGTCGCTGCTGCTGCGCTCGGCCGAACTGACGGTCGAGAACGGCTACGACTGGTTCGCCACCGTCACCCGCGCCACGGATCGCGACACCCGGTTCTACACGACGCCGGATCCCTTCTACTACGACCGCTACGGCCCCTATTGGGGTCCGTCCTGGCGCTTCTATCAGCGCGGCTACTGGAGCACCTGGGATCCCTACTGGGGCCGGGACCGCGACATCCGCCAGGTCGACCGCTATGAGGCCACGGCCGAGATCGTCATGGGCCGCGGTCCCAAGCCCGCCGGCGACGTCAACGCCTTCGACGCCCGCGAGGTCATCAACAACCTCGGCCCGCGCGTGATGCGTCCCACGTCTTAAGCAGGCCGCTAACGCTCCCCGCGCGGCGGCTCGCTGCTTGAGCGGCGCTAGACATGACAACGCCCGCTTCCATCACCGGAGGCGGGCGTTGTTGCATCAGGCGCTTGGCTTCAGCCGATGCGCGGATTCTTCAGGCGGCGCTTGTTCGCGTGGGTCGCCGGGGCCGTGCCCAGGGCCTCGGGCACCTCGCCCTTGAAGTAGAAGCGCTGCCACGCCTCCTTGGCCGCGTCGGGGTCGCCCGAGGCCAGGCGGGTGTTGAAGTCGGTGCGCGAACGGTTCCAGGCCTCGAACTGCCCCTTCATGCCGGGGTTGGACTCCAGCGAACGGATGACCGGCTCGAACTGCTCCACCTTGCGGTGCTCGACCGGCAGGATGAAGCAGAAGGGCTCGCCCTTCTCGAACTTGATCCGGCCCGGCCGCGTGAAGATCCAGTTCATGGTGAAGGGGAAGGGCAGCCAGTCCGTCTCGATCAGGCCGCTCAGCGGCTGGATGCCGTCCTTGACGTGGTTGGGCGAGCCCTGCGCGATCAGCCCCCAGCCCGGCGGCGTGCGGAACAGATACTGCGGGTGCATGGTCAGCACCCCGCGCGAAAAGTGCGAAGTGACGAAGTGGTCCAGCTCGGGCTGCGGCCGGTCCGGCGTGATCTTGATGTCGGTCTGCGACGGCCCGCCGTTCCACTCGGCCGTGAAGCCGAAGGGGCACAGGATCTCCCACCCCGTGGTGTTGGCCATGGTCAGCGGCAGACAGCGATAGGGGTGACGGCTGGCGAAGGCGTCCATCCAGTTGCGCGACTGGCGGCCCGGCACCAGGTCGCACGGACGCGCATTCATCGGATAGCATTCCAGTTCCAAGACGCGGCTCCCAAGCTTGACGAATAAGGCGGCGACCCTGAGGGTCGGCTTCCTCCCCTATCGCCCTCGCCGCCCGCCCGACAAGACCGAGATGACCGCCATCGCCGCCGATCCCGCCTCCGACGTCCTGCACCAGCCTGCGTATGACCGCGCCCGCCTGCTGGCCTGGATGGCCGAGCACGGGATCGAACAGGCCACCCACGACCACCCCGCCGTCTTCCGCGTCGAGGAAGGGCTGGACCTCAAGGCCGACCTGCCGGGCCTGCACACCAAGAACCTGTTCCTCAAGGACAAGAAGGGCCGCCTGTGGCTGATCTCGGCGGCCCAGGACACGGTCATCGACCTGAAGCGCGCCCACCGCGCCATGGGCTCGGACCGCCTGTCCTTCGGCAATGAGACCCTGCTGTGGGAGACGCTGGGCGTGCGCCCCGGCTCGGTCACGGCGCTGGGCCTGATCAACGATGCGGACCGCCGCGTGACCTTCGTCCTGGACCGCCGCCTGTGGGAGGCCGCTGTCGTCAACTTCCACCCCCTGGCCAATACGGCGACCACCGCCCTGAGCCAGGAGAGCTTCCGTCGCGTACTGGCGTTGCTGGACCGGGAGCCGATCGTGGTGGACTTCGACGCGCTGGACTGATGCAAGGCAAATGGTTTGGCCGATCATAGGCTCATTAGGGGTTGCACTGGTCCGTAGAAAGAATTCTGTTACGTAAGATCGCGAGCAAGGACGTGGACATCCTTGGCTCCCCCTGCGGACACGCTCATGATCGCGCACAGACTGTCGCCGTTTTTCGCCCTCGCGCTGGCGGCGCTCACCTTCTGGCTTTTGGTTTCGGCGCCGGGGGTCGTGGAGCCTGAATTCGCCGGAACGATCTACGGCGTTTTCGCCCTGCTCGTGGCCGTCGTCTTTGGCCTGATTTTCATCGGCCTGCATTTCACGACTGCCGGCTCGATAACCTACTGGAGCGCAAGCTCCCCACCGGATCAGGTCGGCCGCGTCGGAGTCATGATCGGCGCGACGCTCGCAATTCACTTGGGTTTGAGTTGGTTTCTGGAACTCCTAGGCCGCGCCAATGAGACCAGCGCCATAGTCGGTCTTCTCTGCTGGACGCTCGTCCCGGCGACCTTTCTCGCCCTCGGCCTTGTCAGATGGCCCGTACGGCTGACGCGTGCGTCGAGGCTCAGACTATCCTTGGCGAGCGTGGCCGCGTTCGGCTTCGCCATAGGCGTCAGCTACCTGAAGTTCGCAAATGCCCCGCCAGACTCCGAGATTCTAACGGTGGGCGACCTAGTCCTCCATGGCCCCGTTCTGCTTGTCGCCGCGGCTGCCGAGGAAGTCGTCTTCCGCGTTTTGCTTCTTACTGCCTTACTGGACCTCACCCTGTCGCGGTTTCATGCCGTATTCGTGTCGAGCGTCGTGTTCGGACTGGGGCACGCGCCTCTCGCCCTGATCCAGCCCGTAGCGCTTGGAGATTGGACCTTGTTGCAGCATTCCGCCCAAGCCTACGCTCCCCACCTGCTTCTCCAGGTATTGGGCGGCTTGGCATTAGGAAGCGTTTGGCTGCGAACCGGCTCTCTCGGCCTCGTGGTCGTGACCCACGCCATCATGAATGTGGGGCCAGTACTGCCATTCGATTTTTGACATCGCCGCGAGCAGACGAACTGGAAAGTCCCGTTTCCCGGAATCGCCCTGTCTAAGGGGCGCGCCAAGGCGTAATATCGCCGTTCTCGACTTCATCACGCGCGCCTGTGCGGCGGACGTTCATCGCGTCAGGCCCTGAAAGGGGACGGTGCATGAGACTGTTCTGGAAAGCCTTCGCCGTGGGCGGAGCGGGTCTGGTTCTGGCCGGGCCGATGACCGCCCTCCCCGCGTCCGACGCCGCAACGGCGCTGCGCCTCGAGCGCCTGTTCGGCGGCGTCTGCGGGCCGGGCCGGGGCGGCGGCGCCCTGACCCGCAGCCTGCTGGTCGCCTCGGCCGTCGCCGCGCCCGCCAGCGAGGCCCAGCCCATTCCCCTCTATCCCGACCTGACGACCTCGCCGTTCAAGGCGACCACCGACGACGCCGGCGCCCAGGCCTATTTCAGCCAGGGGCTGACGCTGGCCTACGGCTTCAACCACGCCGGGGCCGTGCGCTCCTTCCGCGAAGCGCAGAGCCGCGATCCCGCATGCGCCGCCTGCTGGTGGGGCGAGGCCATGGCCCTGGGCCCCAACATCAACGCGCCGATGGACGAACGCGACCGGGCGGCGGCGCTCAAGGCCTTGAACCGCGCCCTGGTCCTGAGCGCCGGGGCCGCGCCGCACGAGCAGGCGCTGATCGACGCCCTGGGCCTGCGCTACTCCGACGACCCGGCGGCCGACCGCGCCGCCCTGGACGCCGCCTACGCCGACGCCATGCTGGTCGCCGCGCGTCGCTTTCCCGACAACGACGACATCGCCGTCCTCGCCGCCGAGGCGGCGATGGACACCACGCCCTGGAACTATTGGGAGGCCGACCAGCGCACGCCGATCGGCCGCATCGGCGAGGCGATCCGCCTGATCGAGACGGTTCTGGACCGCAGCCCCGACCATCCGCAGGCGGCCCACCTCTATATTCACCTGATGGAGGCCGCCGATCCCGCGCGGGCCGAGAAGGCGGCCGACCGTCTGGCCCTCGCGCGGCCCGCCAGCGCGGGCCATCTGGTGCACATGCCCGGCCACATCTATCTGCGGCGCGGCCGCTACGCCGAGGCCATGCGCCTGAACGTCGCGGCGGCGCGCGCGGACGAGGCCTTCATCCGCGACACTAACGATGAGAGCCTGGTCCGCTACGGCTACTATCCGCACAACATCCACTTCATCGTCGCCTCGGCCCAGATGGCCGGCGACATGGACACGGCCCTGCGCGAGGCGCGCCGCCTGCGCACCGTGCTGGACCCGGCGACCTCGGCCCGCATCGCCTGGGTCCAGGTCATCGACGCCGCCCCCTATCAGGCCCTGGCCCAGTTCGCCGAACCGCGCGCCGTCCTGGCCGCGCCCGCCCCCGACGCCCGCCTGCCCTACGCCGCCGCCATGCGCCACTACGCCCGCGCCGTCGCCCACGCCCGGTTGCACGACCAGAGAAGTTTCGACCGCGAAATGGCGGCGCTGAACGCGCTGAAGGCCTCGCCCGCCTTGGCCGAGATGGTCGCCCAGGGCGTGCCCGCGCCCGATCTTCTGGCCCTGGCCGAGGCCGTGGCCTACGGGCGCATGGCCATGGCGCGCGGCCGCCCCGCCGAGGCGACGGAGCATTATCGCCGCGCCGCCGATCTGGAGGCCGCCCTGCCCTATATGGAGCCCGCCTTCTGGTACTATCCGGTGCATCAATCGCTGGGCGCGGCCCTCTATCAAGCCGGGCGCCCGGACCTGGCCGCCGACGCCTTCCGCCTGGCCCTGGCCCAGACCCCGAACAACGGCTGGGCCCTCTACGGCCTGGCCCGCGCCGAATCCGCCCAGGGCCGCGCCGCCGAAGCCGCCGCCGCGGATCAAGCCCTCAAGACCGCCTGGCTGGGCGACGCCCGCTGGCTGCGGATGGACCGGCTGTAGGGCGCGCTACGCCCTATTCTGGCGTAACGATCCGCTACATCATGATGAAGCCGCCCCCCCTCTTCCTTCTCCCCTTGCGGGAGAAGGTGGCCCGTCAGGGCCGGATGAGGGGTCTTGCGCCAGTAGATTAGAGCGATGAGGCAAAACGTCAGAAACCCCTCATCCGTCTCGCTTCGCGAGCCACCTTCTCCCACAAGGGGAGAAGGATGCGGGAGCGCCATCCACTCCGGTCGAAGGAAGAGATTTCAGACGATTCAGACGAATTGGACTCTGTTTTTTCCGCTCTCCTCGCCTTCGCCTGCGGCAAGGCGCGCTTTCGGCTTGATGGCGAGGCATCCCGACGCCATCTGATCCGTTACCTTCCTTCGACTCCCATGCGGACCCGACCATGACCTTCGCCGACCCGTCCCTGACCACCCCGCCCGACCTGATCAAGGACGGCACGGACGCCTCCTTCATGACCGATGTGATCGAGGCCTCGAAGCATCAGCCGGTCATCGTCGACTTCTGGGCGACCTGGTGCGGCCCGTGCCGGACGCTCGGCCCCGCGCTGGAGAAGGCCGTGCGCGCCGCCAAAGGGGCGGTGAAGATGGTCAAGATCGACGTCGACGCCAACCCGGCCTATGCGGGCCAGCTGCGGGTGCAGTCGATCCCGACCGTCTACGCCTTCGTCAACGGCCAGCCGGTCGACGGCTTCCAGGGCGCCATTCCCGACAGCCAGATCAAGGCCTTCATCGACAAGCTGACCGGCGGAGAAGGCGTCAACACCGACGTCGAGCAACTGCTGTCGCTGGGCGAGGAGTCGCTGGGCCTCAACGATCTGGGCGGCGCCGCCCAGGCCTTCGCCCACGTCCTGACGATGGAGCCCGACAACCAGAAGGCCATCGCCGGCATGGCCCGCGTCTATCTGGTCGAGGGCGACGCCGAACAGGCGGCCCAGACCATCGCCATGGCCCCGGCCGATTCCACCGAGCCGACGGTTCAGGCCGTGCGCGCCCAGCTGTCTCTGGCCTCGGCCGCCCCGACCGGCGCGACCGCCGAGCTGGAGGCCCGGCTGGCGGCGAACAAGAACGACCACGAGGCCCGCTTCGACCTGGCCCAGGCCCTGGCCTCGGCGGGCGATCTGAAGGGGGCGGTCGACCACCTGCTGACCATCGTCCAGGCCGAGCGCGAGTGGAACGACCAGGCCGCGCGCAAGCAGCTGCTGACGGTGTTCGAGGCCGCCGGCCCCAACAGCGAAGTCGCCCGCGACGGACGACGGCGCCTGTCCTCCATCCTGTTCTCCTAACGGCGCGATCATGGCTCAGGGCTACGTCAAGGCCAGCGAACTTCCCCAGGTGATCCCGGTGTTTCCCCTGCCGGGCTCCATCCTCCTGGCGCGGGGCCAGCTGCCGCTGAACATCTTTGAGCCGCGCTATCTGAACATGGTGGACGACGCCATGGCGGGCGACCGGATGATCGGCCTGATCCAGCCGGTCGGCCCCGCGGGCCTGCGCCCGCCCCTGACCCGCGTCGGCTGCGCCGGGCGGATCACCAGCTTCGCCGAGACGTCGGACGGGCGCTATCTGATCACCCTGACCGGGGTGTGCCGCTTCGCCGTGGCGACCGAGATGCAGGTCCGCACCCCCTATCGCCAGGCGCGGGTCGACTTCCTGCCCTATGAGGCGGACCTGCGCGCCCCGGACCCGGCCGAGGATTTCGACCGCGAGCCCTTCCTCTCGGCCCTGGCGCCCTATCTGGCGGGACGCGGCATGGACATCGACTGGGACACCGCCCGCGCCGCGCCTCAGGAGGCCCTGGTCAACAGCCTGGCCATGGCCCTGCCCTTTGATCCGCCCGAGAAACAGGCCCTGCTGGAGGCCCTGACCCTGACCGAGCGCGAAGCGGCCCTAACCGCCCTCCTGCGCATCGAAGCCGTCGCCCCCGACGACGACGAACCGGGTCCGGCGATGCAGTAGTCTCAGCAAACTCGACGCGATAAACACACGACCAACAGAACAGGGCGCCCGACGCCCTCAAGCAGCGAGCGCCCGCGGCGCGAGCGATAGGGCGCAAACTTTCTCAAACAGTGAGCGCCCGCGGCGCGAACGATAGGAAACTGAAAAAGATCATGAGCGACGCCTTCAACACCCCCGTCTCGGTCGATCCCCGCCTGCTGGAGGTGCTGGTCTGCCCGGTCACGCGCGGCCGCCTGACCTATGACCGCGAGCGCAACGAGCTGATTTCGGCGGGCGCCAAGCTGGCCTTCCCCATCCGCGACGGCGTGCCGATCATGCTGGCCGAAGACGCCCGTCCGCTGGACTGAACCTTACGTCGCGCTTAGGCGGGGCCCCGCTTTCCTCATCGCGCCCTTATGGCCGTCGGGTGTTTCTTCGTCTCATGAAAGAGCCCCTCATGAGCCGCCGCGCCTTGCTGAACCAGTCGCTGAGCCGCCCAGCCCCGCCCGAGCCCGCCGCACCCAGCGTCTGGCGCATGGCCCAGACCGTGCTGGCCCTCTATCTCGGCTGCACGCCCCGCAACGGGAGCCGCCCGCGATGATGAGCGGCTATCCCGACGGGCGCCCCGCCGCCCCTCACCGCCCGCGCGCCTATGGCGTCGTCGCCCGCGACGGCGGCTGGTGCGTCACCCTGGACGGCTGCGCCACCCGCCCCTTCAAGGACCGCGAAGCCGCCGCGCGCATCGCCCGCCAGCTGCAGCGTCAGGCTGACGGCCTGCTCCAGACCGAGCCGCGCTCATGACCGCCGCCCGCGCCGAGGCCCGGCCCGTCCTGTTCGAGATTCGCCGCCTGGGCCGCGTCTGGCGGCTGACCTCCTCGGACGGGCTCTTCTTCGGCCTGTTCCAGAACCGGGCCTCGGCCCTGCGCTGCGCGGTGGAAGAGGCCGACCGCCGCGACGACGCCGACGTGCTGCTGCACGCCCACGACTAGGCCGAGCAGGCCCTCCTACAAACGCTCGCCGCGCAGCAGGCGGGGCAGATCCCCCGTCGCCCCGCCCGCCTCGTGCATGAAGGCGCGGCGCAGGGGGGCGATGCGGTTGACCGCCGCCATGCCCAGATCGCGGGCCAGCCGCACCGGGGCGATGTCGTTGGAGAACAGGCGCACGAAGCCGTCGAAGCCCGCCGCCAGCGCCGCATTGTCAAACCGGCGCCAGCGGGCGTAGCGCTCCAGCACCAGTTCCGAGCCGATGTCCTCGCCGATGCGCGCAGCCTCGGCCAGCACCTCGGACAGGGCGGCGACGTCCTTCAGGCCCATGTTGAGCCCCTGCCCCGCCACCGGGTGCACGCCGTGGGCGGCGTCGCCGATGATGGCCATGCGCGGCGCCGTCAGCCCCTCGGCCAGCTGCAGCGACAGCGGGTAGACGAAGCGCGGCCCCTCGATCGTCAGCCCGCCCAGAAAGTCGCCGAACCGCCGCGTCATATGGGCGTGGAAAGCCTCGTCCGAGGCCGAGCGCAACGCCTCGCCCCGGCGGGTGCTCTCGGTCCAGACCAGATTAGCCCGGTTCTCCGTCAGCGGCAGGATGGCGAAGGGGCCGTCCGGCAGGAAATACTCATGGGCGACGTTGCCGTGCGGCTTCTCCATGCGGACGGTGCAGACCACGCCGCTCTGCTGATAGGTCCAGCCGAAGACGTCGATGCCCGCCGCGCGGCGCACGGTCGAGTTGCGGCCCTCGGCCCCGATCACCAACGGCGCCGAAAGGGTCGAACCGTCCTTCAGCGTCACCGTCGCCCGGCCCGGCCCGACCGCCACATCGGCCACGGCGGCGGGGGCGCGAACCTCCAGGCCCCGCGCCTCGACGGCCTCAGCCAGGGCGACGCGCAGGCGGCGGTTCTCGACCATATAGCCCAGCGGCTCGCCGCCGTTGCGGTCGCCGATCTCATCCGCGTCGAAGCGGATATAGGCGGCCGAGGGCTTGCGGCTGGCGGCGCCGGGGCGGCGGCCGTCCGTCACCAGAATGCGATCCATGCGGCAGGCGTGAGACTCCAGCGCCTCGCCCAGCCCCAGCGCCTTCAACATGCGGAAGTTGGCGTAGGAGATCGCCGTCGCCCGCCCGTCGAAGGTCGGCGCCAACTGGGCGTCGAAGGGCTGAGGGTCCACCATGACGGGGCGCAGGCCCCCTTGCGCCGCCGCGAGCGCAAAGGTCGCTCCGACCAGACCTGCGCCGGCGATGATGATGTCGTAGTCGTCCGATCCGCTCATGCTGTCGTTCTAGGCCCCTATCGCACTTCACGCCACCACAAGCCCGCCTGCCTGATGGGACATAAGGGCTCATCCCCGCCAGCAAAGACCGGGCTGGTAAATGCCGCTTTAACCTTATGCGAGGCACTAAGGACCGGAGTCCGCTTTCAGTCCCATTCAGGGGTCCGCCTTCATGTCCGCCGCCCTCGCGCTCGGCCAACGCGTCTGGAGCACCGTCCGCATCGTCTGGGCGGCGCCCTTCGCCGTGCGGTTCAGGGGGGTGCTGCAGGCGATGCTGGCCGCCCTTCTGCTGGTGGCCCTGATCTCGTGGAACCCGGCCGATCCCAGCTGGAACGCCGCATCAAGCCAGGCGCCGACCAACTGGCTGGGCGGCGCGGGCGCGACCTTCGCCGACCTGATCATGCAGTCGCTGGGGCTGGCGGCTTGGCCCGCCGTCCTGCTGCTGATCGCCTTCGGTCTGGCCGTGGCCATCGGCGACGCCCTGCAGCACCGCTTGCAGCCGACGCCGTTCAAGATCTTCTGCGCCGTCGCGGGCGTGCTGCTGCTGTCGGCCGCCCTGTCGGCCCCGGCGGCGCCCGCGAAATGGCCGCTGGCGGCGGGCATGGGCGGGCTGTGGGGCGACGCCGTCACCGGCCTGGCCGCCAACGGTCTGGGCGCCCTGAAAATCCCCGGCGCGCGCATCATTCTGGGCGTGCTGTTCGTGATCCTGGCGCTGTGGAGCCTAGCTTATACCGTAGGCCTGCGCCTGCGCGACTTCACCGACACCGCCGGCTGGGCCGCGCAAAAGGGCGCCGAGGCCCGCGCCGCCCGACCGGCCAAGACCGCCAAACCGGGCAAGGCCCCGCGCGCCGCCGCCGAGGCCGCCGCCCCAGTCCGCAAACCGCGCCATCGCCTGCCCGAAGCCGAGGAGATGGAGGCGGACGGCCCCCTCGCGGCGCCCATGCAGCCCCAGGCCGCCTTTGCCCCCGCCGCAGACGCATCCGACGATGCGGACGCCTATGCCGACGAGGCCGACGCCTACACCCCGCCGTGGGAGGATGCGGCCCCCGCCCCCATCGCCCCGCCCTCGGCCCGCGCCAACCGCCCGGCCGAGCCCAAGGTGGCGGCCGTCAAGGCGCCCAAGCCCGTGCGCAGCGACGCCGACCAACAGGCCTTCGACTTCGCGGGCGAAGGCGGCTTCGAACTGCCGCCGCTGGGCATTCTGGCCAAGCCCGGCCAGCGCGGCGGCGCCGTCGACGAGGAATCGCTGAAGGCCAACGCCAAGATGCTGGAGGGCGTGCTTCAGGAGTTCGGCGTGCGCGGCCAGATCGACCAGATCCGCCCCGGCCCCGTCGTCACCCTGTATGAACTGGTGCCCGCGCCCGGCGTGAAGCACGGCCGCGTCGTCGCCCTGGCGGACGACATCGCCCGCTCCATGTCGGCCCGCGCCTGCCGCATCAGCGTGGTTCAGGGCCGCAACGCCATTGGCATCGAACTGCCCAACGCCAAGCGCGAGACGGTCTTCCTGCGCGACCTGCTGGCGTCCGGCGAATACGACAAGAAGAGCCATCTGCTGCCGCTGGCGCTGGGCGAAACCATCGGCGGCGAGCCCTATGTCGCCGATCTGGCGCGGATGCCCCACCTGCTGATCGCGGGCACCACCGGCTCGGGCAAGTCGGTCGGGGTCAACGCCATGATCCTGTCGATCCTGTATCGCCACTCGCCCGCCGAGTGCCGCTTCATCATGATCGACCCCAAGATGCTGGAGCTGTCGGTCTATGACGGCATTCCGCACCTGCTGGCGCCGGTCGTGACCGATCCCAAGAAGGCGGTCGTGGCCCTGAAGTGGACCGTGCGCGAGATGGAGGACCGCTATCGCCGGATGTCCAAGCTCGGCGTCCGCAACGTCGCCAGCTACAACGAACGCGCCCGCGAGGCCCAGGAAAAGGGCGAGCATTTCGAACGCACCGTCCAGACCGGCTTCGACGAGCAGGGCCGCCCGGTTTACGAGAGCGAGAAGATCCGGCCCGAGCCCATGCCCTATCTGGTCGTGGTCATGGACGAGATGGCCGACCTGATGCTGGTCGCGGGCAAGGATGTGGAAGGCGCCGTCCAGCGTCTGGCCCAGATGGCGCGCGCGGCAGGCATCCACCTGATCATGGCGACACAGCGCCCGTCGGTGGACGTCATCACCGGCACCATCAAGGCCAACTTCCCGACCCGGATCAGCTTCCAGGTCACGTCGAAGATCGACAGCCGCACCATCCTGGGCGAACAGGGCGGCGAACAGCTGCTGGGTCAGGGCGACATGCTCTATATGGCGGGCGGCGGACGCATCACCCGCCTGCACGGCCCCTTCGTCGGGGACCAGGAGGTCGAAGAGGTCTGCAAACACCTGCGCGCCCAGGCCGAGCCGGAATACCTCGACCTGATCACCGATGAGCCGGACGGAGATGGCGACGGCGCCTATGGCGATGAAGGCGGCGGCACAGGCGACGACCTCTATGACCGCGCCGTGGCCGTGGTCACGCGCGACCGCAAGGCCTCGACCTCCTACGTCCAGCGCCGCCTGCAGATCGGCTACAACCGCGCCGCCACCCTGATCGAACGCATGGAGCAGGAAGGCGTCGTCAGCCCCGCCAACCACGCCGGCAAGCGCGAGGTGCTGGCCGGACCGCCGCCTATGTAGTTTCGGCTGCGCCGAGACGGCGGCTTTGCCGCCGGGCGCTATCGCTCGCGACGCGGTCGCTCGCTGCTTGAGCGCCAATCACGAGCGCACGCCTGGGGAACCCCGCGGCTCAGTCGACGCTTAGACGCCTCACGTCCTCAAGCAGCGAGCGACCGCGTCGCGAGCGCTAGGACACTAAAACAATGAACGCCGCTTCATCGGAGCGCCGGAATATGGTCAGGCTGGCGTCATCAGCCTGCCGGATGAAGCCCCCACCCTCACCGGGTCGAAAACCGTTCAGAACGGGAGAAGAAAAGACATGAGCATTTCCCGCCGCGCCTTCGGCCTCGGCTCCGCCGCCCTGGTCGCGCTCGCCGCCGCCCCCGCCGCCGTCCTGGCGCAGGCCGGGCTGTCGGCCGACGACCAGGCCGTCCTGCGCCAGGCCCAGACCTATCTGACCGCCATGACCACGGCCCAGGGGACGTTCGTCGAGACCGGGCCGAACAATCAGCGCCGCACCGGCCGCTATTATCTGCAGCGGCCCGGCAAGATGCGGTTCGAATACACCGAGCCTGCGGGCCTGCTGGTCGTCGCCGACGGCAATAACGTCAGCCGTTGGGATCCGCGCCTGAACGTCTTCCGTCAGGCGCCGCTGGGCCAGACCCCGCTGTCCACCTTCCTGGCGCGCGAGGTCCGGCTGGATCAGGGCGTGAAGATCGACCGGATCACGCGCATGGACTCCGGCGCCTTCGCCATCACCGCCCGCGACGCGCGCCGTCCCAACGAAGGCTCGGTCATCCTGGCCTTCGCCGGTTCGCCCGTGCGGCTGCAGGAATGGACCATCACCGACGCGCAAGGCTCGCGTACGCGGGTCCAGCTGACCACGCTGCAACCGGCGCCGGGCCTGGCCGCCAGTCTGTTCCAGCTGCGCGACCCGACGCGTCGCAATCGCCGCAACTGATCCGCGCCCAGAAAAAGAAGCAGGGCGAATTTGTGACAGTTTGACCTTTTTCGTCGGGCGTGACACTTTGGGCACAGGACGGCGGCGGCCGTCCCGCCCGCCACGGATTCATCCCCGCCTGGCGGCGAGAGAGACGAACTTCATGCGCCCGGACTTCGCTCCGGGCGCTTTTTTAATGCGCGCCCAACCGGCTTAGACCCCGCCCCGCCAAGCTGCTAAGCCCGCTGGCATGAGCCTTCGCATCGTCACCTGGAACATCAACTCGGTCCGCCTGCGCATTGATCAGGTCGCCCGTTTCGTCGCCGAGAACGCCCCGGACGTCCTGTGCCTGCAGGAGATCAAATGCACCGAGGACCAGTTCCCGCGTCAGGCCTTCATCGACATGGGCCTGCCCTACCTGCGGATCGGCGGTCAGAAGGGCTGGCACGGGGTGGCGATCGCCAGTCGCCTGCCCATCGTCGACAGCCCCAAGCTGGACGTCTGCCGCGAGGGCCACGCCCGCTGCGTCTCGGCCGTGGTCGAAGGGGTGGAGGTGCAGAACTTCTACATCCCGGCGGGCGGCGACCTGCCCGACCGGGCGTTGAACCCCAAGTTCGATCACAAGATGGACTTCTATGAGCGGCTGACCGCCGAGATGAAGACCCGCGACCGCCAGCGGCCTCTGGTCCTGGCCGGAGATTTCAATATCGCGCCGGGCGAGAACGACGTCTGGAACCACCGCTTCATGTCCAAGGTGGTCAGCCACACCCCCGGCGAGGTCGAGACCCTGTACCGGCTTCAGGACGCAGGCGGTTTCGCCGACGTTTTGCGCGACCAGATCCCCGACCCGACAAAGCTGGCCAGCTGGTGGAGCTATCGCGCCAAGGATTTCCGCAAGTCGAACCGGGGGCTGCGGCTGGACCACCTGTGGACCTCGCCCGGCCTGACGCCCGCCGTGGTCAAGGGCAGCGCCCGCATCCTCGATACGGTGCGCGAATGGGAACGGCCCAGCGACCACGCCCCGGTCGTGATGGACCTGGACGTCTGAGGCCGCCTCAGAAGGGGAAGAAGATCGGGATGGCGACCATGGCCGCCGCCCAGGTGATCAGGTTCAGCGGCGTGCCGACGCGGACGAAGTCCATGTAGCTGTAGCCGCCCATCTGATAGACGAGGACGTTGGTCTGATAGCCGAAGGGCGTGGCGAAGGCGGCCGAGGCGGCCATCATCACCGCCACCAGGAAGGGGCGCGGATCGACCCCCAGGCTCTCGGCCAGGGCGACCGCGATCGGCGTCACCAGCACGGCCACCGTGGCGTTGGACAAAAGCTCGGTCGCGAACAGGGTCACGCCGTAGAGCACGATCAAGGCGCCCAGCGGCCCGAACGGACGGATCACCTCGATCAGCAGGCCCGCCCCCTGCGCCGCCAGCCCCGTCACCTCGATCGCCGTGCCGACCACCACCATGCCGGCGATCAGCAGCAGGATGTCCGGCTTCAACCCCGAATAGGCCTCTTCCGGCGTCAGCACGCCCAGCAGGATCAGGGCCACCGCCCCGGCGAAGGCCGCCGCCGCGATGGGCGCGATTCCCAGACCCGCCGCCGCCACCACCAGGACGAAGACCGCCAGGGCGATCAGCGCCCGCTTCCACTGCAATGGGCGGTCCGCTGAAGAATAGAGATCAACGTCGCCCAGGTGGGCGTCGCCGGTGCCGTCGCGCTGGTTGCGGCTTTCGCCGAGCCGGGCCAACGACGGCAGGGAGAAGGGCAGACGCCACCGACGCGCTCCCTTAACCGCCTGCGCTTCCGCAGCGAGGCGCTCCCGTTCAGCTTCAGCTTCTTCCTCAGCCGTGGCCGAGCGGCCCAATTGGCGCGCGCCGAAAAAATAGAGCCACAGCCCGCCGACCAGGGCGATGATCAGACCCACGGGCGTGATCTCGAACAGGCTGAACACCGGCTGACCGGCGTTTCGCGCCATGTCGTTGACCAGCAGGTTGGTCGAGGTGCCGATCAGGGTCAGCAGGCCGCCCAGCACCGTCACATGGCTGAGCGGCATCAGGAACCGCTTGGGCGACAGCTTCAGCGACTTGGCCATGTCGCGCACGACCGGCGCGGCCAGCACCACTACCGGCGTATTGTTCAGAAAGCCGCCGACCGAGCCGCACAGGCCGATCACCACCCAGATGCCCGTCGCGCCGAAACGCCGACACAGCCCCGTCGCCTTGCGGATCATCAGGCCCAGAAGGCCCGATAGCTCGATGGCGTAGGCGATGACGAACAGCCCGGCCAGGGCGATGACCGCCGGGCTGGCGAAGGCGCTCTGCACCTCGACCGGGCGGACCACGCCGAACAGCAGCAGGGCCGCCGCCCCGCTGAGCGCCACCACGTCCGAACGCATCCGCCCGTGGATCATCACCCCGACCACGGCGATCAGAACGATGAGAGCGATGATCTGGTCCAGCGTCACCCGCGCAAGACCCCCTTTTTCAGCCCAGCCGCGACCACGATCACGGGTCGGGGCGCCAATCAGCGTTTCCCGTGTTAGGCTGGTTCCATGTCGATCACAACGACCCGTCTCGCCGCGCCGCTCGCCCTGGCGGCGGCCCTGCCGCTTCTGACCTGGTGCCAGCGGCCGCCGGAACCGGCCGCCCCTGCGGATCCGGCCCCGCCGCCGACGGTCGTGCTGGATTCTACGTTGAACCGCGCCGCCCTTCTGGCCGCCCTGACCGAGGCCGGAACCGCCTTGGCCGACGGCCAGACGCGCGACGCGGCCCTGACCGGCCGAACGGTGTCGGTGCGCCTGCCCTTCGGTTGCGGCGGCGAGGCGGCCGTCGCCGGCGAAGCCGGCGGCCTGCCCCGCCTCGTTCGCAATGCCGACGGAAGCCTGGCCCTGACGGTCACGCCGGAAGACCTGGGCGCGTCGGCCCTGGTCCCGGCGACCCGCGAGGGGGCGGTCGACAAGTGGGAGGCGGTCGAAGGCTTCTGGATCGCCCGGCCATGGAGCGGGCTGGACGCCTGTCCGGCGTCAACAGCTGTGGCCGCCCCCGCCCCGGAACTCGCGCCTTCGCCGGCTCAAACGGCGATCAAGACGCCCGCCGAGGGCAAGACGACTGAGGCCAAGGTCGTTGACGACGTCGCGGCGCCGCCAATCGTCCAGCCCGAACGCAGCGCCGGGCTGGCCGCCGTGTTCGAAACGGGCGGCTCGCGCCTGGGCCGTCGTCAGGGCCAGGCCTATGTCCATGTCATTCGGGGAGAAAAGGGCGTCGCGCCGACGCCGGCGCCGGGCGGCTATGCGCTGCGGCTGGAAGGACGGCTGACCGCCTTCGCGGACGGCAAGGCCGTCCATTGCGTCCAGCAGGACGCCGAAAGCCGGCCGGTCTGCATCGCCGCTTTGCGGCTGGACCGGCTGGCCTTCGAGGATGGGGCCACGGGCGCGCTTCTCAGCGAATGGCGCCCGCGTTGATTTAAGCTCAGGCTGCGCCCAGCAGCTTGGCCCCGGCCAGCACGCCCATCAGGATCAGGGTGACGCTGCCGGTGAAGACGACGATGCCTTCGAACGAGAAGCTCGAAGCGCGGGGATGCACGAGTTTCATGACTTGGTTCCTTTCGGCGGGGGAGTTCCGAACGGTCTCAAGATAGGCGGCTCGACTGTACGGGACAAACCACGGTTAGGCCGCGTAGGGTGATCTCAGATCACCCGATCCGCATTCGCGTCCTCATCCAGCCGCGATTCCGCCACGATCCAGTTGAGGAAGCGCCGCAGCTTGGGTTCGTCCGCCCGTTCGGGCAGGACCACCGCCCAATAGGCCAGGTCGTTGGTCAGGGCGTGATCGACCGGCTGGATCAGCCGCCCCTCGCGCAGGTCGTCCGCCGCCAGGGGCGCCGAGGTCAGGGCCACGCCGCGTCCTGATAAAGCCGCCTCCAGCGCCAGATGGCTGTGGCTGAAATGGGGGCCGCGCAAGTGGTTCACCCGGGGATCATCGACCCCGGCGCTCTCGAACCAGGCCTTCCAGCCCATGCGGTCGGCGTAGGGCATGTCGTGCCAGGTCTCATGGATCAGCACCACGTCCAGCAGGTCGGACGGCTGGTTCAACCGCCGCGCGGCGGCGAAAGACGGGGCGCAGACCGGGATCAGCCGCTCATTGACCAGTCGTCGCGCCACCTGACCCGGATAGGGGCCTTCTCCGTAACGCAGGGCCACGTCGGCCTCGCCGTTCGATAGGTCGGCGATGCGGTCCTCGGCGAAGACGATCAGGTCGAGATCCGGATTTTCCTCGCTGAAGCGATGCAGGCGCGGCGACAGCCATTTGCTGGCCAGCGACGGCAAGGCGGTGATGCGCAGCTGGCGCGAGCGGCCCGGCCGCACGGCCTCCAGCGCGCTTTCCAGCCGCTCGAAGGCGTCGGCCACGCCCTGGGCCAGGCGCTTGCCGTCGGCGGTCAGGCGCACCGAACGGTTGAAACGATCGAACAGGCGCAGGCCCAGCCGCATCTCCAGCGCCTTCACATGGCGGCTGACGGCGCCGGGGGTGACGCCCAACTCCTCGGCCGCCTCGCGGAAGCTGCCGAGGCGAGCGGCTGCGTCGAACGCCCGAAGCGCCACCAGCGGCGGGGTCGGGCGACGCTCGCTCATCTGAGGGTCAGGGCTGGAGGCGGTAGCCGCCGGCGTCGGTCAGCAGCAGACGGGCCTGGCCCGGCTCGACCTCGATCTTCTGACGCAGGCGATAGATGTGCGTTTCCAGGGTGTGGGTGGTGACCCCGGCGTTGTAGCCCCAGACCTCGGTCAGCAGCTCTTCGCGCGACACCGGCTTGGCCCCGGCGCGATAGAGGTACTTGAGAATGTTGGTTTCCTTCTCGGTCAGCCGGACCTTCTTGCCCTTGTCGTCGACCATCAGCTTGGAAGCCGGGCGGAACTCATAGGGGCCGACCTGGAAGACGGCGTCCTCGGACTGTTCGTGGCTGCGCAGGTGGGCGCGGATGCGCGCCAGCAGGACCGCGAAGCGGAAGGGCTTGGTGACATAGTCGTTGGCGCCGGAATCGAGACCGAGGATAGCGTCCGAATCCGACGACTGCGCCGTCAGCATGATGACCGGGGTGGACACGCCCGCCTTGCGGATCAGGCGACAGGCCTCGCGGCCGTCCATGTCGGGCAGGTCGACGTCGAGCAGGATCAGATCGGCCCGCGCCTCCTTGGCCTGGCGCACGCCGTCGGTCGCCGTCGCGGCCTGGGCCGGGCGGAATTCCTCATGAAGCGCCAACTGCTCGGCCAAGGCCTCGCGCAGGTCGTTGTCGTCATCGATGATCAGAATGGTCTTGGGCGTGCGCATGGTCTCTTTAGAATGGCGAGGCTTGAGCCTGACGCCAAGGGCGCCAAACGCGATATTGCGTCCTAAGAGGTCGCAGGGACCATATTTCGTTCCCCGAACAGGGCCGAACCCACTCGAACATGGGTCGCCCCCGCCTCGATCGCCGTCAAATAGTCGCCGCTCATGCCCATCGACAGGACCGAGAGGCTGTTACGCGCAGCGATAGCGGCCAGCACAGCGAAGTGCGGCGCGGGGTCTTCATCGGCCGGGGGAATGCACATCAGCCCTTCGACCGTCAGGCCGTGAACGTCGCGCGCGGCGGCGATCAGGGCGTCGGCGTCGTCCGGCAGGACGCCCGCCTTCTGCGGCTCGGCGCCCGTATTGACCTGAACCAGCATGCGAGGGCGACGGCCCGTCTTGCGCGCGGCGGCGGCCAGGGCGGCGGCGAGGCGTTCGCGATCCAGAGTCTCGATGACGTCGAACAGTTCGACCGCGTCTTGCGCCTTATTGGTCTGCAGGGGGCCGATCAGGCGCAGCTCCAGATCCGGCAGGGCGGCGCGACGCTCATCCCAGTGGGCCTTGGCCTCCTGCACCCGGTTCTCGCCGAACACCCGCTGGCCGGCCGCCAGGGCGGCGTCGAGGGCGGCGTCGCCCTGCGTCTTGGACACAGCCGTCAGCACCACGGAAGCAGGGTCGCGGCCCGCCGCCAGGGCCGCGTCATGGATGCGGCGACGCACCTCGGCGAAGCGGTCGGCGATGGACGAAACGGCGAAAGCGGGCGTAGTGGCGGTCATGACCCTGTCCGAACTCATGGCCGAGGACGCGCGCACCCTTTGGGCGGCGGCCCAGACCCTGTCGCAGTCTGTAGCCCTCGCGGCGGCGCCTGTCAGCCCGCGCCCCCTGCCGCCCCTGCTGTTCTTCACCGATCCAGAGCGGACGCCCCGGCCGTGGGAGACGGCGGCGCGGCTGCCTGCGGGCGCTGGGGTCGTGTACCGCGCCTTCGGCGCCGCCGACGCCGTCGAGACCGGGCTTCGTCTGCGCGAGGCGACGCGGGCGGCAGGCGCATTGCTGCTGGTCGGGCTGGACGCCGCCCTGGCCGAGCGGGTGGAGGCTGACGGCGTACACCTGCCCGAACGCGCCCTCTCGTCGGCCTACGCCCTGTCGGGACGGCGGCCAGACTGGCTGCTGACCGGCGCGGCGCATTCGGAAGCGGCGGTGCGCGGCGCGCGCGACCTGCACGCCCTGGTGCTGTCGCCGGTCTTCCCGGCCGGCGGCGCTTCAGCGGCCAAGCCCGCGCTGGGCGTGGAGCGGTTCTCCGCCTTGGTCACCATGGCCCCCTGCCCGGTCTACGCCCTGGGCGGCGTCACGGCGCGCAACGCGCAAGCCCTCAGCGAATCAGGCGCGTGCGGTCTAGCGGGCGTGGAGGCGATCCAAGCGGCGTTCACCTCTCGCTGAGAGAGCGCCCAGGATCAGAACTTGAAGATGGTCTCGAGGCGCACGCGCGGGGCGGCGCGGCGATCAGCGGCGCTTTCGGGCGCACGGGCCGGATCGACTTCCGGCGAGGCCAAGTTGGCGGCGGCGCCGACGCGCAGGCGCGGGCTGAGGCGGTAATAGGCCCCGGCCTCGACGTCGCCCCAGTCGGCTTCGCGGCCGACGGGCTGGTTCAGGTTGAAGTTCAGGCCCCAGCGGCCGTTCTCGTTCCAGCGCAGGCCGCGGCGCTGGGCGGCGGTCGGGGTGCTGGGCGACTGGGCGGCGATGTCGGTCAGGCTGACGGCAGGGGCGCGGCCGCGCGTCTGCGCAGCGGCGTCGGTCGCCGCCCCGGCCAAGGCCAGGGCGCCCACGCTTGCAGCGATGACGGCGACGAAACGCATTTCACCCACCCTATGGACCGCTCGTTTTCTGCGGCGATCCTCGTTGACGACCTCAGAACGCCTGAACGAGCCGCGTCTGATCTGGGGATAAGATATGGACTGCATTCCTACGGTCAACGGAACGTGGCCCTATGGTACAGGTTCCAGGCGACTCCGGCGCGGGCTGTGGCGCCCTTGTCACGCAGAAGGGCGAGACCGAGGCCTCTATCGGTCGAGTCTGATGCCAGATCGCCTTGTCATCGCCCCTTTTCGCCGTGTTATAGAGCGTTGCTGACGCGAACGTGCGTGGGCGTCGCCAGGCGACGTTCCCTCACGCGCCGTCAAACCCTTTCACGGAGATCACGGAATGGCTCTTGTTCGCGGCGCTGCGGTCGCCCTGATCGCCTCGGGCCTGCTGCTCGGGGGCTGCTCCAGCCTGCCGTTCGGCGGCTCTAAGGCCAAGGCGCCCACCATGGAGGCCCAGCTGGGCATCGGCGTGAACGCCTATCTGTGGCGCGCCACCCTGGACACCCTGTCCTTCATGCCCCTGACCAGCGCCGATCCGTGGGGCGGCGTGGTCAACTATGACTGGTACGTCAATCCGCAGGCGCCGAACGAGCGCTTCAAGGCGACCGTCTTCATCCTGGATCGCCGCCTGCGCGCCGACGCCCTGAACGTCGCCGTAACCAAGGAAGTCAAGGACGCCGCCGGCGCCTGGGTCTCCGCTCCGGTCGCGGCCCAGACCGAAACCGATCTGGAGAACGCCATCCTGACCAAGGCGCGCCAGCTCAACCTCGCCAACGCGGCCCGTCGCTAAAGACCGGCCGCCCCTCACCTTTCGTCTTCAACGCGTCCTCAGGCCCGCCTCAAGCTTCGCGCCTGAGGCGCCGCCTCAGGATACGCCGTGGCCCGCTACGAGCCCAAGACCGCCGAACCCCGCCAGCAGGCCCGATGGGCTGCGGCCGACGCCTTCTCGGTGTCCAACGCCGACACCGGCCGTCCGAAATACTACGTCCTGGAGATGTTCCCCTATCCGTCGGGCAACATCCACATGGGCCACGCCCGCAACTATGTGATGGGCGACGTGGTGGCGCGTCACAAGCGGGCGCAGGGTTTCGACGTCCTGCATCCGATGGGCTGGGACGCCTTCGGCATGCCGGCCGAGAACGCGGCCATGGAGCGCGGCGTCCACCCTGGCGACTGGACCTGGTCCAACATCGCCGCCATGCGCGACCAGCTGAAGCTGCTGGGCCTGTCGCTGGACTGGTCGCGTGAGTTCGCCACCTGCGACCCCGACTACTACGGCAAGCAGCAAGCCTGGTTCCTGGAGCTGTTCAAGCGTGGCCTGGTCTATCGCAAGGACGGCGTGGTCAACTGGGATCCGGTCGATAACACCGTCCTGGCTAATGAGCAGGTCATTGACGGGCGCGGCTGGCGTTCGGGCGCCGTGGTCGAGAAGCGCAAGCTGAACCAGTGGTTCCTGCGTATTACTCAGTATGCGGATGATCTGATCGACGGCCTGGCCGAGCTGGAAGGCCGCTGGCCCGAGAAGGTCCGCCTGATGCAGGAAAACTGGATCGGCCGGTCCAAGGGTCTGCAGATGAAATGGGCCTGGGCGGGCGCCGCTCCGGCTGGTTTCGATGACGGACTGGAGATCTACACCACCCGTCCCGACACCCTGTTCGGCGCCAGCTTCATGGGTCTGGCTCCCGATCATGCGATCTCGAAACAATTGGCCGAGGCCGACCCCAAGGTCGCCGCCTTCGTCGCCGAATGCCGCAAGGGCGGCGCCAGCCAGGCCGACATCGAACAGGCCGAGAAGATCGGCTGGGACACGGGGCTGAAGGTCGTCCACCCCTTCACTGGGGCCGAGGTCTCGGTGTGGATCGCCAACTTCATCCTGTCCGACTACGGCACCGGCGCCATCTTCGCCTGCCCGGCGCATGACCAGCGCGATCTGGACTTCGCCCGCAAATACGATCTGCCGGTGATCCCGGTCGTCCGCCCCGAGGGCGCGGGCGACGACTTCGCCGTGACGGACGAGGCCTATACCGGCCCCGGCTCCATCTTCCATTCCGACTTCCTGAACGGTCTGGACATCGAGGCCGCCAAGGCCGAGGCCATCCGCCGGATCGAGGCTGCCGAAACCGGCCAGGGCGCGACCATCTATCGCCTGCGCGACTGGGGCGTCAGCCGCCAGCGCTACTGGGGCTGCCCCATCCCGGTCATCCACTGCGAGGCCTGCGGCGTCGTGCCGGTTCCGGCCGATCAGCTGCCGGTCGAACTGCCCAAGGACGTCACCTTCGACGTCCCCGGCAACCCGCTGGACCGCCACCCGACCTGGAAGCACGTCAACTGTCCGTCATGCGGCGCCTCCGCCCGACGCGAGACGGACACGCTGGACACCTTCGTCGACAGCTCCTGGTATTTCGCCCGCTTCGCCGACCCCAAGGCGGCCGAGCCGATCAACAAGGCCGCCGCCGCCAAATGGCTGCCGGTCGATCAATATATCGGCGGCGTCGAGCACGCGGTCCTGCACCTGCTCTACGCCCGCTTCATCACCCGCGCCCTGTCGGACGCCGGTCTGATGGACGTGAAGGAGCCGTTCGCGGGCCTGTTCACCCAAGGCATGGTGGTCCACGAGACCTATTTCGACGGTCATGAGGACAGCGGCAAACCGCGCTGGGTCGAGCCGTCAGACGTCCGCATCGAGACGGCGGACGGCCAGCGCGTCGCCACCCGCCTGTCCACCGGCGCCGCCGTCACGATCGGCGACATCGAAAAGATGTCGAAGTCCAAGAAGAACGTGGTCGCGCCCCAGGACATCATCACCGCCTATGGCGTAGACGCCGGCCGCCTGTTCATCCTGTCCGACAGCCCGCCTGAGCGCGACATCCAGTGGTCGACCGGGGGGGTCGAAGGCGCCGCCCGCTTCGTCCAGCGCGTCTGGGGCGAGTTCGACGGCTTTGACGCCGCCGCGCCAGCGAACCCCGATGCGGACGCCGCCCTGATCCGCGAGACGCACAAGGCCATCAAGGCCGTCAGCGAAGGCGTCGAGCATTTCCGCTTCAACTCGGCCGTGGCCAAGCTCTACGCCTTCCTGGCGACCATCCGCCAACACGACAAGGCGGGCGCCGAGGCGAAGAAGACCGCCCTGGCCGCCCTGGCGCGGCTGATGGCGCCCTTCACCCCGCACCTGGCCGAGGAATGCTGGACCCGGCTGGGCGAGGCCGGAATGGTGCTGGACGCGCCCTGGCCCGTCTATGACGCCGCCCTGGCCGCCGACGACCAGGTCACCTTGCCCGTGCAGATCGGCGGCAAACGTCGCGGCGAAGTCGTCCTGCCGCGCGGATCGGACAATGCGACGGTCGAGGCCGCCGCTCTCGCCAATCCGACGGTTCAAGCCTACCTTGCCGCCAACAACCTCAGCGTTCGCAAGGTGATCGTGGTGCCCGACCGTATCGTCAATCTGGTGGCCGGCTGATGCGCCGCCTGGCCCTGCTCGGCGTCCTGGCGGGCGCAAGCCTGCTGTCGGCCTGCGGCTTCACGCCCATGTACGGCGAGACCGGCGTCAGCGGCGGTCTGTCGCGCATCGCCGTGACCACGCCGGACGACCGTCTGGGCTATCGCCTGCGCGAGCAGCTGGAGGACGCCTTCGGCCGCGACGGCGCACAGGCCCCCCTCTATCGCCTGACGACCGAGGTCGAGCAGAGCCGTCGCCCTCTGGGCCGCCGCATCGACGACACCGCCAGCCGCTATGAGCTGACCGTCAAGGCCGCCTGGGCCCTGACCCCCGCCGCTGGCGGCAAGACGATCAAGGGCGTGCAGACCACGACAGTCACCTACGCCGCCGCGGATCAGCCCTACGCCGCCATCGCCGCCCAGCAGGACGGCGAGGACCGGGCCGCCGCCGACCTGGCTCGTCTGATCCGCCTGGACATGATGCGCGTCCTGGCGGGGCTCTGAAGGCCTTCGCATGATCCTGTCCAAGCGGCCCGACGTCGACCGCTTCCTGAAGGCGCCGGACGCTGGCGTCCGCGCCGCCGTCATCCACGGCAAAGACCGTTCGGGCGTGACCGAGCGCGCCCTGACGTTGTGCCGCACGATCACCTCGGATCTGAACGACCCCTTCAACGTCACCCTGCTGACCGAGGCCGACATCGACGGCGACGCCGTGCGGCTGGAAGAGGCGCTGACGGCGCTCAGCATGATCGGCGGGCGGCGCCTGGTGCGCATCCGGATGTCGGACGGCAAGGCAGGCGTGGACAAGGCCGTGGCCGCCGCCCTGACCGCCCACGCCGAGGGCGCCTATAATCCCGACGCCATGTTGGTGGTCGAGGCCGGGGCGCTGGGCCGCGAATCCGCCCTGCGCAAGGCCGCCGAAAAGGCCCAGGGCGCAGTCGCCATCGCCTGCTATGAAGACGAGGTCGGCGATGTCGCCCGCATGACGCGCGAGGCCCTGGGCGCGGACAAGGTCGGCCTGTCATCCGACGCCCTGGACCGCTTCGTCGCCCGCCTGCCCCGCGAACGCGGCCTGATGCGTCAGGAGATCGAGCGGCTGATCCTCTATATCGGTCCCGGATCGGGCCGCACCATCGACGTCGAGGAGCTGGACGCCCACCTGGGGGTCGAGCCCGACGCCTCCCTGTCCGACGCCGCCTTGCAGGCCTTCGGCGGCCGCCCCGGCCCCGCCCAGGCGGGTTTGCGTCGCGCCCTGGCCGAGGGCGAAAGCGCCGTCATGGCCGTACGCATGGCCTCGCTTCATCTTGGAAAACTACGCCGAATCAATATCTTGCAGGCCAACGGCGCTGGCGCCAAGGAGGCCGCCAAGGCCGCCGGCGTGTTCTGGAAACAGGAAGCGGAAATGCTGCGCCAATCGCGCGTCTGGCGGCTTGAACTGCTCGACGAGCTGCAGGACAGCGTCAACACCGCCGACGTCATGACCAAGACCACAGGCATGCCCGAGGCCCTGATCGCCGAACGCCTGCTGCTGGAGATCGCCGCCCGCGCCAAGCGCATGGGGCTCTAACGCGCACAGGGGACGACGGCGGCCGGCGGAAGGCTCCCTCAGCCTCGCTTGGAGGCGCGACGGAAAGCAGGCTTGTTCAAGGCCGCCGCCTGACGCTGCATCGACCGCTCCGCCTTGCGAGCTCCATCAACGCCGGCAAAGCCGCCATCCTGCTGAGCCGCCTTCTCCGCAGCCAGCGCACGCTTGAGCGCCTCAGCAGCACTCCATTTCTTAGAAATTTCGTTCATAGGCCGATCCTAGCAGCCCTGCGCGAAAAACAAGCCCTTCCACGCCCTGCGCCGCTCTTTCCGCTTAGACGGCCCCGAGCCCTGACCAATACGCCAAATGAGCTGTATTGACACAAACGTATATAGGGGATTTCTATGGCGATGATCGGTCCTCGATCATCGATCGAGTCATGCGCGTCATCACCTGCTGGCGCGTCAGCACTCGCTCTCATCCCCGACTTGCCCGTCCCGGCTTGTTCCTGGACGGGCTTTTTCGTTATGGGTGTCAGCCCCGCATCAGGCGTCGGCACAGGTCGTCGAGCTGTTCCAAAGTGCCGTATTTGACAGTGATCTCGCCCTTGCCGCCCTTGTCGGCCAGCGAAACCTTCAGACCAAGCGCGTCGGACAGATCCTGCTCAAGGGCCGCGATGTCGGCCGCACCCTCGCCGCTCATGGTCGGCTTGGCCTTGGGCGTTTTCGGGCCCTCCGCCGCACGACGCGCCAGGGCCTCGGTCTGACGGACGTTCAGCCCCTTGGCGATGACCTCGGTCGCCAGTTCCTCGGCATTCGGCGCCGTGATCAAGGCCCGGGCGTGGCCGGCCGACAGATCGCCCCGCACCACATGCTCGCGCACCGCCTCGGGCAGTTGCAGCAGACGCAGGGTGTTGGCCACATGGCTGCGGCTCTTGCCCACCACCCCCGCCAGAGCGTCCTGGGTGCGGCCGAAGCGCTCCATCAGGACGGCATAGGCGTTGGCCTCTTCCATCGGGTTCAGGTCGGCGCGCTGGACGTTTTCGATGACGCCGACTTCCAGCACCTCGATGTCGTCCATCTCGCGCACGACGATCGGCACCTGGGTCAGGCGGGCGGCCTGGGCGGCGCGCCAGCGGCGCTCGCCGGCGATGATCTGCCACACGCCCTGCTCGCCCGGTTGCGACCGCACCAGGATGGGCTGCAGCACTCCCTTGTCGCGGATCGAGGCCGTCAGTTCATCCAGATCCGTCTTGGCGAAGATCTTGCGCGGCTGGTCCGGATTCGGCTTCAGCGCCTCGATCGGCGCGCGTTGCACGCCGGCCGGCGCCGGGCCGGTCGCGTCGACGGCGACAGGCTCCTGCGCGTTTTCTCCCAGAAGCGCCGAGAGACCCCGGCCCAGACCACGCTGACGTTCGGACAAGATGCTGTTTCCGTTGCTTTACAAGTTAGGTCAGGCGGCCAGGGCCTGACGGCGCTGACGCTCGCGCGCCACCAGTTCACGGGCCAGCTTCAGATAAGCCTGGCTGCCCGCACATTTCAGATCATAGATGAGCGCCGGTTTGCCGAAGGACGGCGCCTCGGACACCCGAACGTTGCGAGGGATGACGCTGTCATAGACCTTGTGGCCGAAATGGGCGCGCACATCGGCCGCCACCTGACCCGACAGGGCGTTGCGGCGGTCATACATGGTCAGGACCAGCCCCTGAATATCCAGCGCCGGATTCAGGCTCTGGCGCACCATGTCGATGGTCCGCATCAACTGGGTCAAGCCTTCCAGGGCGAAGAACTCGCACTGCAGCGGCACCAGGACGGCGTCGGCCGCCGCCATGGCGTTCAGCGTCAGAAGGTTCAGCGACGGCGGGCAGTCGATCAGCACATAGTCAAACCGGGCATGACCATTGCCCCCCTGCTTCGCCAGGGCGTCGCGCAGGCGATAGGACCGGCGATCCGCCTGGCTCAACTCGATCTCGACGCCCGACATGTCGGCGTCGGCGGCGACGATGAACAGGCCCGGCACGGCGGTCTCAATGGCGGCCTCGTCCACCGGGCGGCCGTCGACGATGACGTCATAGATCGTCACCCGTCGTGTTTCACGTGGAACACCCAGACCCGTGGAGGCATTACCCTGCGGGTCCATGTCGACGATCAGCACCTTCTCCCCGATCGCCGCCAGGGCCGTGCCCAGGTTGATGGCGGTCGTGGTCTTGCCCACCCCGCCTTTCTGGTTGGAGACCGCCAGGACACGGGTTTCATGCATGCGGGGCTGCTTTACGGACTCAACGGACACGGCGAAGGCTCCCCAGTGAAACGATGCGGCCGCGCGGATCGCTGCGCGAGACCGTAAGCTCAGCCTCAAACTGCCAGACCCGGCGGGCCTCTTTCAACTCAGCCTCGGCCTTCTCTCCCTTAAGAAACAGGCCTTTTGCACCACGTCGGAAGTAGGGCTGTGCATAACCCAGCAGCTTGTCCATCGCCGCCACTGCGCGCGCGGTGACGACGTCGACGGAAATCGTCTGCTCCTCAGCCCTCCCGTTGACGACGGTCGCGGGCAGATCAAGCGCATCCACAATGGTCTGGAGGAAGCGGCAGCGCTTGCCCAGGCTGTCGATCAGCCAGACATGGGCGCCCGGGCGGCCCTTCAGCAGGATGGCCAGGACCACGCCGGGAAAGCCCGCCCCCGCCCCCAGATCAGCCCAGGTCTTGGCCTCCGGCGCCAAGTCCAGCAGTTGCGCGCTGTCCCAGGCATGGCGGTTCCAGAAGTCGGGAATGGTGTCCGGCCCGGCCAGATTCATCACCTCATTGGCCTCGGTCAGCATGACCAGAAAGGCTTGCAGATCGGCGATGCTGGCGTCGCTGGCGCCCGTCTGGGCGCGGAAGGTCTGAATGGCGTCCGACATCAGGCGACGACCGCCGCAAGATCGGCTTCCACGCCCTTCGACTTTTTCACATGCGCCAGCAGCGCCGTCAGGGCGCCCGGCGTCATGCCTTCGATCCGCCCGGCCTGGCCCAGAGTCAGCGGGCGGATCATGGCCAGCTTCTCACGTACCTCATTCGACAGGGCGCCGATGGCCGCGTAGTTGAGATCAGCAGGCAAGGACAGCCCCTCCTCCCGCCGCAGAGCCTCGGCGTCCTGAGCCTGACGGTCCAGATAGCCGGCGTAGACGGCGTCGATCTCCACCTGCTCGCGCACGGCGACAGGCCAGTCGGCGATCTCGGGCCGGACCGAAACAAACTGATCCAGCGACACGTTGGGGAAGGCCAGCAAATCGCGGATCGAGCGGCGCTGCCCATCCGCATTGACGGTGATGCCCAGAGTCCCCGCCTCCTTGGGCGTGAACTGCGTTTCACGTGAAACACGGTTCGCCCGGTCTAACCGGCCAGCCTTATCCAGCCATACCCTAGCGCGGTCGGCGCTGACGATTCCGGCCTCAATGCCGACCGGCGTCAGGCGTTGATCCGCATTGTCTGCACGCAGGGTGAGCCGATACTCGGCCCGGCTGGTGAACATACGATAGGGCTCGGTGACGCCGCGCGTCACCAGGTCGTCGATCATCACCCCGATATAGGCCTGATCCCGGCCGAGGATCAGCGGGTCGGAACCGGCGGCGGCGCGAGCCGCGTTAAGACCCGCGATCAGCCCTTGGGCTCCCGCCTCTTCATAGCCGGTCGTGCCGTTGATCTGGCCCGCCAGATAGAGGCCCGGGCGCTTCTTGACCTCCAGCGCCGGGGTCAGCTCGCGCGGGTCGACATAGTCGTACTCGATGGCGTAGCCGAAGCGGAAAACCTCAACCCTCTCCAGCCCCGGCATGGTGTGAAGGAAGGCCAGCTGGGTCGCATCCGATACCGAAGTCGATATGCCGTTCGGATAGACGCTGGGGTCATCCAGACCTTCCGGCTCCAGGAAGACCTGGTGGCTGGTCTTGTCCGCGAAACGCACCACCTTGTCCTCGATCGAGGGGCAATAGCGCGGACCGCGTCCCGACAGGCGGCCACCATAGACGGCGCTCTCGCCCAGATTCTCGGCGATGATGCGATGCGTCTCTTCCGTCGTGTGGGTGACGCCGCAGGCGATCTGCGGCACCTCGATGCGGTCCGTCAGGAAGCTGAAGGGCGCGGGCTGATCGTCGGCCGCCTGCATCTCCAGCCGATCCCAGGCGATGGTTCGGCCGTCTAGGCGCGCGGGCGTGCCGGTCTTCAGCCGCCCCATCATCAGGTCGGCGTCATGCAGATCACCGGCCAGCCCCGTCGAGGGGTCTTCGCCATATCGGCCCGCCGGAATGCGCAGATCACCGCGATGGATCACGCCATTGAGGAAGGTGCCGGTCGTCAGCACCACGGCGCCGGCGCGGATCGTCTCCCCTGCCCCCGTCGTCACGCCGACCACCCGGTCGCCGTTCAGGATCAGGCCCTCGGCCGTGCCCGCCATCAGGGTCAGCTTCCGATAGTCGGCCAGCTCGGCCTGCATGGCCTCGCGATACAGGCGACGGTCGATCTGGCTGCGCGGGCCGCGCACGGCGGCGCCCTTGGAGCGATTCAACATGCGGAACTGTATGCCGGACACGTCCGCCAGACGCCCCATGACGCCGTCCAGGGCGTCGATCTCGCGCACCAGATGGCCCTTACCCAGGCCGCCAATGGCCGGGTTGCAGCTCATCTCGCCGATGGTCTCCAGCTTCTGGGTCAGAAGCAGGGTGCGGGCGCCCGCACGCGCTGCGGCCGTCGCGGCTTCGCATCCGGCGTGGCCGCCGCCGATGACGACGACGTCGAAGGTATGATCGGGAGTCGAACTCATGGCGTCCACATAGTCCATTCGAGCCGAAATCGCCACCGGCTCAAGAACCATTGTTTCACGTGAAACAGGCGAAAGCCGGGCCTATTTGCCGATGCAGAAGGAGGAGAAGACCTCGCCCAGAATGTCCTCCACCCCGATGGCCCCGGTGACGCGAGCCAGCGCGTCGGCGGCGCGACGAAGGTCGTCCCCCGCCATCTCGGGCGCCAGATCGAGCGCACGACGCCCTGCCTCAACCGCGGTCAGAGCTTCCGCCAAGCGACGACGATGGCGCTCACGCGTCACCGCCGGGAAGTCGGCGCCGGACAGGTCGCGGGCCAAGCGAGCCGCGACCCAGTCATGCAGTTCAGACAGCCCCTGCCCCGTCGTCGTGCTGACGCTCAAGGCTTCGAGATCGGGCGCCGTCGCCACTGCGCCCAGGTCGGACTTGTTCAACACCTGAAGGTCCGAGGAACAGATGAAACCGAAAGCCGGATCCGTATCGCCTTCGGTGAAGGGCGAACGAACCCATAGACGCAGGTCGGCGCCCTCGGCGCGCAAGCGGGCGCGACGGATGCCCTCCGCCTCGACCGGATCGTCGCTGTCACGCAGACCCGCCGTGTCCGACAGGGTGACGGCGTAGCCGCCGATCATGATGTCGGCGTCCAGCACGTCGCGCGTCGTCCCGGCGATCGGGGTGACGATGGCCGCCTCGCGCGCCACCAGGGCGTTGAACAGGGAAGACTTGCCCGCATTCGTCTCGCCGATCAGGACGATGCGATAGCCCTCGCGCACCCGTCGGCCGCGATCGGAATCGGCCAGGGCCGCGCGCAGGTCGGCGGCCAGGGCGTCCAGAATCGGCCCGGCGGTGCGCGCCAGATTGTCAGGCACTTCCTCGTCGGGGAAGTCGATCTCGGCCTCAACCAGGGACAGGGCCTTCAGCAGATCACGGCGGAAACCGGCGTAGGCCGCCGACAGGGCGCCGTCGAGCTGGCCCAGAGCCTGGGTCTTTTGGGCGTCCGTTTCCGCGTCGATCAGGTCGGCGACGGCCTCGGCCTGGGCCAGATCCATGCGGCCGTTCTGGAAAGCCCGTCGGGTGAACTCGCCGGGCTCGGCCGGGCGCAGGCCCAGCGCGATGAGGGCGGCGCTGGCCGCTTCGACCACGGCGCGACCGCCATGCAGATGCAGTTCGGCCAAGTCCTCGCCCGTATAGGAGCGCGGAGCCACGAAGCGCAGCACCAGAGCCTCGTCGATCAGACGGCCCTCTTGGCGCAAACTGCGCACCGAGGCCAGGCGGGGCGTCAGCCCCCCTGCCCCCAGCGCCGTCAGCGTCGTTTCGGTGGCTGGACCCGACAGGCGCAGCACGGCGATGGCCCCCCGCCCCGGCGGGGTGGCGAGGGCGAAGATGGTGTCGCTCACGCCGTCAGGCTCAAGGTTTTGCCGCGCCCGTGACGGCGGCTTCCATCAGGCGGCGGAACTGGTCCTGGGCCTGAACGCCGAAGCTGGTCCAGGTCTTCATCAGTTCGTCGGGCTGCATGGCGGCCATGTTGGCGTCCATGCGTTTCTGCATCTCGGCGACCAGATGATCGTTGAGCGGCGTCACATCCGGCAGGCCCAGAAAGGCCCGGGCCTCGGCCGGGGTGCAGTCGATCTCGATGTTCAGCTTCATGACGCCCTCGCGTGTTTCACGTGAAACAGCCCTCAAGCAGCCGCTCGCCGCGCGGGCGGCGCTAGGGCCAGTATCAGGTGTTCATCGACTGGAAGAAATCCGCGTTGTTCTTCGACTGGCGCAGCTTGTCGAGCAGGAACTCGATCGCGTCCTGCGGACCCATCGGGTTGAGGATGCGGCGCAGGACATAGGTCTTGGCCAGCTGGTCCTTCGGCGTGATGAGGTCTTCCTTGCGGGTGCCGGACTTGAGCACGTCGATCGCCGGGAAGATGCGCTTGTCGGCGACCTTGCGGTCCAGCACGATTTCCGAGTTGCCGGTGCCCTTGAACTCTTCGAAGATCACCTCGTCCATGCGGCTGCCGGTGTCGATCAGGGCCGTGGCGATGATGGTCAGCGAACCGCCCTGCTCCACATTGCGCGCGGCGCCGAAGAAGCGCTTGGGACGTTGCAGGGCGTTGGCGTCGACGCCGCCGGTCAGCACCTTGCCCGACGACGGGACGGTGGCGTTGTAGGCGCGGCCCAGACGCGTGATGGAGTCCAGCAGGATCACCACGTCCTTCTTGTGTTCGACCAGGCGCTTGGCCTTTTCGATCACCATTTCGGCCACGGCGACGTGGCGCGAAGCGGGCTCGTCGAAGGTCGAGGCGACGACCTCGCCTTTCACCGTGCGCTGCATGTCGGTGACTTCTTCCGGGCGCTCGTCGATCAGCAGGACGATCAGGAAGACTTCCGGATGGTTGCGCTCGATCGACTTGGCGATGTTCTGCAGCATGACCGTCTTACCGACGCGCGGCGGAGCCACGATCAGGCAGCGCTGGCCCTTGCCGAGCGGGGCGACGATGTCGATGACCCGGCCCGAGCGATCCTTCAGCGTCGGGTCCTGGATCTCCATGTGCAGACGCTCTTCGGGGTAGAGCGGCGTCAGGTTGTCGAACAGGACCTTGGTCTTGACCATCTCCGGATCTTCGAAGTTGATCGTATCGACCTTGAGCAGGGCGAAGTAGCGCTCGCCCTCACGCGGGCCGCGCACGGCGCCGTGCACCGTGTCGCCCGAGCGCAGGCCGAAGCGACGGATCTGCGACGGCGAGACATAGACGTCGTCCGGCCCCGGCAGATAGTTGGCGTCCGGGCTGCGCAGGAAGCCGAAGCCGTCCGGCAGGATCTCCAGCACGCCCGAGGCGATGATCTCGACCTCTTCATCAGCCAGGGTCTTCAGGATGGCGAACAGCAGATCCTGCTTGCGCAGGTTGCCGGCGTTCTCGATGTCCAGGCCTTCGGCGAAGGCGACCAGGTCTTCCGGCGTCTTCTCGTTCAGTTCCTGCAGGGTGATGCGGCCGTTAGGGACGATGGGCTCGCCGTCATCGTCCTCATCATCCTCCTCGGCCGTGGTGTCGACGCCGTGGTCGTCGTCTTCAGCGACAGGCGCGACGGGTTCTTCGGGCGCGGCTTCTTCGACCGGCGCCGCCCCACGGCTGCCGCCCAGGCTCAGGGTGCGGCGCGGCCGCTCAACAGGCGTTTCCACCGTGTTTTCAGTGACTTCGGTTTCCGGCGTCTCAGGCGTATCGGTCATGATGGCGTGCTCGTTCGCGCACCCGAACACCGCAGGGCGCCCAGGAGCAGAAGGTCGTCGATGGCTTCAGCCGCAAGGGCTGGGAGGGAGGGCGACGATCTCCCGCAGGCTGGAACCGGCAGGCGTCGCGAAAAGAGAGGGACCGCGCTGCACGGATCGGCCGCACGGTTCATCGCAGCGGAACCACGAAAGACCCGTGCCGGTCAAGGGCCCTCAAACAGCGGGCGGCCGCGTCGCTCGCGCTAGGGCCTCTAGAAACTCCATTCCATCGTCACCGACAGCACCATGATGATGGCCAGGACGAAGGGAATCTCATTGGTCATGCGCCAGAAGCGACTCGAATATTTCGACGTGCCCGCCGCGATCTTCTTGCGCTGTCCCGCCAGGAAGCCGTGCCAGGCCGCCAGCAGGAAGACGCCGATCAGCTTGGTCATCATCCAAGGTTGGTGCGCGAAGGACCAATCGGCGCCGTCGCCGCTGCGCAGCCACAGCAGCCAGCCGCCGAAGACGAAGGCCAGAATCATGGCCGGGTTGATGATGATGCGCAGCAGCCGTGTCTGCCAGACGCGCAGCAAGGCCTGCATCTCGCCGCGCAGGGGCTCGGGCTTGGCGTTCTGTTCGGCGTCATAGGCGAACAGGCGCGGCAGGAAGAGCATTCCGGCCATCCAAGCGATCACCGCCAGGATGTGAAGCCCGCGGGCCAGGTTGTAATAGTCCATGTCGCTTCCCCTCAGGCCGCCCTTGAGCTCTTTGAACAGCCAGACGGGCAGGCTTTCAAGTGGGCGCATGGTCCCCCCTGCGAGGCGCCCTGAGGCGCGGTCCCCGGCGTCTCCAGCGCCCGTCCGACCGCATCGGCCAGGGCGGTGATGAAGATCGGATCCGCGCTGACTGTCGGCGCCCGCAGATAGGGCGCGCAACCGACCTTATGCGCCAGCTCGCCGTATTCCATGTCCAGCTCGACCAGGGTCTCGATATGCTCGGAGACGAAGGCGATGGGCACGACGACGGCGCCCACGCCGTCCTTGGCCGCCTGTTCGATGGCGTCCGGCGTGGCCGGCCCCAGCCATTTCAGCGGTCCGACCCGGCTCTGATAGCAGATGGCCCAGTCGGTCAGACCCATGTGGTCGACCACAGCGGCCACCGTGGCCTCGACCTGGGCCTGATAGGGATCGCCGGCCGCGACCAGCTTTTCCGGAATGCCGTGCGCCGAAAACAGCACGCGCACCGGTCTGCCTTCAGCCTTGTCCAGCGTTTGCCGGATCAGACGGGCCTGGGCCTCGATCAGGCCCTCGGCGTCCGGATAGCAGCAAACGACGTGGGTCTCGCCCGGTCCGTCGTAGCACTCGCTCCACTTCTTCAGCGACGAGGCCGTCGTAGTCGTCGAGAACTGCGGATAAAGGGGCAGAAGGACGATCTTGTCGGGCTGGAAAGCCTTGACCGCCGCCGCCGTCTCTTCCGTCAGCGGATGCCAGTAGCGCATGGCGATGAAGACGCGGCTGTCGTCGCCCGGCGCGGCGTCGGCCAGGGCGCGCGACAGGGCCTCGGCCTGCTTCTGCGTCTCGGGCAGCAGGGGCGAGCCGCCGCCCATCAGGGCGTAGTTGGCCTGGGCTGAGGTCTCGCGACGGCTGGAGATCAACTTGGCCAGCGGCGTGCGGAACACCCCCGGCAGGCCGATGATGGCCGGATCGTTGAACAGGTTGAACAGGAAGGGTTTGACCGCTTCGGGGCGATCGGGACCGCCCAGATTGGTCAGAACGACCGCCACGCGCCGGTTGGGTCGTCCCTCGAGGGTTGCAGCGGTCCGGGTCATTGGGCGCCGATCCGCTTCAGCACCTGCTCGACATGGGCGATCGGCACGTCCGGCAGGATGCCGTGGCCCAGGTTGAAGATCCACGGCCCCTGGCCCCAGGCCTCCATCAGCTGATCGACGCGGCGATCCAGGGCGTCGCCGCCCGCGCGCAGCAGCAAGGGATCCAGCGCGCCCTGAATGGGCTTGATCGCCTGGACGCGCCGGCCGACGTCCAGCGGACAGGCGGTGTCCAGCGCCACGCCCTGCACGTCGCATTCGCGGGCGTAGCGTTCGGCCAGCGCCGCCGAGCCCCTCGGAAAGCCGATCAGCGGCACGGTGACGCCCAGTTCGCGGGCGCGGGCCACCAGCTTCTGGTGCGGCTTCAACACCAGCGTCTCGAACAGATCGTCGGGCAGGCCCTCGGCCCAGCTCTCGAAGATCTTCAGCACCTGGGCGCCGGCGTCCTGCTGCATCTTCAGATAGTGGGCGGTGGACTCCACCAGTACGTCCAGCAAACCGGCGACAAGCTCGGGATTGGTATAAGCGTAGGTACGGGCGGCGGCGCGCTCGCCCTTGCCGATGGTGCGCGCTTCGCCGTCCAGCATATAGGTCGCGACCGTCCACGGCGCCCCTGCAAAGCCGATCAGGGCGCGTTCAGGCTCCAGTTCCGCGCGCACGAGGCTGAGGGTCTGGCCCACGGCCTTGAGGGCCTCTCCAGCCTGCTGAGCCTTGTCGGCCATGGACTGCACCGACGGCAGAGCGCCCAGGCGCGGCCCTTCCCCCGCCTCGAACCACACTTTCTGGCCCAGGGCGCCGGGGATCAGCAGGATGTCGGCGAAGACGATAGCGGCGTCAAAGCCGAACCGGCGCATTGGCTGCAGGGTCGCTTCCGCCGCCATTTCCGGATTCAGGCAGAAGGCGATGAAGTCCGGCGCCTTGGCTCGCAGCGCGCGGTATTCCGGCAGGTAGCGCCCGGCTTGACGCATGAACCACACGGGCGGGCGGGAAAGGGTTCGGCCCTGGAGAGCCTGGATCAGAAGGGGCGTGCTCATGCTTCGGGCTTTAGGATGCACACCCCCAAGCCTCAATCCCTATTCAGATTTAAGAATTGAAAGAATTGGTAGGTAGAAGCAGGGCCGGGGAGCGCGGGGATAACTGCGGGCAGTCCCGGTTCGACGCCCTCTTGTCCCCCGATCGCGGCGTGGAAACCCAGGCGTTTACAAGGCGGGGTGTGAGTCATGGGGATAAGCCGTGAAACGCCCGTCAGACTCTGGCTTGCCTCTGGGCGCCGTTGTGGGTGAATCCACGGGCGCCGTTGTTGGACAAAATGTCCTGCCCCCAGCACGGGATGAATCCTCGGCGCCCAGGCGGACGACTCCGGCGCCGATCACCACAACGGCGCCCGCGATCCCCGCTCGCGACCGGCGGCCAGGCTTGCTAGAGGATTCGGCGCCCGGTCTTTCACGAACGGCGCCCCGGCTTTTCAACAGGGCGCGGGGATGATCCGACCGCCGCCTGGAAGGAGACGCCGATCTCATGAGCCCCGCCCGACCGATCGGCGCTTCGCGCCTGGCCACCTATTTCCACGTCCATCTGGTGTCGGACTCGACCGGCGAGACGCTGAACGCCATGGCCAAGGCCGTTGTCGCCCGTTTCGACGGCGTCATTCCCATCGAGCACATCTACGCTCTGGTGCGCTCGACCAAGCAGATGGATCGGGTGCTGGAAGAGGTGGCGGCCGCGCCCGGCGTGGTGTTGCACACCCTGGTCGACCGCGAATTGCGGGAACAGCTCGAGGAAGGCTGTCGCCAGCTTCAGATGCCGCAGATCGGGGCGCTGGATCCGCTGGTCGGCGCCCTGTCGCGCTATCTGGGCGCGGACGTCTCGGCGCGGGTCGGGGCGCAGCACGCCCTGGATACGGGCTATTTCAACCGCATGGGCGCCCTCGACTACGCCATCGCCCACGACGACGGTCAGGGCACGCTGGAGCAGCTGGAGCAGGCCGACGTGGTGTTGTGCGGGGTCAGCCGGACCTCCAAGACCCCGACCTGCATCTATCTGGCGCACCGGGGCATTCGCGCCGCGAACGTGCCTCTGGTTCCCGGCCAGGAGGATGGCGAGCGCTTGACGGGACTGAAGAAGCCGCTGGTCGTCGGCCTAACCGTGTCGCCTGATCGCCTGGTGCAGATCCGACGCAACCGGCTGGACGGGCTGAACGCGGGCCATGCCTCGGCCTATGTCGATCATGACGCCGTGCGCGAGGAAACCATCAAGGCGCGTCGCGCCTTCGAACGGCGCGGCTGGCCGACCATCGACGTGACCCGTCGCTCGGTCGAAGAGACGGCGGCCGCCATCATCAACCTGTTGAGCGAGCGGCGCGGCCGCAAGCTGGGAGCTTCGATGTGACGACGACCAACGGCGAACGCCTGATCCTGGCCTCCAAGAGCGCCGCGCGCCGCGCCATGCTGACCGACGCCGGCGTGCCTTTCGCCGTCCAGGTCGCCGACGTGGATGAGGACGCCCTGAAGACGCCGGGCGTCGATCCGGTCGAGCTGGCGGTCGAACTGGCGCGGGCCAAGGCGCTGGCGGTGTCGCGCCATGACGCCGACGCCTGGGTGCTGGGCGCGGATCAGACCCTGTCGTTCGAGGGGGGGCTGGTGTCCAAGGCGCCGACGCTTCAGGCCGCGCGCGAACGCTTAAGCGCCATGCGCGGCCGCTCGCACCAACTGCATTCCGGCGCCGCCCTGGCCCGCAACGGCCAGGTGGTCTGGTCCGGCGTGGACACGGTCGAGATGAAGGTGCGCGATTTTTCCGACGCCTTCCTCGACGCCTATCTGGCGGCGGAAGGCGAGGCCTTGCTGGCCTGCGTCGGCTCTTATCGGCTGGAGGGGCTGGGCTCGCAATTGTTCGAGGCGGTCGAGGGTGACTACTTCACCGTTCTGGGCCTGCCGCTGTGGCCTGTCCTGGCCGAACTGCGGCGCGCGGGCGTGATCGCGTCATGAGCGGAACGCCGGTCGGCCGCATCACGGGCGCCGCCCTGTTGGGCGGGATCGTCGGCAATCCGGTCAGCCATTCGCTCAGCCCGGTGATCCATAACGCCTGGCTGGAGGCCGGCGGCGTCGACGGCGCCTACGTCGCCTTTGCGCCCAAGGATGCGGCGGGGTTCGAGGCCCTGGTCGCGGCGGGGCGCGCGGGGTTGATCGCCGGGGTCAACGTCACGGCGCCGTTCAAGGAGCAGGCCTTCGCCCTGGCGGATGAGGCTGCGGCGGCGGCGCAGATGACGGGATCGGCCAACATCCTGGTCTTTGAGGACGGGCGGGTGCGGGCGGACAGCGCCGACGGCGCGGGCGTACTCTACGCCCTGGCCGAACAGGCGCCGAAGCTGAAGCTGGACGGCGCCTCCGTCGTCATGCTGGGCGCGGGCGGCGCGGCGCGGGCGGGCGCCGGCGCCCTGATCGAGGCAGGCGCAGCCCTGTCCATTCTCAACCGCACGCGGGAACGGGCCGAGGCCCTGGCCGCCGATCTCGGTCCGGCGGTGTCGGTCGCTTCGGATGCGAACGTGTTGGAGGGCGCCGATCTGGTCATCAACGCCCTGAGCGTCGCGCCGGACATTTCGCTGGCGGCGCTGAAGCCTTTGGCCGTGGTCATGGACATGACCTACAAGCCCGTGGTCACGCCTCTGCTGGCGGCGGCTCGCGCGCGAGGGCTGACGACGGTGGACGGGCTGGCCATGCTGATCGGCCAGGCGGCGCCGTCGTTCGAGGCCATCTTCCGCCGCCCGCCGCCGCCGCTGGACCTGCGCGCCATCCTGCTGAACCATCTGGGAGAGACGACATGATCGTCCTGGGCCTGACCGGCTCGATCGGCATGGGCAAGTCGACGACCGCCCAGATGTTCGCCGACGAGGGCGCCGTGGTGTGGGACGCCGACGCCGCCGTTCACCGCCTCTACGGCCCCGGCGGCGCGGCGGTCGCGCCGCTGGCGCAGGCCTTCCCCGGCGTGGTCGTGGACGGCGCGGTCGACCGGCCGCGCCTGGCCGAGGCCCTGGGCCGCGACGAGGACGCCTTCCAGCGGCTGGAGGCCATCGTCCACCCTTTGGTCGCGGCTGACCGCGCCGAGGCGCTGAAGGCGGCGGCGGAAGGCGGGGCGCGTCTGGCGGTCGTCGACATCCCCCTGCTGTTCGAGACGGGGGGCGACGCCTTCGTCGACGCCGTGGCGGTGGTCACGGCCGACGCCGAGATTCAGGCTCAGCGTGTTCTGGCGCGTCCCGGCATGACGCGCGAGCGGTTCGACGCCATCCTGGCGCGCCAGACGCCGGACGCGGAAAAGCGCGCCCGCGCCGACTTCCTGATCGATACCGGACATGGCCTGGAGGCCGCGCGCGACCAGGTGCGCGCCGTCGTGGCGAAGGTTCTCGAACCGGATTGGAAGCCTGCGCCGCCGTCCGCCTGGGGCCTGGGCCGCCTGAGCCTGTTAGCCGAAGGCGTGGGCGGAACGGCCTGGCGGGCCGTCGCGCCCGACGGCCGCACCAGCGTGCTCAAGCGTCTAAGCCCGCAGGCGGCGCCGGATGCGCCCCATGCCCTGGCCTGGCTGCGTTGGCGCGACGGGTCGGGCGCGATCCGTCTGCTGGGCGCTCAGGGCCCCTGGCAATGGCTTGAGGACGCTGGCGACCGCCCTCTGTCCGCCGTGCTGGAGACGGAGGGTGACGAGGCCGCGACCCGCATCGCCGCCGACGTGCTGAGGGCGCTTCATGCGCCTTCGGATCGCCCGGCCGAGGGCCTTCAGACCATGCCGGACCGCTTCGCCGCCCTGGGGGTTGAGGCGACGAGACAGGGCGGTTTGTTCGGCGAGGCGGCCGCCATGGCGGAGGGCCTGATGGCCGAGGGGACGCCGATCCGGCCGCTGCACGGCGACCTTCATCACGACAACGTCCTGCATGGCCCGCGCGGCTGGCTGGCGATCGACCCGCACGGCGTCCTGGGCGACCCGGCCTATGATGCGGCCAATCTGCTCTACAATCCGCTGGAGCGGCAGGATCTCCGGACCGATCCCGCACGGGCGCGGCGCCTGGCCGAGACCCTGGGTCCGGCGGTCGGGCGGCCCGCCCAGGCGGTCATGGCCTGGGGCTTCTGCCACGCCTGCCTCTCCGCCGCCTGGCATCTGGAGGACGAGAACCACGAGGAGGCGGAGCGCAGCCTGGCGGTCGCGCGGGCGATCCGTCGCGCCCTGGAGGGCTGAACCCTTTCGCTGAGGGCCGAACCCCGGCATTAAGGGGCATGGCCCGCGAAATCGTCCTCGACACTGAAACCACCGGCTTCGATCCCAAGACAGGCGACCGGCTGATCGAAGTGGGCTGCATCGAGATTGAGGATCTGCTGCCGACGGGGCGGACTTTTCACCGCTTCATCAACCCTGAGCGGCTGATCCCGCCGGACGCCATCAAGGTGCACGGCATTACCGACGACAAGGTGAAGGACGCGCCCAAGTTTCATGAGGTCGTCGATGACCTGATGGAGTTTCTGGGCGATGCGCCCCTGATCGCGCACAACGCCAACTTCGACCGCAACTTCATCGATTTCGAGATCGGCCGCATCGGCCGCAAGCCGCCGCCGCAGGATCGTTGGATCGACACCCTGGCCCTGGCCCAGAAGCGGTTTCCGGGCATGGCCAATTCGCTGGACGCCCTGTGCAAACGCTACAAGATCAGCCTGGTCGAGCGCACCTTACACGGCGCCCTGATCGACGCCCGTCTGCTGGCCGAGGTCTATCTGGAGCTGCGCGGCGGCAAGGAGCGCGCGCTGGACCTGACCTCGACGCGCGGCGGCGCGGCCGAGACGGCGGAGCGCGTCGCCTACGGCGCCCGGCCGCGTCCCCTGCCCTCTTTCGTAACGGCCGAGGAAGAGGCCGCCCACCTGGCCTTCCTCAAGGCGACGATCAAGGACTTCAGCCTGTGGGCGGGCTATGGGGTGACAGTCGAGACCGAGGCTGAAGAAGCCGCCTGAGCCGGCTCGTCCGTCGGGACGGGGTTCATGAGGATGTAGGTTCCGGGCCGGATCTGGTGGGCGTCGATCTGGGGGACCGGGCGCCGGAAATGTTCGCTGGCGCAGTGGACGTCGAGCGCGGCCTGGTCAGGCCATTCCTCGATGAAGATGAAATGGCCGGGCTGTTTGCGATCCTCGAACAGATCATAGGCGCGGCACAAGGGCTCCTGCCGAGTCAGGCGCACCAGTTCAGCATAGAGGGGCCTCACCGTCTCGACATGCTCGGGTTTGATGAAGTCCTCGGCGATGACCTTGAGCATCGGCCCTCCTGCGCAAGAAAAAGGGGCGTCCGATCAGACGCCCCTCTCTCGCATAGATAGTCGCTCAAGCAGCGAGGCGCCGGGCGCCTCGCGGGAGCGACTAAAAATTACGCCTGGCCGGTTTCGGCCGGGGCGCCGGCGATTTGCTGCTGGCGGGCGACGTAGATGGCGGCGAAGTCGATCGGGTCGACCATGAAGGGCGGGTAGAAGCCGCCGTCCGAGGTCGCCTGGGCGATGACCTGGCGCGCGAAGGGGAAGAGGTAGCGCGGGCACTCGATCAGCAGCAGGGGCTCGATGTCCTGCGGCTGGACGCCCTGCAGGGCGAACAGGCCGCCGTAGAGCAGTTCCACGTGAAACACCGGGGTCTTGTCGTCGGCCGTGGCCTTGATCGACAGCTTCAGGTCGACTTCGAACAGGCCGTCGGGGCGGCCTTGGGCGTTCATCTCGACGCCCATGTCGATGGCGGGCTTGCCGTCGATGCGCAGGCTGTCCGGCGCCTTGGGGTTCTCGAACGACAGGTCGCGGACATATTGGGCCAGGATGCGGAAGCCGGGGCCTTGCGGCTGGCCGCCCTGAGGCTGGGCTTGGTCGTGCGTCTGGCCGTTGGCGTCGGCGGGCGGCGTGGCGTCGGTCATGAGTCTGGAAACCGTCTTATTGGAATGAGGCGTCCCGCTCCCCCTGGAGGCGGGTCTGAGGGGGCGGCGGTAGCATGGCGAGACCCTGTGTCGCAACGCCGAGACCCGCGTTCGCCTCTCGCTTCGCCTTGCGCCCGCCCGGATCGACCCCTAATCACGTTGTATGAGCTGCCCTTTCGCCTTTGGGGAGAAACCCGAGGCGTTTCCCTGTCGGGAAGATGAGGCCTGACTAGTCGAGGAACCCACCGTGCCGGTGACCTTTCAGATCGTGATCTTCGCCGTCATCGCGGCGGTTCTGCTGTTCCAACTCTATAATGTGCTGGGCAAGAAGGTCGGCCGTCAGCCCGAGGACAATCCCAAGCCCGTTCCGCTCCCCGCAGCTCCTGCCGGCGCGCCTGAAGCCGCGCGCGGCCCCGTTGTCGACCCCGCGCTGACGGCCGCCATCGCAGGCTTGAAGACGCGCGATCCGAACTTCGACCCCCACCGCTTCCTGGAAGGCGCGCGCCAGGCCTATGAGACTATCGTCCGCGCCTACGCCAAGGGCGACCGCGACGCCCTGCGTCCGCTGCTGACCGACAAGGTCATGGGTTCGTTCGAGGCCGGGATCGCGGCGCGAGAGGCGCGCGGCGACGCCGAGAGCGTCGAACTGGTCCACGCCCCGCGCGCCGATCTGGAGCTGGCCACGACCGAGGGCGACCGCGCCCTGGCCAAGGTGCGCTTCCTGGCCGAGGTGCGCGGCTCGCTGACGCCGTCGGGCGGCGAGACCGTCACCGAAGAGCGCCGCACCGCCGAGATCTGGACCTTCGAGCGCCGCCTGGGCGCTTCGGATCCCAACTGGGCCCTGGCCCGCGTCGAGCCGGCGACCGCCTGATGATCGCACGGTCCGCGCCCCTCGATCAGACGGGCGCGGCCCGTCTCCTTACGGCTCCGCTTGAGCGACTGGGCGGCCTGTCCGGCGCTCTGGCCCTGACCTTGCTGGCGGCGGCCTGCGCCTCGACGCCGCGTCCGGTTCCGCCGACGCCTGGTCCTATCCCCCTGCCGCCGCCGGTGTCGCCGCCGGTTCCGCCTGTCGCCGGAGACCTCAATCTGGCCTCACTGCCCGGCTGGGCCGAGGAGGACCATTTGGCGGCCCTGCGCGCCTACGCCGCCGGTTGCGGCCCGTCGCGCATCGCTGTCGAGACCTGCCGCGACGCCCGCGCCCTGGCCGGCCGCGCCAATCCCAGCGACGCCCGCGCCTTCCTTGAAAGCCGCTTCACGGCGACCGAAGTCCGCACCGACGACGGCGGGCGCGGCCTGCTGACCGCCTATTTCGCGCCCGAGTATCCGGCCCGTCGCACGCCTGACGCCGAGTTCGACGCTCCGGTTCTCAGCCGCCCGGCCAATCTGTCCAGCGTGGGCGATCGCGCCGCCATCGAGGCGGGATCGGCCCAGTCCACGGCCCTGGCCTGGATGAAGGCCGAAGACTTGTTCTTCCTGCAGATTCAGGGCTCGGGAACTCTGACCTTCCCTGACGGCGCCCGCCTGCGCGCCGCCTACGCCGCCGACAACGGGGCCAAGTTCGTGGGCATCGCCCGACCGATGGCCGAGGAAGGTCTGCTGCCGCGCGACGGAACCTCGGGCGAGGCCATCCGCGCCTGGCTGGCCGCCCATCGCGGGCCTGAGGCGCGGCGCGTGATGGCGCTGAACCCGCGCTACATCTTCTTCACCACCAGCGCCGACGACGGCAATGAGGCGACCGGCGCGGCGGGCGTGCCCCTGCCCGCGCGACGCTCGGTGGCAGTCGATCCCTCACGCTGGACCTACGGCGAGGCGGCCTGGATCGAGGCGGACGGCGGCAATCTGCGAGGCGCCCGCGCCAGCTATCGCGGCCTGGTCATGACCTTGGACACCGGCTCGGCCATTCGCGGGCCGGTGCGCGCGGATCTTTATATCGGGCGCGGCGACGCGGCGGGGCATGAGGCGGGCGCCGTGCGCCACCCCTTGCGCATGTGGCGGCTGATCCCGCGCGGTTAGATCAGCCGCCGTTCGCGTCAGTCTCGGACGCGCGTAACCGTATTGTCGATGCCGTCGACGATCTGACGCGGCTGGCCCGAGGAGCGCCAGCGCACGACCTGCCCCGCGCCCGAAACCTCCAGAACCGCGTCAGGCGTCAGGGTGATGGAGACCTTGTTGTCAACGCCCGCCAGTTCCAGGCCCGCGCATACGCCCGTCAGGGTGATGTCGTGATTGGTCCCCTGGATTCCGACGCGGCGGCCCTCGCACGGAATGGTCCGCTTGTGACCCTCGCCGGCGATTTCGATCAGGTCAGGCCCCAGATCGACGCTGCCGACCTGGGCAGGCGGGGGAGCGAGAGCCAGGAGGGCGAGAGAGGCGAGCGGCGTGAACAACATGGGAGGTCCGGTATGGCCTAGCTTGAGACCGTGATGAGTGTCCGCCTCAGGCATTGGTTCCTGGCCTCAGGCCGCTTTACAGATCGCCGGATTTCCAATGGCGGAACCGTCTGACGCGAAGGCGGGTTCTGGCTTTGCCTTTCGAACAGGGAGAAACGGTTATGCCGAAGGGGGCCTGGAGCTATCTGGACCGGCGGCTGTTTATGGCCGGCGCCGCCGCCAGCGGTCTGATGTCGGCGGGCGCCGTCCAGGCCCGCGCGACGGCGACGACGGTCTTCCACGGCGGTCCGATCCGCACCATGGACGATGCGCAGCCGTCGGCCGAGGCCGTGGCGGTGCGCGGGCAGACCATCCTGGCGGTCGGCGCCCTGGACGCGGTGCGCGCGGCGGCGGGGCGAGGCGCGCGCCTGGTGGATCTTGACGGGCGGACCCTGTTGCCGGGCTTCTTCGATCCGCACGGGCACGTCTCCATGGTCGGGCTGCAGGCGCGCTACGCCAACCTCCTGCCTGCGCCGGACGGCGAAGGGAATGACATCGCCGCCCTGCAGCGGATCACGCGCGACTGGATGAACCGGCACGAGACGCTGGTGCGCGACACCGGCCTGGTCATCGGCTTCGGCTATGACGATTCCCAGCTGAAGGAACGTCGGCACCCCACGCGGGACGAACTGGACGCCATATCCGACGCCGTGCCGGTGCTGTTCCTGCACCAGTCGGGGCATCTGGGCGCGGCCAACGGCGCAGCCCTGGCCGCGGCGGGCGTCGGGACGGATACGGCGGATCCGCCCGGCGGCGTGTTCCGACGCAAGGACGGTTCGCGCGAGCCCAACGGCGTGCTGGAGGAGACGGCCCTGTTCGCCGTCATGGGCGCCCTGTTCATCCGACTGGACGCCGAAGCCAACCGCCAGATGATCGTCGAGGGCGCGCGCTACTACGCCCGGTTCGGATACACCACCGCCCAGGACGGGCGGTCCTCCACCGACACCTGCCGCATGATGGCGGGACTGGCCGAGGCGGGCGCCCTGCCCATCGACATCCTGTCCTTCCCCGACATCCTGACCTCGACCGACGTCATGGCCACGCCCCTGTATCGGCGGAGCTATGAGGGTCGGTTCCGCATCGGCGGGGTCAAGCTGACGCTGGACGGCTCGCCCCAGGCCAAGACGGCCTGGCTGTCCCAGCCCTATTTCGTCCCGCCCGAGGGCCAGCCCGCCTCCTGGCGCGGCTATCCGGCGGTGACGGAGCAGCAGGCCCTGGACGCCGTGGACCTGGCCTTCGCCAACGACTGGCAGATCGAAGTCCACGCCAACGGCGACGCCGCCATCGACCTGATGATCGCCGCCGTGCGCGAGGCCGCGCGCAAGCACGGCGCCCGCGACCGCCGCCCGGTACTGATCCACGGCCAGACGACGCGGATGGACCAACTGGACGAGCTGAAGGCCTTGGGAATCGTGCCTTCCTTCTTCCCCATGCACACCTTCTACTGGGGCGACTGGCACCGGGATTCCGTGTTGGGGCCGCGTCGGGCGGAGTTCATCTCGCCCTGCGGCTCGGCCTGGCGGCGAGGGATGCGCTTCACCAGCCACCACGACGCCCCGGTGGCCAATCCCGACGCCCTGCGGGTGCTGTCGGCCACGGTCACGCGCCGCACCCGCTCGGGCGATATCCTGGGGCCGGACGAACGCGTTCCGGTCGAGGTCGCCCTGAAGGCCATGACCCTGTGGGCCGCCTGGCAGCACTATGAGGACGACCGCAAGGGCTCGCTGACGTCCGGCAAGCTGGCGGACATGGTCCTGCTGGATGCGGACCCCATGACCGTCGATCCCGACCGTCTGGCCGGGATCAAGGTCACGGACGTCTATAAGGACGGCCGCCCGGTCGAACTGGGTTGAAGCCCTAGCGCTTCTTCAGGCTGCCCAGCACGCCGCGCAGCAGTTCGCGGGTGATGGTCGAGCCGGCGGTGCGCAGCACCGACTTGGTCAGGGCCTCCATCGGCGTCTGCCGGTTGGACGAGGCGCGCGGGCGGGGCGAGGCCGGCGCGCGCGGCGCCGGAGCCGAACGCGCCGCCTTTTCCGCCGCCTTGGCTTCGGCAGCCGCCGCGGCCGTTTCGGCTTCGATGCGGTCGGCCTGGGCGCGGCGGGCGTTCAGCACCTCTTCGGCCGACTCGCGGTTGACCGCCGTGTCATAGACGCCGCGTACGGGGCTTGCGGCCATGGTGGCGGCGCGCTCGGCCTCGGTCGCCGGACCGAGGCGCGAATCCGGCGGACGGATCTTGGTCTGGGCCACCACGGCCGGCGCGCCCTTTTCATCGAGGGTCGACACCAGGGCCTCGCCGACCCCCAGGGCCTGAATGGCCTCGGCCGTGTCGAAGGCGGGGTTGGTGCGGAAGCTCTGGGCGGCCGCGCGCAGGCCCTTCTGCTCGGCGGGGGTATAGGCGCGCAGCGCGTGCTGAACGCGGTTGCCCAGCTGGGCCAGGACGCTGTCGGGAATGTCGGCCGGGTTCTGGGTGACGAAATAGACGCCGACGCCTTTGGAGCGGATCAGGCGGACGACCTGTTCGACCTTTTCCAGCAGGCCTTTGGGCGCGTCGTTGAACAGCAGGTGGGCCTCGTCGAAGAAGAAGACCAGGCGCGGCTTCTCGGGGTCGCCGATCTCGGGCAGTTGCTCGAACAGCTCGGACAGCAGCCACAGCAGGAAGGCGGCGTAGAGACGCGGACTGTTCATCAGCCGCGTGGCGTCCAGCACATTGACCTGGCCCCGCCCGTCCAGGGCGGTGCGCATCATGTCCTCGAGCCGCAGGGCCGGTTCGCCGAAGAAGGCCTTGCCCCCCTGTTGCTCCAGCTGAAGCAGGGCCCGCTGGATGGCGGCGATGGAGGTGGGCGAGACGTTGCCGACCTCGCGGCCGATAGTCTGGGCGTTCTCGCCGACATAGGCCAGCAGGGCGCGCAGATCCTCCAGGTCCAGCAGCAGCAGGCCTTCCTTGTCGGCGACGTGGAAGGCGACGGTCAGCACCCCTTCCTGTACGTCGTTCAACTCCAGCATCCGGGCCAGCAGGACCGGACCGACATCGGAGACCGTGGCCCGGATCGGGTGCCCCTTCTGGCCATACAGGTCCCAGAAGACGACAGGCGCCGGCTTGCCGTTCAGCGTCAGGCCCATCTTGCCCGCACGCTCGGCGAACTTCTCGATGTTCCCCGGCTGGCTGACGCCGGACAGATCGCCCTTCACATCGGCGCAGAAGACCGGGACGCCCGCCTCGGAAAAGCCCTGGGCCATGATCTGCAGCGTCACGGTCTTGCCCGTGCCGGTGGCGCCGGCGACGACGCCGTGACGATTGGCCCGGTTCAGCAGAAGCCGCTCGGGCGCGCCCTCGAAGGACTGTCCGAGAAACAGGGCGGGGGCGTCGGTCATGAAGAGGGTCTCCTGCGTGCTTGTTCCATGCTTAATCGACCGCGCCGCCGCCGCAAGGCGGAACCGCCGCGGTTTACAGCGATTGACGCCGTTCCCGGCCACGACGACACTTCCGCCATGAAGCTTCCCATTACCGTCAGTCATTCCTCCCCGGCCACGAATGCGGTGGTGCTGATCGCCGTCGTGGCGGCGGGCGCGGCCCTCTACTGGCTCAGGGACATCCTGACGCCTCTGGCCATGGCCGTCTTCCTGATGATCATGATCGACGGGGTGAAGCGCGCCATCGAGCGACGCACGCCGATCCCTCCGCGTTTCGCGGGGGCGGCGGCCCTGATCGTGGTGGTGCTGGGCTTCCTGGCCTCGATCTGGATCATCGTCGACGGGGCGGCGGGTTTCTTCACCGACGCCTCGGGCGTAGCGGGCAGCATCGGCCCGCGCATCGACCAGATCAGCCGCGACGTCTCGGCCCTGGTCGGGATCAGCGATCCGCCGACCCTGCACGACATGATCGCCGGCATCGACATGCGCGGCTGGCTGACCACGACGGCCTTCCAGGTGCAAGGCGCGGCCACCGGCGCCTTCTTCGTCATGATCTACCTGGGCTTCCTGCTGGCCTCGCAGGCGGGGTTCCGCAAGAAGATGGTCGGCATGTTCCCCGAGCGCGGCCCGCGCCAGGAGGCGCTGGAGGTGTTCGAACGCGTGCGCGGCGGGGTCGAGGGCTATCTGTGGGTCCAGGCCGTGACCGGGGCCATGATCTGCGCCGTGGCCTGGGGGCTGATGCGGGCGGTGGGGCTTCAGAACGCCGAGTTCTGGACCTTCGTCATCTTCATCGTCGGCTTCATTCCGGTGCTGGGCGGCGCCGTGGCGGGCTGCGCCCCCCCGCTGTTCGCCCTGGTCCAGTTCGAGAGCTATTGGCCCGCCCTGATCCTTTTCGTCGGTCTTCAGACCCTGCTCTTCCTGGTCGGCAATCTGGTCCAGCCGCGGATGCAGGGCGACAATCAGAATATCGACCCTATCGTGGTGCTGCTGGCCCTGGCCTTCTGGGGCAAGCTGTGGGGCGTGGCGGGCATGTTCCTGTCGACCCCGCTGGCGGTGATGGCCATGGCCATCCTGGCCGAGTTCAAGGGCTCGCGCTGGATCGCCGTGCTGTTGTCGGGCGACGGCGAGCCCTATGCCGCCAAGCAAACGAAGAAACCGGATAAGAAAACTGAATCTTCACCCAAGAATCGGGGCGGTTCTACCCTGTTGAATCGTATACTGGGGCGCGACGTCCCGCCGCAGGCTTAAAGCTAGAAATATTCGTCTTCTTGTCCTTGAACTGCCGCAATCGACGCCTATCTCATCCTCACACGACGACGCGGTCCTCCCCTCCCCCTCCCGGACCGCGACGTCCCAGGCCGGCGCTTCCCCTCCCCCTCCTGAGCGCCGGACCGAGCAGGCCGTCGGACTCCGTTCGACGGCCTTGTTCGTTTCTGGGGCCGATTTTTCCTTCGTGCCGACGCGCGCTTCTGTCCGATCACGGCTGAATTGGGGCTTTTATTTCTCTGTTCTGCGGCGGGCTTAGCTAAAACAGTCCACAACTGGGCCTCCTGCGCCACATGGTGCGGTGCACACTGAAATTCCCTGTCTTTCGGGGCGTCGGCGGCCTAGCCGTTCTCGCCGGGGACGCTAAGGTGCGGCTGTTTTCCCCAGCGGTTTTCCACCGCGCCGTTCGAGACCTGAGTCATGTCCGCTGCTTCGCGCATCGTTCCCGCCGTTCCCGCCGACCTGGGAGCGCTGGAGGCGGCCTACGCGCGGATTGCGGCGCCGCCGGGCGCGGCGGAGAAGACCCTGCTGGCTCAGGCCTTCGACGACTATTCGGCGGATGAGACGCCCGAGCTGGGCGGAGACGACCTGGCGGTCCTGCTGGCCGGCGCCTGGCGCGGCGCGGAGGCCCGCAAGGCGGGCGAGCCCGCCCGCATCACTGTCGGACCGCTGGCCGACGCCGCCGGCGTCAACACCGGCTATGACCAGATCCTGATCCTGCAGGACGACAACCCCTTCCTGGTCGACAGCGTCCTGGGCGAACTGGCTGAGGCGGGCGTTACCGTCCGCGCCCTGTTCCACCCCATCGTCGAGGTCGAGGCGGGGCGTCGCGACTCCCTGATCATCGTCGTCATCGACCCCTTGCCGCAGGAACGCCGCGACGCTCTGGGCGAGGGCCTGGCGCAGGCCATGGCCGATGTGCGCGTCGCCGTGCGCGACCACGGCGCCATGGTCCAGACCATGCGCGACGCCGTCCAGCGTCTTGAAGCCGCCCCGCCGAAGGGCGTCGATCCCGAGGTGCTGAAGGAGAACCTCGAGTTCCTGCGCTGGGCCAAGAGCGACCATTTCGTCTTCCTGGGCGCGCGCGACTACGACTACCCGCGTGACGCGTCCGGCTCCTATGAGGCCGAGGCGCCGTTGAACCAGTCCAGCGACGGCCTGGGCGTGCTCAGCGATCCCGAGCGCCGCGTCCTGCGCCGCGCCTCCGAGCCCGCCGTCCTGACCGCCGCCATGCAGCGCCAGATGGACGAGAGCGATCCCGTCACCGTGGCCAAGGCCAATATGCGCTCGCGCGTGCACCGCCGGGCCTACATGGATTACGTCGGGGTCAAGCGCTACGACGCCGACGGCAAGCCGACCGGCGAGACCCGCTTCGTCGGCCTGTTCACCGCCGAGGCCTACGACAAGATGGCCAAGGAAGTGCCGCTGATCCGTCGCAAGGTCGCCAATGCGCTGGAGCGCGCGGGCAAGACGCCGGGCAGCCACAACTACAAGCGCCTGAAGAACATCCTCGAGAACTACCCCCGCGACGAACTGTTCCAGATCGGCGAGGACGAGCTGCTGGATACGGCGCTGGGCATCCTGCACCTGTACGACCGCCCGCGCATCCGCCTGTTCACGCGCCGCGATCCGTTCGACCGCTTCGTCTCGGTGCTGTGCTTCATCCCGCGCGAGCGTTTCGACGCCGGCCTGCGCCAGCGCATCGGCGGCATCCTGGCCCAGGCCTGGGGCGGCCGCGTCTCGGCCTGGTATCCGCAGCTGACCGATCAGCCGCTGACCCGCGTCCACTACATCATCGGCGTGACGCCGGGCGATCATCCGATCCCGGATCTGAAGGCGCTTGAGGCCGAGGTGGCCGAGGCCGGTCGCAGCTGGATCGACCGCTTCGAGCGCGCCCTGCGCCTGGCCGGGGTGGACGAGGCCGCCGTCGGCCCGACCAGCGCCCGCTGGGCCGAGGGCTTCGGCGTCGCCTTCCGCGCCCGCTATGATGCGGCCGAGGCCGTGGCCGACCTGGAGCAGTTCGACCGACTGAACGACGGCTCGGCCGCCGACGGCGTCCACGCCGAGCCGGTGGCGGTGCGCGCCTTCCGTACGGCCGACGAGACCAATCTGCAGTTCCGCTTCAAGCTGTATCGCCGTGGGGCGGCCGTGCCGCTGTCGGACGTCTTGCCGATCCTGGCCGACATGGGCCTGAAGACGCTGGAGGAATCCGACCACGTCGTGCGCACGATCGGCCAGGAGCCGATCTACATCCACGACTTCCTGCTGGAAGATCCGCGTGGCGCCGACTTGGTGTTCGCCGATCTCAAGACCCCGTTCGAAGAGGCCTTCAAGGCCGTGTGGAACGGCCGCACCGAGAGCGACGGCTTCAACCGCCTGGTGCTCGAGCTGGGCGTCGACTGGCGCGAGGCGGCCCTGATCCGCACCCTGGCCCGCTATCGCCAGCAGACGGGCCTGGACCCGTCGCAGTCGGTGCAGGAAGCCGCCCTGCGCGAGTATCCCGACGTGGCGCGCGCCATCCTGGCGCTGTTCAAGGCTAAGTTCGATCCGGCGCACGGCGGCTCGGTCGCTGAACGCGAGGCGTCTGTCGCCGAACTGGACGCCAAGATCGAGACCCTGCTGCAGGACGTGAAGAGCCTGGATCACGACCGGGCCCTGCGCCGCATCGCGGCCCTGATCGACGGCATCAAGCGCACCAACTTCTATCAGGTCGACGCCGAGGGCGCGCCCAAGGCCCACATCTCGATCAAGATCGCCGGTCAGGAACTGGCCGACCTGCCCCTGCCCAAGCCTTTCCGAGAAATCTTCGTCTGGGCGCCGCACATCGAGGGCTCGCACCTGCGCTTCGGCCCGGTGGCGCGCGGGGGCCTGCGCTGGTCGGACCGTCGCGACGACTTCCGCACCGAGGTTCTGGGTCTGGTGAAGGCCCAGCAGGTCAAGAACTCGGTCATCGTGCCGGTCGGCTCCAAGGGCGGCTTCTATCCCAAGCAGCTGCCGGTCGGCGGCACGCGCGAGGAGACGCAGGCCGAGGCCATCCGCGCCTACAAGACCTTCCTGTCCGGCATGCTGGACATCACCGACAACATCGTCGGTGAAGGCGCCCCGGTGCGTCCGGCCAATGTCGTGGCCTGGGAGGGCGACGACCCCTATCTGGTCGTGGCCGCCGACAAGGGCACGGCGACCTTCTCGGACATCGCCAACGGCGTGAGCCAGTCCTACGGCTTCTGGCTGGACGACGCCTTCGCCTCGGGCGGCTCGGCCGGTTACGACCACAAGGAGATGGGCATCACGGCGCGCGGCGCCTGGGAAGCGGTCAAGCGTCACTTCCGCGAACTCGGCAAGGATATCCAGACCGAGCCCTTCACCGTGGTCGGCGTCGGCGACATGTCGGGCGACGTCTTCGGCAACGGCATGTTGCTGTCGCAGGCGACCAAGGTCGTGGCCGCCTTCGATCACCGCGACATCTTCATCGACCCGAACCCGGACGTGGCGAAGTCGTGGGCCGAGCGCAAGCGCCTGTTCGAGACGCCGCGCACCAGCTGGCAGGACTATGACAAGGCTCTGATCTCGGAAGGCGGCGGCGTCTTCTCGCGCTCGGCCAAGTCGATCGCCCTGACGCCGCAGATCAAGGCGCTGCTGGATATCGAGGCCGACAGCGTCGATCCGGTCACCCTGATGCAGGCCATCCTCAAGGCCCGCGCCGAGCTGCTCTACTTCGGCGGCATCGGCACCTACATCAAGGGGGCCGGCGAGACGAACCTGCAGGTCGGCGACAAGGCCAATGACGCCATCCGCATCAACGGCGGCGAGATCCGGGCGCAGGTCGTCGGCGAAGGCGCCAACCTGGGCGCGACCCAGCTCGGCCGGATCGAAGCCGCCCGCGCGGGCGTGCGTCTGAACACCGACGCCATCGACAACTCGGCCGGCGTGGACTCCTCGGACCACGAGGTGAACATCAAGATTCTGACCGGCGGCGCCATCGCCTCGGGCCATCTGAAGGCCGAGGACCGCAACGCCCTGCTCAAGTCGATGACCGATGAGGTCGCGGACAAGGTGCTGGCCCACAACTACGACCAGACCCTGGCCCTGACCCTGCAACAGGCCGAAGGCGCGGCCGCGCTGGACTCTCAGCAGGCCTTCATGCAGCACCTATCGTCGATCGGTAAGCTGAACCGGGCGGTCGAATACCTGCCCGACGACGCCCGCATCGCCGAGATGAAGCTGCAGGGCCAGGCCTTGACTCGGCCGGAGCTGGCGGTTCTGACCGCCTATTCCAAGCTGGAGCTGTTCGACGAGATCGTCGGCTCGACGGCGCCGGACGACGCCTTCTTCGAACGCCTGCTGCTGGAATACTTCCCGGCGCCGCTGGCTCAGTTCGAAGAGGATATGAAGGGCCACCGCCTGCGTCGCGACATCATCGCCACCGTGCTGTCGAACGAGATCGTCAACATGGCCGGGCCGACCTTCCCCGATCGCCTGCGTACGGCGGCGGAATGCGACACCGCCGCCATGGTCACGGCCTTCGAGACCGCCCGCCACGTCTTCCGCCTCGACGAGGCCTGGAAGGCGGTGTCGGCCCTGGACCTGAAGATTCCGGCCGAGGCCCAGACGGCCCTCTATCAGGAGATCGCCCTGGTCCTGCGTCGCCAGACCTTCTGGCTGGCGCGCCGCGCGGCTCGCACCGAGACGACGGTCGGCGGCATGATCGCCGCCTATCAGCCCGCCGCCGACGCCTTGCGCGCCGCCGGTCCGGAAGTGTTGTCGCGTTATGAGCACGCCCGCTACGAAGGCCGGGTCCAGACCTTCATCGGTCTGGGCGCGCCGGAAGAGCTGGCCCGCGACATCGCCATGCTGCGTCCGATGGTGGCCACGGCCGACATCGGCGACCTGTCGGGCGAACTGGGCTGGGACGCCCCGGCCATGGCCCGCGTCTATCACCAGGTCGGCGCCGCCTTCGATTTCGACCGTCTGCGCGTGGCGGCCGGGTCGGTGCCGTCAGGCGATCGCTTCGATCGCCTGGCCGTGCGTCGTCTGATCCAGGATCTGATGACCGAGCAGCAGCAGCTGACCCGCGCCGTGGCCAAGGCCTCGGCTCAGGCGGCGGGCGCCGGCGAGGACAGCGCCGAACAGGCGGTCGACGCCTGGATCGGCGCCCGCATGGATCAGGTGGAAGCCCTGCGCGCCTCGGTCGATGAGATCGAGACCTCGGGCTCCGGCTGGACCTTCGCCAAGCTGACCATCGCCAATGGCGAGATCCGCGAGGTGCTGGCTTCGGCTTCCTAAGCGAGGTGACGCCGGGCGTGAGCCCGGCGTCACGCGCTACGTTCGCGACGCGGTCGCTCACTGCTTGAGCGCATCAGGCGTTTGAAAAGTGAGCGATGGTCGTGAAGTCGCTTTTAAGGCCCGTCCGTTTCGTCGTTTGGCGAGGCGGGCGGGCCTTGGCGTTTGGGGCGGGGTCGGTTTAGGTGGCCCTTGCTGTTCAGCGAACCGGAGGGCCCATGCCCAGGAAGTTCCTCGTCGTCGTCGACGACACTCCCGAATTGGACGCGGCCCTGGCCTACGCCGCGCGCCGCGCGCGTTCGACCGGGGGCCATGTGGTGCTGTTACGCGCCCTGGTCGGCGGATCGGACGAGCACTGGTCGGGCGTCCGCGATGAAATCCGACGCCAACAACGCGAGGAGGCCGAGGCTCTGTTGGCCCGGCTGGGCGAAAAGGTCGCCGAGACGTCCGGCGCTCCTCCCGTCTATCTGATCGAGGAAGGCGATCCCCAGGCCGCCATTCGCAAGGCGGTCGGCGATGATCCCGACATCAAGATCCTGATCCTGGCTGCGGGCGCCAACGGGCGCGGCCCTGGCCCCCTGGTCTCGGCGGTATTGAAACAGGGCGCCGCCCTCACCGGCCGAAAGCTGCCCGTCACCATCGTTCCCGGCGAACTGACCGAGGCCGAGATTCTGGATCTGGCGTAATCCGGATTCGCTATGCTCGGCCGCGGGGCCTCGCGGCTTGGGCGACCTGGGCGGGACCATGAGGCCGAGCGGCGTTGATGGAGAGTTGCGTCGTCGGCTCTGTCCTTGGGGCTTAACGCCCACTTGAACCATGGCGCCGCAGGGCGCATCTGGGGTTCATGTTCATCCAGACCGAAGCCACGCCCAATCCCAACGCCCTGAAGTTCCTGCCGGGCCGCGACGTCGCGGTTCAGGACGTGTTGGAATATCGCACGATCGATGAAGCGGCGGCCTCGCCCTTGGCCGAGGCTCTGTTCGAGCTGGAAGGGGTCGAGGGCGTCTTTTTTGGCGCCGACTACGTCTCGGTCACCCGCGCGGCCCACGGCCCGGACTGGACCGAGATGAAGGTGCCGATCCTGTCGGTCATCATGGATCATTTCGTCTCGGGCGCGCCGCTGGTGCGCGAGGGCGAAACGGCGACCGAGGACGCCGGCGAGGACACGGAGATCGTGGCCGAGATCAAGAGCCTGCTCGACAGCCGCATCCGTCCGGCCGTGGCTCAGGACGGCGGCGACATCCTGTTCGACCATTTCGACGAGGAGACCGGCGTGCTGCGCCTGCGGATGCGTGGCGCCTGCGCCGGCTGCCCCTCCTCCTCCGCCACGTTGAAGGCCGGGGTCGAGCAGATGATGCGCCACTACGTCCCCGAAGTGACCAGCGTCGAACAGGTGCTGTAAGCGCCGCCCTGTTTCACATGAAACACTCGTCGGACGGCGCGTCGTCGGGCATGATGGCGCCATGAGCGGTTCGGACGAGACATCCCAGGCGCGCGCCCTGGGCGAGGCCCTGGCGACGCTGCGGCGCGAGCGCGGCCTGAGCCAGGCTGAGGCGGGCCAGCGGATCGGCATGACCAGCCAGGGCTGGGGCCTGTATGAGGCGGGCAAGCGCTCCAGCCTGTTCCGTCCAGACGTTCAGCGCCGCCTGACCGGTGCCCTGGACGCCACGCCTGAAGCCTTGGTCCTGCAGCTGGAAGGCGAGCCGGCTTCACCTGAAGTCCTTGCCGCCAATGGAGTTTCGGCGCGCGGCCGGGCGTTCGAGGGCGCTCCCATCGCGTCGCGTCGGCTGCGGTTGGAGACGGATGAGCTGGCGCCCTGGGCCTCCGCCGGGACGGTGCTGGAATATGCGCCGGGGCGTTGGCCGCGCCGGGGACAGGGCTGCATTATCCAGATGGACGACGGTGTTCAGAAGGTTCGTCTTTATGATCGCGCCGATGACGCTGAAGTGGTGGTCTTCGGCGCGGGCGGCTTGGATCGGTCGGAGCGGATCGCGCGCTCGCATATCCAGTCGATGTCGGCGATCATCAGCCGCCTCGACGATGAATGAAACAAAATAGTTGTATTTTGGCGTAGATCATGAAACTCTCTGGTTGAAATCGGAGGGGTCATGTCGCGTCGCAGTCATCATATCGACCAGGCCGTCGGCCTGCGCATCGCCGCCCGGCGGTCCGCCCTGGGCTGGTCTCAGTCCGTTCTCGGACGGGAACTGGGCGTCAGCTTCCAGCAGGTTCAGAAATATGAGACCGGGGCCAACCGCGTCTCTGCGTCGCGCCTGCATCAGGCGGCGACGGCCATGGGGTGTTCGGTGGCCGACTTCTTTCCCGCGCGCCCCAGCGCCGAGGGGGAGGTCGAGCTGGTCCATCCGGTTCTGGCCAGCGCCGAGGGGCGGGGTCTGGCCGAGGCTTTCGCCCGCATTCCCGACGCAGGCGCGCGCCGGGCCCTGACGCGGGTCGCCCAGGCCATGGCGGGCGTCTGATCGACGCTCGGCGTCGTGGCGGTCGCATCCGAAGCGGTTTCGCATTAGGGACAGAACCATGAAGGTCATGGTCATCGACACGGCGCTGGGCGCCTGCGTTGCGGGGGTGTTCACGGGCGAGGCGGATGCGGCCCCGCCCTACGCCTTGGGCGTGCGCGCGGAGGTCATGGCCAAGGGGCATCAGGAGCGTCTGGGCGGTCTGGCGCGCGATGCGGCGGCCGAGGCGGGGGGCTTCGACGGGATCGACCGCATCGGCGTGACGGTGGGGCCGGGCTCTTTCACCGGCCTGCGGGTCGGTCTGGCCTTTGCGCTGGGTCTGGGCGCGGCGCTGGATCGTCCGGTGGTCGGCGTCTCTACGCTGGACGCCCTGGCCGCCTCGGTTCCCGCCAAGGGGATGGTCGCCGCCGTGATCGATGCGCGTCGGGGCCAGGTCTATGCGCGCCTGTTCCGCGACGGCGCGCCGTTGGGCGAGGCTGAGGCCCTGCCGCTGGAGACGGCGCGCGACCGCATCCTGGCTGCGGCCGGAGACGCACGGTCGACCCTGATCGGCAGCGGGGCGGCGCTTCTGGGCGAGATCTTCCCTGAGTTGGCGGGCGCGGCATTGCACCCCCTACCCGCTCCGACGCCAGAGGCGGTGGCGGCGCTGACCCTGGCCGCCGATCCGGCGACGTCGCCGCCGCAGCCGCTCTATCTGCGCGCGCCCGACGCTACGCCGCCCAGCCGCCTGCCGGGTCAGCCGCGCCAGCCCGCCGCGTGAGCGCGCCGCTTTTCCCGACGGCCGATCCTGGGCGTCTCGCCGCGATCCACGCCGAGGCTTTTGCGACGCCGTGGGATGAAGCGGCCCTGACCGAACTGCTGACTTCGCCGGGCGTGTTCGCCGTGGCCGAGGAGGACGGCTTCATCCTGATCCGCGTCGTGGTCGACGAGGCGGAGATCCTGACCCTGGCGGTGCGGCCTTCGGCGCGTCGCGCGGGCCTGGGCGTTCGCCTGGTCGAGGCGGCGGTGGTGCGGGCCGCCGCCCTGGGCGCCGAGCGGATGTTCCTGGAGGTGGCTGAGGGCAACGTCGCCGCCCGCGCCCTCTACGCCCGAAACGGCTTCGTCGAGATGGGCCGCCGTCGCGGCTATTATTCGCATACGGACGGACGCCGGGAGGACGCGCTGACGCTTGTCCTGAACTTCCCTGAATAGCTTCCATAAGGCGACGGTACAGCCTATCTTCGCCGCCATGGACCGGATCGAAAAACTTTGCGCCGAACGCGGCATGCGCATGACTGAGCAACGTCGGGTGATCGCCCGCGTCCTGTCGAACGCCGAAGACCACCCCGATGTGGAAGAGCTGTATCGCCGCGCCTCGGCGATCGACCCGCATATCTCCATCGCCACCGTCTATCGCACCGTGCGCCTGTTCGAAGAGGCCGGCGTGGTCGAGAAGCACGACTTCGGCGACGGCCGCAGCCGCTATGAAGAGGCGGGCGACGATCACCATGACCACCTGATCGACACCAAGACGGGCGAGGTCATTGAATTCTTCGACGCCGAGATCGAGCGGCTGAAGGCCGAGATCGCGCGCAAGCTGGGCTATGAGCTGGTCGGCCATAAGCTGGAGCTCTACGGCCACGTCATCCCCGGCGCCGAGCCGGTGGAGCGCGAAGGCCTGATCTATAAGCGCCGTCCGCGCGACGAGACCGAAGACTGACCGCCGTCGGCGTTCGCGTCGTCTTGCCGTCGTCGATTTCGGCGATCATAAGCCGTGCATGACTGATACGCTCGACCTTCCCGCCCCGGCGGACGCTGGCGCATCTGACGCGAGCGTCGCGCCCAAGCGCCTGTTCATCAAGACCTACGGTTGTCAGATGAACGTCTATGACTCCGAGCGCATGGCCGATGTGCTGCGGCCGTTGGGCTATGCCCCGACCGAGACGCCGGAAGACGCCGACTTCGTCATCCTGAACACCTGCCACATCCGCGAGAAGGCGGCCGAGAAGGTCTATTCCGAACTCGGCAAGCTGCGGCAGATGAAGGAGGCGCGCGACGGCGGCATGACCATCGCCGTGGCCGGCTGCGTCGCCCAGGCCGAGGGCGAGGAGATCATGAAGCGCCAGCCGGCGGTCGATCTGGTGGTGGGGCCCCAGGCCTATCACCAGCTGCCGGAACTGCTGACCCGCACCGCGCGGGCGCGCGGCGAGCGCATCGGCGCAGACTTCGCCCCCAACGAAAAATTCGACGCCCTGCCCGCTGCGCGCGGCACGGACGGGGTGACGGCCTTCCTGACGGTGCAGGAGGGCTGCGATAAGTTCTGCACCTTCTGCGTGGTGCCCTATACGCGCGGCGCCGAATGGTCGCGGCCGGTGGCGGCCGTGCTGGACGAGGCCCGCGCCCTGGCCGACCGGGGCGTGCGCGAAGTCACCTTGCTGGGCCAGAACGTCAACGCCTATGACGGCGAGGGGCCGGACGGGAAGCCGTTCACCCTGGCGAAGCTGGCCTACGCCCTGGCGGACATCCCCGGCATCGACCGCATCCGCTATACGACCAGCCACCCGAACGACATGTCGGACGACCTGATCGCGGCGCACGGCGAACTGGGCGCCCTGATGCCCTATCTGCACCTGCCGGTGCAGGCGGGCTCGGACCGCATCCTGCGCCTGATGAACCGCAAGCACGGGCGTCAGAAGTATTTCGACCTGATCGACCGCATCCGCGCGGCGCGGCCGGACATGGCGTTGTCGGGCGACTTCATCGTCGGCTTCCCCGGCGAGACGGATCGCGATTTCGAGGACACCATGGATCTGGTGCGGCGGGTGAACTACGCCAGCGCCTTCTCCTTCATGTATTCGCCGCGTCCCGGCACGCCCGCCGCGACCATGGCGGCCCAGGTGCCGGACGCCGTGGCCAAGGAACGTCTGCACGCCCTGCAGGGCCTGCTGACCGAGCAGCAGGTCGCCTTCAATCAGTCGCTAGCTGGGCGCGTCCTGCCGGTGCTGTTCGAGAAGAAGGGCCGCCACGGCGCCCAGGCCATCGGCCGCTCGCCCTATCTGCAATCGGTCCACGTCGAGGACGCGGATCAACTGATCGGCCGGATCGTTCCGGTCGAGATCATCAGCGGCCAGCAGAACAGCCTGTCCGGTCGCCTGATCCAGACGAACTGACGCCTGTTTCGCCACGCGCCGTGTGCGGGACAGGAGCACGCAACAACGTCCCTCAAGCAGCCTCGCACCGCATGCGAGGCGACAGGGACTCTTAAGGAGATCTCATGGCGCGAGAGTCCGAGTTCTTGTCCCTCAGCGATGAGGCGTTGCGCGCCGTCATCGGGCCGCAGAGCCGCCACCTGGCCCTAATCGAGGACGCCTTCAAGGTGCTGGTCGAGACGCCGGGCGGCGGGGTGTCGATCAACGGCTCGACGCGGGATCGCGCCCAGGCGCGCCGGGTGATCGAGGCCCTGGCGAACCGGGCCGAGGCGGGGGCCGAGATCACCGAGGCCGACGTGCGCACCGCCCTGGGCGCCGCCGTGACCCAGCCGCGCGCCGAACCGGCGGGCCGCAGCCCAGGCCGCAGCGTGCCGGAGGGCGCCGCCTTGCCCGTCGGCCGTCGCGGCGCCATCGCCCCCAAGACGGCGTCGCAGGCGCGCTATCTGGAGATGCTGGGCCGTTGCGAACTGACCTTCGGCGTCGGTCCCGCGGGCACGGGCAAGACCTTTTTGGCGGCGGCCTACGGCGCCTCCCTGCTGAAGCGGGGGCAGGTGGACCGGCTGGTCATCACCCGCCCGGCGGTCGAGGCGGGCGAGAAGCTGGGCTTCCTGCCGGGCGACCTGAACGAGAAGGTCGACCCCTATCTGGCGCCGATCTGGGAGTCGCTGAACGACATCCTGGGCGTCGACGACGTGCGACGTCGCCGCGAGAAGGGCGAGATCGAAGCCGCCCCCATCGCCTTCATGCGCGGCCGCACGCTGAGCCACGCCTTCATCATCGTCGATGAGGCGCAGAACACCTCGCGCATGCAGATGAAGATGGTGCTGACCCGTCTGGGCGAGGGCGCGCGCATGGTGGTGACGGGCGACCCGTCGCAGGTCGACCTGCTGAACCCGCGCGATTCCGGCCTGGCCCACGCCCTGCGGATCCTGAAGGACGTGGAGGGCGTCGGCGTCCAACAGTTCAAGTCCGAGGACGTGGTGCGCCACGCCATGGTCGAGCGCATCGTGCGCGCCTATGACTCCGATGCAGCGCGCAGCCGCCCCTTCCCCGACCTTGAGGACGACGCCTGATGATCGAGGTCGAGATCGACAGCGACGAGTGGACTGTGGCCCTGCCCGAGGCGGCGGCGGTCGCTGAGCGCGCCGCTCGCGCGGCCCTGGGCACGGTCGAGGGCGATGTGGTGGTGCTGCTGGCCGCCGATGAGGCGGTGCAGGATTTGAACCAGCGTTTCCGCGACAAGGATCGGCCGACGAACGTCCTGTCCTTCCCTGCTGCGGAAAGCGCCTTTCCGCATCTGGGCGATGTGGTGCTGGGCTACGCCTATTGCGCGGCTGAGGCTGAGGCGCAGGGCAAGACCCTGTCGGATCATCTGAGCCATCTGGTCGTCCACGGGGTGCTGCACCTGCTGGGCCGCGATCACGAGGACGACGCCGAGGCCGAGGAGATGGAGGCCGAGGAGCGCGAGATCCTGGCCGAACTGGGCGTTTCCGATCCTTATGCTGTCGAGCATGAGGGCGCCGCGTGAGCGGGGCGCTCGCCGCCCGGTTCGCGGGCCTTCTGAACAACCGCTGGGGCCGAATCGCTCTGGCGCTGCTGGCCGGGGCGGGCGCCGCCCTGGTCCATCCGCCGTTCGGTTTCCTACCGGGGCTGCTGGGCTATCCGCTGCTGTTGCTGCTGGCGGATCGTTCAGGCGGGATGAAGGGCGGTTTCTGGGTCGGCTGGCTGGCGGGCTTCGCCTATTTCTTCATCGGCTGCTGGTGGGTGGCCGAGGCCTTTCTGGTCAATCCGGCTCAGGCTTGGATGGCGCCGTTTGCAGCCAGCCTGCTGCCGGCGGGCATGGGGCTGTTCTGGGGGCTGGCGACCATGGCCTATCGCCGCTTCAGTCCGGCAGGCGTGCGGCGCATCCTGCTGTTCGCGGCCCTGTTCGCCCTGCTGGAGTGGACGCGCGGCCATGTGTTGACGGGCTTTCCGTGGAACCCGGCGGGCGCCGGCTGGGCGGCCGGATCGGCCATGTCGCAGTTCGCCTCGATCGGCGGCGTCTATGGGCTGGGCCTGATCACGGTAGCGGCGGTCAGCGCCTTGGCGCCTCTGGCGGATGCGGGGCCGCGACGGCCGCGCCTGATCGCGGCGGGGCTGGGCGCGTTGACCCTGATCGGCTTGTTCGTTTTCGGCGCCGTGCGCCTGTCATCGGCGCAGGTGGTGCAGACGCCGACCTTGGTGCGCCTGGTCCAGGCCGACATCGCCCAGGACTACAAGTGGAGCCCCGAAGCCTATCACGCCATCCTGGATCGTTATCTGGAGTTGACCGCCCAGCCCGCCGCCGCCCTGCCCGACGTGGTGGTCTGGCCCGAGGGCGCCCTGCCGACCACGGCCAATGATCTGTTCGCCACCAACGACGCCTATGCCGTGGCCGCTGCCTTGCAGACAGGCCAGACGCTGCTGGCGGGCCTGAGCCGGGGCGAGCCGGATCCCAGCGCCGAGACCGGCGCCCGCTATTACAACAGCCTGTTCGCCCTGCACGACGAAGGGGCGATGGGCCTGCGCATCGGCCCGATCTACGACAAGCATAGGCTGGTGCCCTTCGGCGAATACCTGCCGATGGGCGCGTTGATGAGCAAGATCGGGGTGCGCAGCCTGGTCCATGTCCCCGCCGATTTCACAGCCGGACCGACGCCCGCGCCGATCAGCCTGGTCAACGCCCCGCCGGTGCAGCCGCTGATCTGCTACGAGGCCCTCTATCCCGGCTTTACGCCAGCGACGGCGGCGACGCGCCCGGCGTGGATCGTCAACGTCTCCAACGACGCCTGGTTCGGCAAGACGTCGGGTCCGCGTCAGCATCTGAATCTGGCTTCCTATCGCGCGCTGGAGACCGGTCTGCCGGTGGCGCGGGCGACGCCGACGGGCGTTTCGGCCATGATCGACCCCTGGGGACGGATCGTCGAGGGCAAGCGGCTGGACCCCGGCCAGGCGGGGATCATCGACGTGCGTCTGCCGCAGGCGGCGCCGCCGACGCTTTACGGCCGGTGGGGCGATATGGGGTTCGCCGTCTTGCTAGTTATAATGCTGATCGCGGGGCGGGGCCGCGCCGGAATTGGGAGGCTGGCGCGTTAACCATATCGTGAGGAGCGACTGCGCCCCTGAGACGCGAAAACGCATGACAGAGGCCGTGGGCGGCGGCATGTCGACAAGAAAAATAGGGAAGAGGGCAGGACATGGTCAGGGGTTCCGGGGCGGATGGTCCCCATCTGGTGGATCGGCATGTGGGACGGCGCGTCTGCGAGAAGCGCATCGCCCTGGGCTATAATCAGACCGATCTGGGCCAGGCGCTGGGAGTCACCTTCCAGCAGGTGCAGAAATACGAGAAGGGCGCCAATCGGATCTCGGCGTCCAAGCTGTGGGACATCGCCCGCTTCTTTCGCGTCGACATCGGCTATTTCTTCGAGGGGCTGACCGGCGCGGTCCAGCCGGGTATGGCCGAGGGCGAGGCGGAGCCCTTCGTGCACGACTTTCCCGCCACTCGTCAGACCATAGAGATCGGCCGTCTGGCGCCGCGCCTGTCGTCGCGCCAGCAGAAGCTGGTGGTCGATCTGATGCGCGAGCTGGTCGAAGACGACGCCGACAACGACGGCTGAAGGCGTCGCGAGCCAGCGGACAAAGAAAAAGGCGCGGAGCGATCCGCGCCTTTTCCTGTCTTGGAGCTCGCTTGAGATCAGGCGGTCAGCGCCGTCTCCGAGGCGACGATGCGGCTGGCGGCGTGGACCACGGCGCCGATGCGCAGAGCGGCCTGGATCTGGACGTTCGGCACGGCGTGTTTGCGCAGCTCGCCCTCGTGGGCGTCAAGGCAGGCGCCGCAGCCGTTGATGGCCGAGACGGCGGTCGACCATAGCTCGAAGTCCAGCTTGTCGACGCCCGGATTGGCGATGACGTTCATCCGCAGCTTGGCCGGCAGCGTCGTGTACTCCTGGTTCTTCATCAGGTGCAGCGAGCGGTAGTAGATGTTGTTCATGCCCATGATGGCGGCGGCGGCCTTGGCGGCGTTCATCGCTTCGGGCGACAGGACCGTCGCGGCCTGGGCCTCGATCAGCTTGACCACGGGGCCGACGCCGATGGCGTGCGCCGAGGCCAGGAAGCTGCCCCACTTCTGCTGGTCGTTCAGCACGGTCTCATTGGCGAGCGAGGACAGGTTCAGCGAGATGTCCTTGCCATAGGCCGGGATCAGGTCGCGCAGGGCGTCGATGGACATTTTCGTGTTCCTTTCAGGAAGCGACGCTTCAAAGAGCGGCTATCGTTCGCGACGCGGTCGCTTACTTCTTGAGCCGTCTTTTGGGGCCGTATTTCGTGATGGGCGCTTAAGTCGCGAGGCTCTGTGAGCCGAGCATAGCGCCCAAATAAAATCATCAGGCATGAAAAAGGCGGCGACAGTCGCCCGCCGCCGCCTCTTTCGAGGGGCGGCCCGGACCCTACTCACGCGGTCCGGGCCTGGTCGTTGCGACCCTTGGGCCAGTACTTACGCGGCCAGGGTGTCGCCGCCGACCGGACGGTTGCAGGCGCACAGCTCGTCGGTCTGAAGAGCATCGACCACGCGAAGCGTGTCTTCCGGCGAACGGCCCACGTTCAGGTTGGTGACGTAGACGTGCTGGATGACGTTGTGCGGGTCGACGACGAAGGTCGCGCGCAGGGCCACGCCTTCTTCTTCGTCCAGCACGCCCAGGGCGCGGGCCAGCTTGCCGCCGTTGTCGGCGAACTGCCAGATCGGCAGCTTGTTCAGGTCGGCGTGGTCACGGCGCCAGGCCAGCTTGGTGAACTCATTGTCGGTCGAACCGCCCAGGACCACGGTGTCGCGGTCCTCGAAGTCCTTGCCCAGCTTGGCGAAGGCGGCGATTTCGGTCGGGCAGACGAAGGTGAAGTCCTTCGGGTAGAAGAAGATGACCTTCCACTTGCCTTCGAAGCTGTCCTGCGTGACGGCTTCAAACGCCGAGACGCCGTTTTCCTCGTGGCTGTTGAAGCCCGGCTTGACGCCGATAATTTTGAAATCAGGCAGTTTTTGACCGACGCCGAGCATCGCGCTTCTCCTAGATGCAGAAAAATGGACCGCCGGATCGCGGGGAGTGCGAACCGTCGAAGCCATGAGATGGCCCCTGGCGCAGCTTAAGTCAAATCGATCATTTTGCTCGATGGAATAGATTTATATTATGATCGAGGCGAAAGGTGATATAAGGCCGCTCGATTGGTTCAGGCCTGACGATAGATGCGCCCTATGTCAGCTCTGACCGCATAGCCGTGTGAACCCATGTCCGTCCTGCCTACCCTGCGTCAGCTGCAATATCTGAAGCTCCTGGCCGAGCACGGCTCGTTCAGCCGCGCCGCCGAGGCCGCCCATGTCAGCCAGCCCGCCCTGTCGTCAGGGGTGCAGGAGCTGGAGCGGGTGCTGGGCGCGGCGGTGGTCGAACGCACGCGCGGCGCGGTGATCCTGACGGCCGTGGGCGCCGAAGCGGTGCGCCGGGCCGAAGACGTGCTGGCTCGCGCCGAGGATCTGGTCGAGGCGGCCCAGAATGCGGGCAAGCCGCTGTCGGGCCGGTTTCGTCTGGGCGTCATTCCGACGGTCGCGCCCTTCCTGCTGCCGCGCGCCCTGCCGGGGCTGAAGACCCTTTATCCGGGCCTTCGCCTGTTCCTGCGCGAAGATCTGACGCCGCGTCTGATCGCCGGACTCAAGGCGGGCCATCTGGACGCGGCCGTCATCGCCCTGCCCTATGAGGCCTCCGGCATCGACCACGCCCGCATCGGCGACGACGAGATCATGGCCGCGGCCCCGGTGGATCATCCGCTGGCGGGGGCCGGGCCGATCCCCGACGGCATGTTGAAGGCCGAAGACCTGATCCTGCTCGAGGACGGCCACTGCCTGCGCGACCAGGCGCTGGCGGCGGTCAATATAGAGGCGCCGCGCGGCGAGGACGTCTTCGCGGCAACCTCCCTGCACACCCTGGTGCAGATGGTGTCCTCGGGGTTGGGGGTCAGCTTCCTGCCGCAGATGGCGGTTCAGGCGGGGCTGGCCGACAATCCGGGCGTGGTGATCCGCCCGATTTCGGCGGAGGCTCCGCGTCGCGAGATCGTCGTCGCCTGGCGCGCCGGGTCCAGCCGCGCCGCTGAGGCGCGTCTGCTGGCCGAGGCGCTGAAGCTGGACTGAGCCGCGTCAGCCGAACAGGCGGCTGTCCCACCAGACCGGCGTCTCCAGCCCCGGCTTGATGCGGGCGAAGTCGGGATGGGCGGTGTTGAAGACGAAGTTGCGCTCCATCCGCGCCACGACCGAGGGCGTGATCAGCAGGGCCGAACGGGCTTCCGCATGCCAGGCGCGGCCGAAGGCGCGCGCGGCCGCCCCGCCCGGCTCGGCCCAGCCGGGGACCAGGTCCGGATTGACCACTTCATAGGAGACGCCCGCCGGGATGTGGATCTCCACATGATGCTGGCCCAGCGGCAGTTCGCCGCCGAAATGGACCAGCTTCTCCAGCATGGCGGTGGAATAGTGTTCGGCGGCGTAGATCACCCTCTGGCCCGCCTCGTGCCAGCGGCCGGACGCCCGACGCGAGCCGCCGTCGCTCCAGATGGGATATTCGCCGCGCGGGTCGCCGATGCGGAATCCCTTGAGCGCGTCGTCCAGCCGACGGTGCATACCGGACCTAGACCGCGAAGCCGGCGTCGGCGCGGCGCACCAGATTGATCACCGCCTCGGCTCCCGCCGAGCTGGACTGGGCCATGGCCAGGGGGGTGCGGCCGTTCAGCAGCTGATGCGGGCGGTTCAGGAAGCGGACGACGGCGGCGCTGTCGCCGCGATAGGCGCGGCCCACGGCGTCGACCACGCGGCCGACCTCGTACAGGCGCTCGCTCATCTCGCGCGACAGGGGCTTGCGGCTGGTGCGGGCGCGCCGCAGCGTGGCCTCCGGAATGATCTGGCCGACCACGCGCGGCATGCCGATCACCTGGCCCAGGGCGGCGGCGGCGGCGGGCTTCAAGCCTTGCGACACCCGCTCGGCCAGGGCCACGTCGTCCATCGTCTCATTGTCGTTCAGGCCCAGCAGCTTGCCGATCCGCGCCGCGTCGCTAGCGGGCAGGGTCTCGGGCGAGGCGTAGAGGTCGAGGGCGGTCATGGCGGCGGCTTTCGTCATATGACGATAATATGGGCGTCAAACGACGATGCGACAAGGGATGAGTGGAATATGTCGGTCGGAGTCCAAGAAAAAAGGCCGGCGGATCGCTCCGCCGGCCTTCATTCGGGTTGCTCTAACGCGCTTTCGCGCTGCTTGAGACCGCTTACTTCTCGTCGCCGCGCGCCAGGTTGCGCAGGACGTATGGCATGACGCCGCCGGCCTTGAAGTAGTCCAGCTCCGTCTGGTTATCGATGCGGCAGCGGACCGGGAAGCGGGCCATCTTGCCGTCCGACGGACGGAACAGCTCGACCCACAGGTCCTGGCGGGGCTTCAGCTTGCCGACGTTGGCGTCGGTCAGGCCGCGGATGGTGACGATCTCCTCGCCCGTCAGGCCCAGCTTCTGCCAGCCGTCTTCCTTGAACTGCAGCGGGACGACGCCCATGCCGACCAGGTTCGAGCGGTGGATGCGCTCATAGCTTTCGGCGATGACGGCGCGGACGCCCAGCAGGCGGGTGCCCTTGGCCGCCCAGTCGCGCGATGAGCCTGTGCCGTACTCCTTGCCGGCGAAGACGACCAGAGGACGGCCTTCCGACTGATAGCGCATGGCTGCATCGTAGATCGACATCGTCTCTTCCGAGGGGAAGTGCTTGGTGACGCCGCCCTCGATGTCCGGGGTGATCTTGTTGCGGATGCGGATGTTGGCGAAGGTGCCGCGCATCATGACTTCGTGGTTGCCGCGGCGGGCGCCGTAGCTGTTGAAGTCCAGGGCGTCGACGCCGTGGTTGGTCAGGTACTGGCCGGCGGGCGAGGCCTTCTTGATCGAACCGGCCGGCGAGATGTGGTCGGTGGTGATCGAGTCGCCGAAGATGCCCAGCACGCGCGCCTCGACGATGTCCGTGACCGGAGCGGGCTCCATGGTCAGGCCCTCGAAGTAGGGCGGGTTCTGGACGTAGGTCGAGGTGTCTTCCCACTCATAGGTCTGACCGCCGGTGACGGCGATCGCCTGCCAGTGCTCGTCGCCCTTGAAGACGTCGGCGTAGCGCTTGGCGAACATCTTGGGCGTGACCGACTTCCTCTGGATAGCGGCGATCTCTTCCGAGGTCGGCCACACGTCCTTCAGGAAGACGTCATTGCCCTTCTTGTCCTTGCCGATCGGCTCCTTGGTGATGTCGATGCGCATCGAACCGGCCAGGGCGTAGGCCACCACCAGCGGCGGCGAGGCCAGGTAGTTGGCCTGGACGTCCGGGTTCACCCGGCCTTCGAAGTTGCGGTTGCCCGACAGCACCGAGGTGGCGACCAGGGCGTTGTCGTTGATGGCCTTGGACACGGCCGGATCCAGCGGACCCGAGTTGCCGATGCAGGTGGTGCAGCCGTAGCCGACCAGGTTGAAGCCCAGGGCGTCCAGATCCTTCTGCAGACCGGCGTCGGTCAGATAGTCGGTGACGACCTGCGAGCCGGGGGCCAGCGAGGTCTTGACCCAGGGCTTGGGCTTCAGGCCCAGGGCGTTGGCCTTGCGCGCCACCAGACCGGCGGCGATCAGGACCGACGGGTTGGAGGTGTTGGTGCAGGAGGTGATGGCGGCGATCACCACATCGCCGTCGCCGATGTCGAAGCTCTCGCCTTCCACGGCGGCGCGCGGGGCGTCGGCCGGGCGGGCGAAGACGCCGGTCAGGGCTTCTTCGAACGACGGGGCGGCGACAGTCAGTTCAACGCGGTCCTGCGGACGCTTCGGACCGGCCAGCGACGGCACGACCGTCGAGATGTCCAGCTCCAGAACGTCGGTGAAGATCGGGTCTTCCGAGGTCTCGTCGATCCACAGGCCTTGCGCCTTGGCGTAGGCTTCGACCAGGGCGACGCGCGCCTTCTCGCGGCCGGTGGCCGTCAGATAGTCGATGGTGGCCTGCGAGACGGGGAAGAAGCCGCAGGTGGCGCCGTATTCCGGGGCCATGTTGGCGATGGTGGCTTGGTCCTCGATGGTCATGCCGGCGATGGCGGGACCGAAGAATTCCACGAACTTGCCGACCACGCCCTTCTTGCGCAGCATCTGGGTGACGGTCAGCACCAGGTCGGTGGCCGTCGCGCCTTCCGGCAGCTTGCCGGTCAGCTTGAAGCCGATGACTTCGGGGATCAGCATCGGGATCGGCTGGCCCAGCATGGCGGCCTCGGCCTCGATGCCGCCGACGCCCCAGCCCAGGACGGCCAGGCCGTTGATCATGGTGGTGTGGCTGTCGGTGCCGACCACGGTGTCGGGATAGGCGACGGTCTTCTTGCCTTCGTCGGCGGTCCAGACGGTCTGGGCCAGGTTCTCCAGGTTCACCTGGTGGCAGATGCCGGTGCCGGGGGGCACGACGCGGAAGTTGTTGAAGGCCGACGAACCCCAGCGCAGGAAGTTGTAGCGCTCGATGTTGCGCTCATACTCACGCTCGACGTTCTGGCCGAAGGCCTGGGCGTTGCCGAAGTGGTCGACCATGACCGAGTGGTCGATGACCAGGTCGACCGGGACCAGCGGGTTGATCTTCTTGGCGTCGGCGCCGAGCTTGTCCATCGCGTCGCGCATGGCGGCCAGGTCGACGACGGCCGGAACGCCGGTGAAGTCCTGCATCAGCACGCGGGCCGGACGGAAGGCGATCTCGTGCTCGACGGCGCCCTTGTTCTCGATCCAGGCGGCGACGGCCTTCAGGTCGTCCTCGGTGACGGAGACGCCGTCTTCGTTGCGCAGCAGGTTCTCCAGCAGCACCTTCATCGAGCGCGGCAGGCGGGAAATCCCGGCCAGACCGGCTTCCTCGGCGGCGGGAAGGCTGTAATAGGCGTATTTCTTGCGCCCGACCGCGAGGTCTTGGCGGGTCTTGAGGCTGTCAATCGACGGCATGGAGAGTAGTCCTCTGACAAACGCCGCCCGACAATTCGGTTGCGCCTTCGCGCGCTGGACGTCGGGGCGCACAGGTCCCCGGCGCGCGCGGCGAAAGCCTGCTGCGGCGCTAGCGCATATAGTCCCGCGCGCGAGGGCCGTCCATGTATCCACACCTTCGACGTGGACATTGATAGAGACTCGCAAGTGCTGATCCGTCTCGACATTCAGGGCTTGAGCCTGTCGCGCGGCGAACGCCGGCTGTTCAGCGACCTGTCCTTCGCCCTGTCGGCGGGCGAGGCGGCGGCCCTGACCGGAGCGAATGGCGCGGGCAAGACCAGCCTGCTGCGCGCCGTGGCGGGCTTTATCCGGCCCGATGCAGGCACGGTCGTTTTTCATGACGCCGAGGGCGAGATGGAGGCCGAGACGGCCCGGCGCACGGCGCTTCACCTGCTGGGCCACCAAGAGGGCCTGAAGCCCCAGCGCACGGCGCGTCAGGAACTGGGCTTTCAGGTCGAATGGCTGGGCGGATCGGCCGCCGCCATGGACGCGGCCGTCGAACGGCTGAAGCTGGCGCCCCTGATGGATCTGGAGACGCGCAAGCTGTCGGCGGGGCAGAGGCGGCGGCTGTCGCTGGCCCGTCTGGTCGCCGCCCCGCGCGCCCTGTGGCTGCTGGACGAGCCGCTGGCCCCGCTGGACGAGGCGTGGCGCGGCGTCGCCGCCGAACTGATGGCTGAACATCTGGCGGGCGGGGGCATGATCCTGGCCGCCGTGCACGACCCCCTGCCCGTTCCGGCCCGCCCTCTTGATCTCGGAGGGGCGCGGTGAAGGCCGTGCGCGCCCTTTTCGTGCGTGAGCTGTCGCTGGCCTGGGGCGGCGGCGGCGGGCCGCTGCTGGCCTGCGGCTTCCTGCTGTGCCTGACGGCCATCCTGCCGCTGGCGGCGGGCGGCGATCCGCGCGTTCTGGCCCCGGCGGCGTCAGGCGCGTCGTGGATGGCGCTGGCGCTGGCCTCCCTGCTGTCGCTGGAGCGGATGTTCGAGCGCGATCTGGAGGACGGGGCGCTGGATCTGCTGGCGACCGGGCCGCTGCCGCTGGAGGCCCTGGTGGCGATCAAGGCTCTGGCGCAATGGCTGGCGACCGGCTTGCCGCTGGCGCTGACCGCGCCGGTCGCGGCCCTGGCCCTGGGCCAGCCGCCGGAGCTGATCGGCCTGACAGGGCTGTCGGCGGCGCTTGGCGGTCTGGGGTTCGCCTTCACCGGGGCGCTGGGCGCGGCGTTGGCGCTGGGCGCGCGGCGCGGCGGCCTGCTGATCGCCGTGGTGGTGCTGCCGCTGTTCATTCCGCCGGTGGTGTTCGGCGCGGGCGCCCTGACCCGCGCCGCCAGCGGGCAGAGCCCGGCCTCGGCGCTGGCCCTGCTGGGCGCCTATGTCCTGTTCGCCTTGGTGATCGCGCCGGTTGCGGGCGCGGCGGCGGTCAAGAACGCGCAGGGCTAGCGCGGTTTCAGGGTCACATAGAGCGCCCCGTCGCCGCCGTGGCGCTGGTGGGCCGAGGCGAAGCCGGACACGACGCCGCGCAGATGCGGCCCGGTCAGCCATTCGTGGACCGAGGCGCGGATGACGCCGCCGCCGCGCCTGCCCTGCCCGGTGATGACCAGCACCGAGCGCAGGCCGCGCATCTGGCAGCCGATCAGGAAGCCGCGCAGCTGATCCTCGGCCTCGAAGCGGCCGAAGCCGTGCAGGTCGATGCGCGCCTCGATCGGATCGCGTTCGCGCGACAGGCGGCGCTGACGACGCGGCTCAAGCTCTTCGGGCGCGTGGCGCGGGCGTGGCGCCGCGGCCTTCGGGGGCGGAGGCGTCGCTGAGCGTCCGGCTGAGGCGGGCGTCAGGGCCGTCGCGCGTTTCTTGCCCGCAACGCCGCGCGGGAGCGGCGCGACGAGAGGCGCGGCTTCGTCTCCAAACGCAGGAATGACGGCGCCGGGCGTCACGCGCGCGGCTTTGCGGCGGACGGGCGGCGTCACTGTGGACGTCACCCGGTTCCAGATGCGCTTGTCGTCGTCGCCGGTCGCGGAGGCGGCTTTCGGCGGTCCCTTGCCCGAAGGGGGGCGGGCCACGCTCAGCCCTCGTCGTCGAAGGCGTCCGGCGGACCGGGCTCATGGGCCAGCAGGTCGCCGGGTTGGCAGTCCAGCTCGCGACACAGGGCGTCCAGGGTGGAGAAACGCACGGCGCGCGCCTTGCCCGTCTTGAGGATGGACAGGTTGGCGACGGTCACGCCGACGCGGTCGGCGAGCTCCGTCAGCGACATGCGGCGCTGGGCGAGGATGCGGTCGAGTTGGACGCGGATGGCCATGGGGGGAGCTTTAGCGTTTCTCGATCAGATCGTCAGTTCGGATTCGCGACGAAGACGGGCGCCTTCGCGGAACACCTCGGCCAGGACGAAGACGACCAGGACGGAAAAGACGGGCGTGAGCAGGTCGCTGACGCCTTGAGGCTCCATGACGCCGGGGGCGAGGCGCGACGCCACCAGCCCCTGCACGATCCACACCCCGCCGGTGACGACGGCCAGGATCAGGCCGACATGGCGCAGGCGGCGCACATTGTCCGGCTGGAACGGGTCGCCCAGGGTCAGGGTGCGGAAGATCTTGCGCAGATGGCGCAGGATGATGAGGAAGCCGCCGAAATAGGCGCTCAGGGCGCCCAGGGCGAACAGCAGCAGCGGACGCGTCAGCGGCATCTCGCGGCCCTCCGCGCCGTCCGAGACGGTCACGTTCAGATTGTCGATGGGTATGAAGATGGAGGCGACCCACAGAAGCAGCAGCAGGCCGGTGACGAGGATCATCACCACATAGGCCACGTCCAGCGCGATCTTCAGCAGGCTGGCGACGGAGCCGGGACCAATGGTCCTCAGGTTCGGCGTCCGCAGTTGGGCGGCGCGAAGCGGGGTCTGGGCGGCGGTGGCGAGCCGGTTCGGTTTCCGCAAGCGCGTCATCGGGCGTCTCAGGCCGGGGACAGGGGCGCCGTCGCCGCGGCGGGTCCGGCCGACCCGCGCACGGCTCTATTCTTCACGGCGTTCATGGCGATCGTCAAAGTCCCCCTCGAACTCTGCAGGATCAGAAGCTCTGAACGATCAGGGCGATCGCCGCGACGGGCAGGGCGGCCAGCAGGAAGGCGTTGCCCAGGCTGTGAGCCAGACGGTCCATCAGATTGGTCTTGTGCATGGCTTGCATATCGGTCTCTCCATCAATGCACGTTTTTTGTGCGTATCTGTTGTGCCGCTGGATCATTGTTGCGAGATGTTTCTCTCGTTTGAACGGTGCGGCCGTCCGTCCTTGAAAATGAAGATAGGTCGTGCGCCGACGAAAGCCAACTTACATATCGTTTAACGATGTTACCATTTCGCAATGGACCGGACGGGACTAAGGTCGCGCCATGAATCTCAAGCTGATCAAGGGGATGCGGCTCGTCGCCGCCACCCACAATCCGGGCAAGGCGCGCGAGATCGAAGCGCTGCTGGATGGACATTACACGATCGTCACCGCCGGAGAGCTGAATCTGCCCGAGCCGGACGAGACGGAGAGCACCTTCGTCGGCAACGCCATGCTGAAGGCGCGTCACGCGGCCCAGGCCTCGGGCGAGGTCGCCCTGGCTGACGATTCCGGCCTGTCGGTTGCGGCCCTGGACGGGGCGCCGGGCATCTATTCCGCGCGCTGGGCCGGGCCGACCAAGGATTTCGCACTGGCCATGAAGAAGGTCGAGCAGCGGCTGGAGGAGATCGGCTCGACGGACCGCCGCGCCTGGTTCACCTCGGCCCTGGCCGTGGCCTGGCCCGACGGCCCCTGCGTGGTGGTCGAGGGGCGGATCGACGGCGAACTGGTCTTTCCGCCGCGCGGCGACCGGGGCTTCGGCTATGATCCGATCTTCCGGCCGGAAGGCTCGGAACTGACGTTCGGCGAGATGGACCCGGTCGAGAAGGACGCCCTCAGCCACCGCGCGCGCGCCTTCGCCCGCCTCAAGGCGGCGCTGATTGACTGAGACGCCCGCCGCACGAGCCGGGGCCCTGCGCCAAGGCGGCGATAGCGGCGAGCATCCATCTGTCCCTCAAGCAGCCGCCCTCCGCGAGGGCGGCGATAGGGACGAAAAAGACTCCATCGCCCTCTACGTCCACTGGCCCTACTGCGCGCGGATCTGTCCCTATTGCGACTTCAACGTGGTGCGCGACCGGGGGCGGACGCAGGAGCAGGCGGAGCTGGCGCAGGCCATCCTGAACGACCTGGAGGCGCAGGCCGCCCTGGTCGGGCCGCGCGCCCTGGCCTCGATCTTTTTCGGCGGGGGCACGCCGTCCTTGATGCCGCCCGACGCCGTGGCGGCGGTGGTCGAGCGGGCCAGGGCGTTGTTCCCCCCTTCTGGCGATATTGAGATCAGCCTGGAGGCCAATCCCACCGACGCCGAGGCCGGGCGCTACGCCGCCCTGGCCCAGGCCGGGATCAACCGTCTGTCGATGGGGGTGCAGTCGTTCGACGACGCAGCCCTGAAGTTCCTGGGCCGCGACCATTCGGCCGCCGAGGCGCGCCGCGCCATCGCCCTGGCGGGCCGCGCCTTTCCGCGCCTGTCGATCGATCTGATCTACGCCCGGCCGGGCCAGGGCGTCGCGAACTGGACCGCCGAGCTGACCACGGCGCTCGATCTGGGGTTCGAGCACGTCTCGCCCTATCAGCTGACCATCGAGGGGACGACGGCCTTCGGCCGGGCCGTGGCGCGCGGCGCCTGGGCGCCGCCGGACGAGGATCTGGCCGCCGCCCTCTATGAAGCCACGCAGGCGACGCTCGAGGCGGCGGGGTTCGAGGCCTATGAGGTGTCCAACCACGCTCGCGACGTGGCCGCCCGCTCCAGCCACAACCTGCATGTCTGGCGCGGCGGGGACTATCTGGGCCTGGGGCCGGGAGCGCATGGGCGGATGACGCTGGCTGAAGGGCGGGTCGCCACCGTGGCCGCGCGCCGCATCGGCGACTATGTCGCGGGCGTCGCCGCCGGATCGCCCTGGGCCGAGCGCGAAGTTCTGGAGCCGCAGGACGCTGACGAGGAACGCGTGCTGCTGGGCCTGCGCACGGTCGAGGGCGTGTCCTTGGCCCTGTTGCAGCGGCTGGCGCTGTCGGCGGACGAGGGTCGGCTGGCCGATCTGCTGGCCGACGGATTCCTGAGTCTGAAAGACGGCCGCATCGCCGCCACGGCGACCGGCCGCCCCTTGCTGGACGCCGTGCTGAAGAGCCTGCTGGTCTAGACGATCAGACGGTCGCCGCCGCTTCTTCGATCAGGTCGCAGATTTCGGACGGATGCGACGCCAGGGAGGCGTGGCTGGCGTCCAGGGTGATGACCTTGCGGGCGTTCAACCGCGCCGACATCCGCTGCTGATTGGTCGGGGCGATCATGTGGTCCTGGCTCGAGACCTGATACCAGCTCGGCTTGCTGCGCCAGGCGGGCGCCGTGACCGCGTCGCCGAAGGCGGCGGCCAGGGGCGCCTTCTGCGTCACCGCCATGACCAGGGCTTCGTCCGCCGTCAGATCCTGGCAGAAGCTCTCATGGAACTTGTCGGCCTTCACCCACAGATAGCCGTCGCTGTCGGGGGCCAGGTTGGGGGCGGCGACCGGGGGATCCTGCTGGGTGATGGCGCCGGGGCTTTCGCCTGCGTCGGGCGCGAAGGCGGCGACGAAGACCAGGGCCGCCACGTTCGGCAGGTCGCCGACCTCGGACAGCACCGCCCCGCCGTAGGAATGGCCGACCAGGATGACCGGCCCTTCCTGCTGGCGCACCATCTTGCGCACCCGCTCCGCGTCGTCGGCGAGAGAGGTCAGCGGCATCTCGACCGCGTGCAGAGAGGTGTAGCCGCGCTTGGCCAGTTCGGTGATGACCTTGCCCCAGTGGGCGGCGCCGCCCCAGAAGCCGTGAACGAGGACGATGGAGGCGGACTTCGACATGGGCGGATTCCGTTCTGGACGACAGAAGGGTCGATGCGGATCGCAGTGCGCGAACCGGCGGCGGCGTTCCCTGACTCTGGCGGCTTTCACGACACCGTGACGCCCACTAGGATGGAGCCATGTCCGACGCCTCCCTGTTTCCGCCGACTGCCCCGCCCGCGCGCCCCGTTTCGCCGGGTCTCTATCTGGTGGCGACGCCGATCGGGAATCTACGCGACATGACGCTGAGGGCGCTGGACGTGCTGGCGGCGGCCGATCTGGTGCTGGCGGAAGACACGCGGGTCACGGCCAAGCTGCTGACCGTCTATGGTTTGAAGGCGAAGCTGGAGCGGTGCGACGACCACGCCTCGAACCGCGCCGCGGAGATCGCCGTCGAGCGGCTGAAGGCGGGCGAGGTGGTGGCCCTGGTGTCGGACGCGGGCACGCCCCTGGTGTCCGATCCCGGCTATGTGGTGGCGCGGGCGGCCGTGGCCGAGGGGCTGCCGGTTCATCCCGTGCCGGGTCCGTCCAGCCTGCTGGCCGCTCTGTGCATCGCCGGCCTGCCCGCCGACCGGGTGCTGTTCGCAGGCTTCCTGCCGCCCAAGTCGGCGGCGCGCCGCACGGCGCTGGAAGAGCTGCGCCCCGGCCGTCAGACCCTGGTCTTCTTCGAGAGCGGGCCGCGTCTGCGCGACAGCCTCGCCGACATGGCCGAGGTGCTGGGCGCCCGTCCGGCCGCCGTCGCCCGCGAACTGACCAAGCTCTATGAGGAATGCGTGCGCGGCGATCTGGCTGAACTCGCCGTCGACCCGCGCCTGGACGCGCCCAAGGGGGAGATCGTGGTGGTGGTCGGCCCCGGCGAGGCCGAGGTCGCCAGCGCCGCCGACGCCGACGCCGCCCTGGCCGAGGCCCTGACCCGCCTGCCGCCCGGCGAGGCGGCTGCCGAAGTGTCCAAGGCGTTGAACCTGCCGCGCAAGCCGCTCTACAAGCGCGCGCTGGAGTTGAAGGGGCGGTGAGCCTCGCGCCGCGCCCGCATCCGCCGCCGAAGACGCCCAAGGCGGGCTGGCGCCAGGCGTTAGGCGGACGGTCGCACCGTCAGGGGCACGACGCCGAGTGGATCGCCGCCCTGTGGCTGATGCTCAAGGGCTATCAGGTTCTGGCCTTCCGCCTGAAGGGCCGGGGCGGAGAGATCGACATCCTGGCCCGGCGCGGGCGCGTCCTGGCCGCCGTCGAGGTCAAGCGCCGCGCGACGCTGGAGGCCGCGACCCTGGCCCTGGGCCCGGAGCAGCACCAGCGCCTGATCCGCGCGGCCGAGGCGGCGGCGCGCGGGCGACCGGCCCTGTCGGGGCTGGAGCTGAGAATCGACATGGTGGCGCTGGCCCCCGGACGCTTTCCGCGTCATCTTCGCGGCGTGATCTCCACGGGAGCGGACCGGCGTTGACGCGCGAGGAAGCAGAGGCGGTGCTGGCCCAGGCGGGACAGGGGGCTGACGAGGCCTTCCCCCTGCTGGATTGCGCCATCGCCTGCGCCATCCACGACTATCCGTTCCGCGACGCCGACGGCGTGCGGATTCTGGCCGACCACGCGGCCCAGCGGCTCAAGGAGCGGGCCGCCAACGAAAGCCCCGACGACGCCCTGACCGAGGCCCTGGCGGGCGACCTGCGGCTGAACGGCGACCTGCTGAACTACGATCATCCGGCCAACACCGACGTGATCGACGTGGCCGAGCGTCGGCGCGGGCTGTCGGCGGTGCTGGTCATCTTCTATCTGGACGCCGCGCGGCGGGCCGGGCTGACGGCGGCGCCGGTCGATTTTCCCGGCCACGTCCTGCTGCGGGTCGAGACGCCCGAAGGGCCGGTGGCGCTGGACCCGTTTAGCCAGGGGCGGCTGGTCCTGCCGTCGGAGCTGACGCGCCGCGCCCTGCTGGCGGGGCTGACTCCGCATGTGGCCGACCGTCTGGACCTGCTCATGGCGCCGGTCAGCGAGCGCCAGGCTCTGATCCGTCTGCAGAATATCCTGTTCACCCGCGCCCTTCAGGCTCGCGACTATGAAGGCGCCGAACGCTCGGCCCTGCGTCGCGCCCTGCTGGATCCCGAGGATCACCGCCCCTGGCTGGACGTGGCCGCCGCCCGCGAGAAGCAGGGCGCGCTGACCGGGGCCATGCAGGCCTTGTCGCGCGCCCGCAGCCTGGGCGAGCCGATCGCCGCTTGCGACGCGCGGTTGGACCGGGTGCGGATGCGGTTGAACTGAAGCGCGGCCTTGCGGCGCGCAGCCTCGCGCCTCAAGTAGGCACTGACGGCGCTTCGGCGCTCAAGCAGCGCGCGCGCCCAGAGCGAGCGTTAGCGCCACTAAAAACCAGCTCAAGCAGCGAGCGCCCGCGGCGCGAGCGATAGCGCCACAAAGAAGGACACCCCATGCTCAAGGTCGCCATCCAGATGGACCCGCTCGAGGCGGTCAACGTCGAGTCGGACACCACCTTCCTGATGGCCCTGACCGGGCAGGCGCGCGGCCACAAGCTGTGGGTCTATGACTTTCGCACCCTGGCGCTGGAGGACGGCCGCCTGTTTTGCCGCGCCCGTCCGGTGACGGTGCGGCGCGAGCAGGGAAACCACGCCGACTTCGGCCCCGAGCAGCGGCTGGACCTGGCCGAGGACGTCGACGTCATCCTGATGCGTCAGGATCCGCCGTTCGACATGGCCTATGTCACCGCCACCTATCTGCTGGAGCGGGTGCATCCCAAGACCCTGGTGGTCAATGATCCGGCCGAGGTGCGCTCAGCGCCCGAGAAGCTGATCGCCACCCTCTTCCCCGGCCTCCAGCCGCCGACCCTGGTGTCGTCCGACCCCGAGGCCCTGGTCGACTTCCACCGCCGTCATGGCGATGTGGTGCTCAAGCCCCTGCACGGCGCGGCCGGGTCGGGCGTGGTGCGGCTGAAGGCGGATGATCCGAACCTGGAGGCCTTGATCGAGATCCACGCCGCCGGGTCGCGCGATCCGCTGGTGATCCAGAAATTCATCCCGGCCGTCTCGGCGGGCGACAAGCGCATCATCCTGATCGACGGCGAGCCGGTCGGCGCCATCAACCGCATTCCGGCCAAGGACCAGGTGCGCTCCAACCTGCGCGTCGGCGGCACGGCGGCGCCCGTCGAGCTGACGCCGCGCGACCGGGAGATCTGCGCCGCCATCGGCTCCTATCTGAAGGAGCGCGGCCTGATCTTCGTCGGCATCGACGTGATCGGCGACTATCTGACCGAGATCAACGTCACCTCCCCCACCGGCGCCCAGCAGTTGCTGAACTTCGCCGGCGTCGATGCGACCGAGCGCATGTGGGAGGTCATCGAGCAAAGGAAACGCGCGGCCGCCTGACGCCGCGCTTCACGGGAGGGAACCTTAATGACTGCACTGAACAAGGCCGGGGCGCTGGTCGTCCTGGCGCTGGCGATCGCCTGCCCGGCGGGCGCCCAGGAGGCATCGCCGAATGCGGAGCCGAAACGCCCGTCGCTAGAGGTGCTGGAGCGGATCATCGAGACCCGCACGCCGCAGACCCGGATCGAGACGCCGGACCATGACCGTATCAGCGCCCGGCGCATCGATATCGTCGACGCCGACGGGACCATCCGCATGACCCTGTCGGGCGCGACCCCGCCGCCGATCATCGACGGCGTTCAATATAAGCGCGCCTTCAACGTTGCCGGTCTGATCCTCTACGACGACAAGGGCAGCGAGCGCGGCGGCTTCGGCACGGCCGACGTCGAGGGCGGCATGGCCGTGCTGGCGCTGGATCATCCGGCGATGGACGCCGTCGGCTGGCGGGTGTCGCCAGACGGATCGGTCAGCTTCGTCTTCAACCAGGCGCCGCCGCTGGTGCGCGAGCCGGGGTTGGGCGGGGCGCTGGTTCCCGGCGTGCAGACGCCGACGCGGATGCGCCTGTCGCTGGCCGCCGACGGGACGCCCGCCGTCGCCCTGTCGGACAGGAACGACAAGCCGCGCCTGCGCCTGACCGTGACCGAGGAAGGCTTCGGCGCCATCCAGTTCCTGAACGCCGAGGGGCAGGTGGTCCACACCATCGCGCCGGAGGCCGATCTGCCGACGAACTGAACGAACAATGCTCTTGCAGTGTTGATTGGTTCGTGATTTGTTCTCTTGGCTGCGGGAGGGAACGGCATGGTCGCGCGGGTGGTGACGGTGGCTTTCGACGGCGTCGACGCGCGCCGGGTCGATGTCGAAGTGCAGCAGGTCGGTTCGCCCGCCGGGGCCTTCGCCATCGTCGGCCTGCCGGACAAGGCGGTGGCCGAAAGCCGCGAACGGGTGCGCGGCGCCTTTGCGGGCATCGGCCTGGCGCTGCCGGCCAAGAAGGTGATCGCCAACCTGGCCCCCGCCGATCTGCCCAAGGAAGGCAGTCATTTCGATCTGCCCATCGCCCTGGCCCTGCTGGCCTCCATGGGGGTGATCGGGCCGGACGTTCTGGACGGCTGGGCGGCGGTAGGCGAACTGGGTCTGGACGGTCAGATCGCTGCGGTGGGCGGAACCCTGCCTGCGGCGATGGCGGTGAACGCCATGGGGCTGGGTCTCATCTGTCCCGAGGCCAACGGGCCGGAGGCGGCCTGGGCGGGCGAGGCGCGGCTGCTGGCGCCGCGCTCCTTGATCGGCCTGATCAACCACTTTCGCGGAACCCAGGTGCTGCGCCCGCCTCAACCGGGGCCGGTGCTGGAGGGGCGCGCCGTGCCCGACCTGCGCGAGGTCAAGGGGCAGGAGGGCGCCAAGCGGGCGCTGGAGATCGCCGCCGCCGGGGGCCACAATCTGTTGTTCGTCGGCCCGCCGGGGTCGGGCAAGTCGATGATGGCGGCGCGTCTGCCGGGCTTGCTGCCGCCGTTGACGCCGATGGAGCGGCTGGAGACGTCGATGGTTTGGTCGGTGGCGGGCCTGATCGAACGCGGAGGCCTGACGCGCGAACGGCCGTTCAGAGCGCCGCATCATTCGGCGTCGATGGCGGCCCTGACGGGCGGCGGGCTGAAGGCCAAGCCGGGCGAGGCCTCGCTGGCGCACAACGGCGTGCTGTTCCTTGATGAACTGCCCGAGTACTCGCCCCAGGCGCTGGACAGCCTGCGCCAGCCGCTGGAGACGGGCGAGATCGTGGTGGCGCGGGCCAACGCCCATGTCCGCTATCCGGCGCGGTTCCAACTGGTGGCGGCGATGAACCCCTGTCGCTGCGGCGTGGGCGGGCCGGGGCGCGGCGCCTGCGGCAAGGCTCCGCGCTGCCAGAAGGATTATCAGAACCGCATCTCCGGCCCGATGTTCGACCGCATCGACCTGACGGTGGAGACCCCGGCGGTGACGGCGGCCGACATGATCCTGCCCGCTCCGGTCGAAGGCACGGCCGAGGCCGCCGCCCGCGTCGCCGCCGCCATGCAGATGCAGGAGGCCCGCATGGTCGAGGCGGGGCTGACGGGAATGCAAGCGCTCAACGCCAGGGCCTCGGGCGAGGCGCTGGAACGGTTCGCCGCCCCGGATCAGGCGGGGCGCGCGCTGTTGATGAAGGCGGGCGAGGCCGGCGGGCTGACCGCGCGCGGCTGGACCCGCACCCTGCGTCTGGCGCGCACCATCGCCGATCTGGACGGCGCGGACGGCGTGCTGCGCCGCCATGTGGCCGAGGCGCTGATGTATCGACGCAGCACGGTCGGCGCCCATGAGGACTTCGACCGCCAGGCCAGTCGCCGCGCGTTGTTTCCCGTGCAGGAAGGCGGGGCGGGACAAACGCCGTTCGTCTGGAATTAACCCCTCGGCCCTAGCGTGGCCTTATGGGACAGACCCGTCGCAAGCCGTCGCCGCAGAGCGACCTTTTCCCTGCCGCGCCCGAAGTGGGGCAGGCTGCGACGTCGACGCCTGAAGACGGCGCCTCGCCCGAGCACCAGTTCCTGCGGCTGATGAGCCATGAGATGCGCACGCCCCTGAACGGGGTGATCGGCATGCTGGGCCTGTTGTCGCGCACCCGTCTGGACGGCGCCCAGCGCGCCTATGCGGAGGCCGCGCAGAAGTCGGCCGAGCATCTGTTGGGCCTGGTCAACGACCTGCTGGACTACGCCCGGCTGGAGGCTGAGGCGCTGGAGTTCGATCCGGCGCCGGTCGAGCTGGAGGGCTTGGTGCGCGGCGTGGCCGAATTGCTGAGCCCCCGCGCGCACGACAAGGGGCTGGAGATCGTTTGGTCGGTGGCCGCCGACGCCCCGGACGTCGTCGCCGACGAGGGCCGCTTGCGGCAGATTCTGTTCAACCTGGCGGGCAATGCGGTGAAGTTCACCGACCGAGGCGGGGTGCGCCTGGCGGTTGAGGCGGTCGGCGAACGCATGGAAGGGGCGCCTGTGCGCCTGGCCTTCATCGTCGACGACACCGGCCCCGGCGTGCCCGAAGCGGCGCGCGGCCGCATCTTTGAAGAATTCGGTCACGCCGATGTCTCGGACGCCGCCCGGTTCGACGGGGCGGGTCTGGGTCTGGCGGTGGTGCGGCGGCTGGCCCGCGCCATGGACGGCGACGCCGTGGTCGAGGACCGGCCGGACGGTCCCGGCGCCCGGTTTCGCTTTGAAGCCGAGTTTCCCGTCGCGGCCGACGCCGAGGCGCGCACGCGCCTGCTGGACGGGCTGGTCGTGGCGGTCCGTTCGCCGAACCCCTTCGTGCGCCGGGCGGCGACCGATCAGATCGAGGCCTCGGGCGGCCGGGTGGCGCGCCAGGCCGGGGTGACCCTGATCGATCATGCAGGCGCCGAAGGCGGAGCCCTGGCTGTTCGACCGGGCCAGGGTCAGGCCATCATCCTGCTGCGCCCATCCGAACGCGACCTGATCAGCCGCTATCGGGCGGCGGGCTTCTGCGGCTATCTGATCAAGCCCTTGCGCCGCGAGTCTCTGGCCGAGCGCGTCAGGGCGGCCGCCGCGCCGCGCCGGGGTCTGCCCACGCCGCCGGTCCGATCCGGCGACGACGATCGCGTGGCCCATGTGGCCTTCAAGGGCGTGCGGGTGCTGCTGGTCGAGGACAATCCGGTCGGCGCTCTTTTGGCCAAGACCCTGCTGCGGCGCGAGGGCTGCGTGGTCCAGACCGCCGCTGACGGCCAGGAGGCGCTGGACGCCCTGAAGGCGGCGCGCTTCGATCTGGTGTTTATGGACATGCGGATGCCGCGCCTGGACGGACCGAGCGCGGCGCGGGCGCTGCGGGCGCGCGGGGATCAGACGCCGATCATCGCCCTGACCGCCAACGCCTTCGCCGAGGATCGCGTCGCCTGTCTCGAGGCGGGAATGGACGATCATCTGGCCAAGCCGTTGGAGGCGGACGCCCTGCGCGTCGTCCTGGCCCGCTGGACGAACGCCGCCAACCGCGCCAAGGTCGCCGTTTCCTGATCTGCCAGTAGTCCGTCGTCCGTATCGCCCGGCGGCGCCCCGCCGGAGCCACGCATGACCGATTCCAAGACGCCCGCTTCCGAGGTCGCGGCGCTGCAGCCGTCGCCCAAAGGGCTGGGCGTGCTCAAGGCGGCGTTCCGCGAGCGGCGCACCCTGGCCATGTTGCTGCTCGGCTTCTCGGCCGGTCTGCCCTTCGCCATGCTGTTCGGCACTCTGAACGCCTGGCTGTCCGACGCGGGCGTATCGGTGGCGACGATCGGCGTCCTGTCGTGGGTCGGGCTGTTCGGGGCCTTCAAATTCCTGTGGTCGCCCGCGGTCGGACTGACGCCGCCGGTGATCGGCCGGATGGGCCGACGTCGGTCGTGGCTGATCCTGTGCCAGATCGTGCTGGCGGGCGCGCTTTTGACCATCTCCCTGTCGCATCCGGGAACGGGGGCCATCGTGGTGCTGGCGGGCGCCGCGGCCCTGGGCGCCTTCGCCTCGGCGACCCAGGACATCGTCATCGACACCTGGCGGATCGAGGTGGCGGACGAGCGGACCCCGGTGGACCTGCTGTCGACGGTCTATCAGCTGGGCTTCCGCACGGCGGCCCTGGTCGGCGGGGCGGGCGCCCTGGTTCTGGCCGATCAACTGGGCTGGTCGACGACCTTCGTCATCGGCGCGGGACTGATGGGTCTGGGCGTTCTGGGCACGCTGATCGCACCCGAGCCCAAGGCGGCGCCGCGCGCCGCCATCGCCCGCGAACGCATCGGCTCGCCGCGTCTGCGGATGACCGCCCTGGTCGTCACCCTGGCCGCCTGGGCCTGGGCGGCCTTCATGCTGGTGCGCTTCATGGTCACGGCTCTGACCGTCAAGCCTGCGCCCAGCGCCGGAGAGTTCACCGCCGTCTGGGGACCGTGGATCGTCGGCATGGCGGTGATCCTGCCCGCCGTGCTGGCCGGGATCATCGTCTGGCGCGGGGGCAAGGCGGGGGCGGCGTCCGAGGCCGATCAGGGGCCGGCGCTCGCCAACACCCTGTATGACGCCATCCTGGCGCCGCTGGTCGAGCTGATGGGACGCCTGGGCTGGGGCGCGGTGATCGTGCTGGGGCTGATCCTGACCTACCGCATCACGGACGGCGTCTGGGGCCCGTTCGCCTTCCCCTTCTACATGGGGGACACGGGCGGGGCGCTGGGCCACACCAAGACCGAGATCGCCCTGGCGTCCAAGACCTTCGGCGTGGTCATGACCATCGTCGGCATCGCCCTGGGCGGATGGGCGCTGCTGGTCATCGGCCGGATGGCCAGCCTTCTGCTGGGCGCGGCCCTGTCGGCCGCGACCAATCTGCTGATGATGGACCTAGCTCTGGGGGCGCCGGTGATCGGCGCCTTCATGAGCGCGACCGGCCTCTACAAGCTGTTCGGCGCCTTCGGCGTGGGCGAGCCCCTGGCGCGGCTGATGTTGGCCATCGCGGGCGAGAACATCGCCGGCGGCTTCGCGGGCGCGGCCTTCGTCGCCTATCTGTCGGCCCTGTCGAACAAGATGTTCGGGGCGGTGCAGTTCGCCGTCTTCACCTCCTTGGCCCTGCTGATCGGCACCCTGGGGCGCGGGGCCCTGGGCGAACTGATCGAACGCCAGGGTTATGCCGCCATGTTCGTCATCGCCGCCTGGCTGGGCGTGGTGGCGGTGGTCTTCTGTGCGATGGAATGGGGCCGCCAGACGATGGAGCGCCGCCGTCTCAACCTCGACGCCTAGGGGCGGAAACGCAAAGAGGCGGCCTTCAGGCCGCCTCTCGAGGTCGTCGTGATCAAGCGGAGGATCAGTCCTCGACTTCCACGCCCTCGGCGTAGGCGGCGAAGGTGGCGGCGGTGATGATCTCGCCGACCGAGGCGCCCAGGGGCACGATCTGCACCGACTTCTCCAGGCCGACCAGCAGGGGGCCGATCACCGTGGCGCCGCCCAGAGACTGGACCAGGCGGGTCGAGATGGCCGCCGAATGGATGGCCGGCATGACCAGGACGTTGGCGTCGCCGGTCAGGCGCATGAAGGGATAGTTGGCGCGGGCTTCGGAATTCAGCGCCAGAGCCGGCGGCATCTCGCCCTCGTACTCGAAGTCGACGTCCATCGAGTCCAGGATGCGGATGGCCTCGCGCACCTTCTCGCCGCGATCGCCGGGCGGGTCGCCGAAGGTCGAGTAGCTGAGGAAGGCCACGCGCGCTTTGCGGCCGAGCTTCTTGACCGTGGCGGCGGCCTTGACCGCGATCTCAGCCAATTCGGCGGCGTTGGGCAGTTCGTGGATCGAGGTGTCGGCCACGAACAGGGTGCGGCCCTTGGCCAGCAGGATCGACAGGCCGATCATCCGGTCCGTGACGTCCAGGACGCGGCGGACCTCCTTCAGGGCCATGTTGAAGTTGCGGGTCACGCCGGTGACCATGCAGTCCGCCTCGCCGCGCGCGACCATGGCGGCGGCGAAGTAGTTGCGGTCCTGGTTGATCATGCGCTGGACGTCGCGGCGCAGATAGCCGCGACGCTGCAGGCGGGCGTACAGCCAGTCGACGTATTCGGCGTTTCGATCCGACACGCGGGCGTTCATGATCTGAATGCCCAATTCGTCGAAGTTCAGACCGGCTTCGGCGGCGTTGTGGCGGATCAACTCCTCGCGGCCGACCAGGATCGGCGTGCCCAGATCCGCCTGCTTGAAGGCCCATGCGGCGCGGATGACGACCTGTTCCTCGCCCTCGGCGAAGACGACGCGCTGCTTCGGACCCGAGCGCACGCTGGCCTGGATCTTCTGCATCAGGGCGGCGGACGGATCGACCCGCTGGCGCAGGGCGATGCGATAGGCCTCCATGTCCTTGATCGGCTTGCGCGCCACGCCGGTGTCCATCGCCGTCTGGGCGATGAAGGGCGGGATGTACCAGATCAGGCGCGGGTCGAACGGGGTGGGGATGATGTATTCAGGGCCGAACTTCAGCTTGCGGCCGCGATAGGCGGCGGCGACTTCGTCCGGCACGTCTTCGCGGGCCAGCGCCGCCAGGGCGTGGGCGCAGGCGATCTTCATCTCGTGGTTGATCTGACGCGCGCGCACGTCCAGCGCGCCGCGGAACAGATAGGGGAAGGCCAGGACGTTGTTGACCTGGTTCACATAGTCCGAGCGGCCGGTGGCGATGATGGCGTCCGAGCGCACCGACTTGACGTCTTCCGGCGTGATCTCGGGGTCCGGGTTGGCCATGGCGAAGATGATCGGATTGGGCGCCATGGAGGCGACCATCTCCTTGGAGATCGCGCCCTTGGCCGACAGGCCCAGCACCACGTCGGCGCCGACCATGGCCTCGGCCAGGGTGCGCAGCGGCGTGTCGGTGGCGTGCGCCGCCTGCCATTGGGAGACGTTGTCGCGGCCCTTGTAGATCACGCCCTGACGGTCGCAGATGACGGTGTTCTCGGCCTTGACGCCGGCGGCCTTCATCAGGGCGATGGACGACAGGCCCGCTGCGCCGGCGCCCGACAGGACGACCTTGAGGTCTTCCAGCTTCTTGCCGACGATATGGGCGGCGTTGATCAGGCCGGCGGTCGAGATGATGGCGGTGCCGTGCTGGTCGTCGTGGAAGACGGGGATGTCCAGCAGATCCTGCAACTGGGCTTCGATCTCGAAGCATTCGGGGGACTTGATGTCCTCCAGGTTGATGCCGCCCCAGGTGTCGCCGATGTTCTTAACCACGGTGACGAATTCATCCGGATCGGTGGTCTTCACCTCGACGTCGAAGCTGTCGACGTCGGCGAAGCGCTTGAACAGCACCGACTTGCCTTCCATCACCGGCTTGGACGCCATGTGGCCCAGGTTGCCCAGGCCCAGGATGGCGGTGCCGTTCGAGATGACGGCGACCATGTTGCCCTTGGCGGTGTAGTCGTAGGCCTTGTCCGCATCGGCGGCGATGGCCAGGACCGGCACGGCCACGCCCGGCGAATAGGCCAGCGACAGGTCGCGCTGGGTCGCCATCGGCTTGGTCGGGGCCATGGAGATCTTGCCCGGCGTCGGATCGCTGTGGAACTCCAGAGCGTCGTCGTCGGAGAAGGTCTGTTTATCGGTCAATTCGGGCATTTCGATCTCGGGAAGGGGCAGGCGCATTTCGTTCCTAGATCGTGGGATGGGCGGGGACAACCGCTGACGCTGGGTCAAGGCCGATTGCGTGGTTTCTCCGTCACGCGGCAGGCAGGAAGCCGGTCCCTTCGACCTCGACCGGGCCGGTCATGAAAACGTGGCCGGACGCCTCGTCCCAGTCGATGGTCAGTTCGCCGCCGTCGACCGTCACGGCGGCCTTTCGGTCGGTCAGGCCGCGCCGCGCCGAGGCGACCAGGGCCGCGCAGGCGCCGGTGCCGCAGGCCAGGGTCAGGCCCGCTCCGCGTTCCCACACCCGCAACCGAATGTGATCGCGGGCCAGCACGTCAGCGAAGCCGACGTTGACCCCCTCGGGGAACAGGGGGTGGTGCTCGACCAGGGAGCCGGAGCCGCGCACGAAGGCGTCGTCCAGCCGGTCGGTGAAGAAGACGACGTGGGGATTGCCCATCGACACCGCGCCCGGCGTGTGCAGCACGGGGGCGTCGATCGGTCCGACCTGAAGCTCGATGCCGCGCGTGTCCATGTCTTCCGACAGCGGCACCTGGGACCAGTCGAGGCGCGGCGCGCCCATGTCCACGGTGACTTGATGGGTCGCGGCCGTCGATCCTTCGGGGTCTCCAGAGCCGACGCGGCCCGCCGCCCGGCGCGCCGTGGTCGGTCCGCCCAGGGTGTCGATGACCACCTCTTCCTTGTCGGTCGCCTGCAGCAGCAGCCAGCCGACGCAGCGCAGGGCGTTGCCGCAGGTCTCGACCATGGAGCCGTCGGCGTTCCAGACCCGCATGAAGGCGTCGGCCGTCTCGGACGGCTCGACGCCGATCAACTGGTCGAAACCGCCCAGACCCGTCGCCGGATCGGCCAGGGCGCGCACCTGATCCTCGGTCGGGTGGAAGGGTTCTTCGAAGGCCTGGACGACGATGAAGGCGTTTCCGGCGCCGTTCATGCGGATGTAGGGTCGGGCGGGCTGGCTCATGATCGCCTTCATATAGGATTTTTCGCCGGTTCATGTATCGGTGGCGGCGATGACGTCTGACCAGAGCCAAACCGCCAAATCCGACGGGCTGCGGCTGAGGGCGCGCCTGCGCTACCTCTATCACGGCTCCCAGCCGGCGGCGGTGAAGTTCCGCCTAATGGTCATCGTCATCGACCTGGCCATCATCGGCTTCTTCCTGGCCACGCCGATCCTGAAGGAGGCGGGCTGGGCCTTCTATGTCTTGGACTATCTGATCGCCGCCGTTCTGGGGCTGGATCTGGCGGCGCGGGCCTATGCCTATTCCGACATCCGGTCGTGGTTGAAGCGGCCGATCGTCTGGGTCGATCTGTTCGTTCTGGCGACGCTGTTGTTCCCGGCCTGGTTGGCCAATCTGGGCTTCCTGCGGCTGCTGCGGTTCTGGAGCCTGCTGAACAGCGACCTGTTCTGGCGCACCATCGGCCGCCGCTTCGACGACACGCGGGTCGAGGAGGTCACACGGGCCCTGACCGCCCTGGTCACCTTCGTCTTCGTCGTGACCGGCTTCGTCTACGCCTATTTCAGGGGCAAGGCCGAGCACATCAACGGCTATCTGGACGCCCTCTATTTCACCGTCGCCACCCTGACGACGACGGGCTTTGGGGACATCACCCTGCCGGGCAATTGGGGGCGGGTCATCTCCATCGTCGTCATGCTGGTGGGCATCACCCTGTTCATCCGCCTGGCCCAGACCCTGATCCGGCCGCACAAGGTCAAGTTCCCCTGCCCCACCTGCGGGCTTCAGAAGCACGATCCCGACGCCGTTCACTGCAAGGCCTGCGGCCAGATTTTGTGCATCCCCGACGACGGCGACTGAGGCGCGCCCTGCGGCGAAAGATTACAAGTCTGTAAGATTACAGACGCTTGCCCCCCGCCCTCGCCCTCGCCAAGGTGCCGCGCGAAAACATTCGTCCGTTGGGGGACACATAATGACCATCCGCTCGCTGGCGTCCGTCGCCGCCCTTCTTCTCGTCGCCGGAGCCGCACCCGTCGCCATGGCCCAAGCCACAGTTTCCGCAAGCGCCGCCTCGACGGCTCCGGGCTTCGCCGCCAGCGACGCGACCGACCCCTACATCTGGCTGGAGGAGGTCGAGGGCGAACGCGCCATGGCGTGGGTCAAGGCGCACAACGAGACCTCTTTGGGCGTGCTGCAGGGCGATCCGCGCTATGAGGGCCTGCACCAGCAGGCGCTGGACCTGGTGCAGTCGCGCGACCGCATCCCCTCGCCGGGCTTCACCCATGACGGCCATGTCGACAACTTCTGGCAGGACGCTGAGCATGTGCGCGGCATCTGGCGCCGCACGACGCTGGACTCCTACCGCACCGACGCGCCGCAGTGGGAGACCATCCTGGACATCGACGCCTTGTCGGCGGCCGAGGGCGCTAACTGGGTCTATAAAGGCGCGTCCTGCCTGCCGCCGGACGAGCGTTACTGCCTGATCTCCCTGTCGAACGGCGGCAAGGACGCGGTGACGGTCCGCGAGTTCGACAGCGTCACGAAAACCTTTGTGGAGGGCGGCATCAGCCTGCCGGAATCCAAGGGCGGCGCCAGCTGGATCGACAGGGACACCCTGCTGATCTCGCGCGACTTCGGCGAGGGCTCGCTAACGGACTCGGGCTATCCGCGCACGGTGCGTCTGATGAAGCGCGGCCAGAGCGTCGATCAGGCGGTCGAAGTTTTCGCCGGTCAGCAGACCGACGTCTCGGTTTCGGGCTACACCCTGCGCGACGCCGACGGCGTGGTGCAGGCGGTGCTGCTGAACCGGGGGATCAACTTCTATGAGAGCGAGACCTGGCGTCTGAACGCCGACGGCTCGACGACCAGGCTGGAACTGCCGCTCAAGTCCAACATCAACGCCCTGGTCGCCGGCCAGCTGGTGGTGACGACGGACCAGGACTGGACCGCGCCCTCGGGCCAGGACTTCAAGACCGGCGATGTCATCGCCTGGAACCTGCAGGCCTGGCTGGCCGATCCCAAGACCCCGGCGCAACTGGTGATCCGTCCCGGCGAGCGCGAGGCGATCGAGGGCGTCAACGCCACCCGCAACAAGCTGGTCGTCGCCCTGTACGAGAACGTGCGCGGCTCGGTCTACGTCTATGACCCGGCCGACTGGAGCCGCACGCGCCTGGACCTGCCGCAGAACGTTTCGGTCGGCGTCGGCTCGGCGTCGGAGCGCGACGACAAGATCTTCGTCAGCGTCACCGGCTATCTGAACCCGTCCAGCCTGTATCTGGCCGATGCGGCGACCGGCGCGGTCGCCCTGACCAAGGCCCTGCCGGACAAGTTCGACGCCAGCGGCATGCGCGTCGATCAGTTCGAGGCGCGCAGCGCAGACGGGACGATGATCCCCTATTTCGTCGTCCACAAGGACGCCATGGCGTTGGACGGCTCGAACCCGACGCTGCTGTACGGCTACGGCGGCTTCCAGTCGTCGTTGCTGCCCGGCTATTCGCCGACGGTCGGCAAGCTGTGGCTGGAGCGCGGCGGCGTCTATGTGATCGCCAACACCCGCGGCGGCGGCGAGTTCGGCCCGAAGTGGCACCAGGCGGCCCAGCAGGAGAACCGCCAGCGCGCGCACGAGGACTTCCAGGCCGTGGCTCAGGATCTGATCACGCGCGGCGTCACCTCTCAGCCGCACCTCGGGATCATGGGCGGCTCGCAGGGCGGCCTCTTCATGGGCGCCATGCTGACCCAGCGCCCGGACCTGATCAACGCGGCGGTCATCCAGGTGCCCCTGTTCGACATGCTGCGCTTCCACAAGCTGCTGGCCGGCGCCTCGTGGATCGGCGAATACGGCAACCCGGACATCCCGGAGCAGCGCGCCTGGATCGAGCAGTATTCGCCCTATCAGAAGCTGTCGGCGGGCCAGCCCTATCCGGAAGTCTTCATCCACACCTCGACCAAGGACGACCGCGTCCACCCCGGCCACGCCCGCAAGGCGGCGGCGCGGATGGAGGCGTTGGGCTATCCGGTGCTCTTCTATGAAAACGTCGACGGCGGCCACGCGGCCGGCGCCAACCTGCGCGAGACGGCCCGCCGCATTGCGCTGGAATACACCTATTTGACCCGTCGGCTGATGGATCAGCCGGCCCAGCGGTAACCGACGGAGCCCGAGATCATGATGAAGTCCCTGTTGCTGTCCGTCGCCCTGCCCGCCCTGATGCTGGCCGCCGCACCCGCTCTAGCTGAGAGCGTCGCGCCCGATCCCGCCGCCGCGTCCGCGACCAATCCGCCGCCGCACTTCCCGCGCGACCTGTCGCCCGAGGGGGTCAAGGCCGCCGACGACCATCTGGCGCTGGAAGAGGTGGACGGCGCCGAGGCCCGCGCCTTCGTCGCCGCCTCGAACGAAAAGGCCCTGGCGGCCCTGACCGGCGACCGCCGCTATGAGCCGTTCCGTCAGCAGGCCGAGGCCATCCTGACCGCGACCGACCGCATCCCCGGCGTCAGCTTCCTGGGCGAAGGCCTGGGGAATTTCTGGCAGGATGCGGCCAATCCCAAGGGCGTCTGGCGCCGCACGACGCTGGCGAGCTATCGCACGGCCCAGCCGCAGTGGGAGACGCTGCTGGACATCGACGCCCTGGCCAAGGCCGAGGGCAAGGACTGGGTGTTCAAGGGCGCCAACTGCCTGGCGCCGGACGAGACTCGCTGCCTGATCAACCTGTCGGACGGCGGCAAGGACGCCGTGACGGTGCGCGAGTTCGACCTGACGACCAAGCGGTTCGTGGACGGCGGCTTCGTCATCCTCGAGGGCAAGCACCGCATCAGCTGGCTGGACCGCGACACCCTGTTGATCGCCACCGACTTCGGTCCCGGCAGCCTGACGGAGTCGGGCTATCCCTTCATCGTCAAATCTCTGACGCGCGGCCATCCGCTGGCCCACGCGACCGAGGTCTATCGCGGCCAGCAGGGCGACGGCGGCTACGGCGTCTCTCCCATGGTGTTCCGCGACAAGGCGGGCGCGGTCGAGGCCGTGCTGTTCAGCCGCCCGCTGGACACCTTCCGGTCGGAAATCTGGGCTTTGGGCTCCGACGGCAAGCCCTACAGGCTCAACCTGCCAGAGCGCGTGGCGGTTCAGGGCGTGCTGGGCGACAAGCTGATCTTCTCGCCCGAACAGGCGTGGAGCTTCGACGGTCAGGATTATGCCGCCGGGTCTCTGGTCGCCATGCCGATGGGCGTGCTGGGCGACGTGCGCCAGAGCATCCGCATCGACGCGAAGACGGCGACCATCTTCGCCCCGGGCGCGCGTCAGTCCCTGCAGAACGTCAGCGTATTCGAGGACAGCATCGTCGCCGTCATCGCCGACAATGTCGTAGGCACGCTGAAGCGTTTCGTTCCGACGGCTGACGGCTGGACCGCGACTGACATCGCAGTGCCCGCCAACAGCGCCGTGGGCCTGGGCGACAGTTCCAAGGCCAAGGGCCAGGTCTTCGTCTCGACGCAAGGCTTCCTGACGCCGCCGACCCTCAGCCTGGCCGATGTCGCCACCGGCGTCCTGAGCGAGCTGAAATCGGCCCCGGCCAAGTTCGACGCCTCGACCCATGTGGTCGAGCAGTTCGAGGCGACCTCGACCGACGGGACGAAGATTCCCTATTTCGTCACCCGGCCCAAGAATCTGGCGATGGACGGGACCGGCCCGACCATCCTGTTCGGCTATGGCGGCTTCCAGGCCAGCTTCCCGCCCGCCTACAAGCCCGAGATGGGCAAGCTGTGGCTCGAGAACGGCGGCGTCTTCGTCCAGGCCAACATCCGCGGCGGCGGCGAGTTCGGGCCCGGCTGGCACCAGGCGGCCCTGCGCGAGAACCGCCAGCGCGCCTTCGACGACTTCGCCGCCGTCGCCCGCGATCTGGAGCAGCGGCGCATCACCAGCCCGCGCCATCTGGGCATCTACGGCCGCTCGAACGGCGGGGTGCTGACCTCGGTGTCCATCACCCAGCATCCGGAGCTGTTCAATGCGGCGGTCATCGAAAGCCCGCTGATCGACATGCTGCGCTATCAGGAGCTGCCGGCGGGCGCCTCGTGGATGGGCGAATACGGCGATCCGCGCATTCCGGGCGACGCCGAATTCATCGCCCGCTACTCGGCTTATCAGCAGCTGCGGCCCGAGGTGAAGTATCCGCGCGTCTACATCACCACCAACACGCGCGATGACCGGGTGCACCCCGGCCACGCCCGCAAGTTCGCGGCGCGTCTGGGCGACCAGGGCCACGACCACCTCTATTTCGAGGACACGGCGGGCGGTCACTCCAACGACGCCGATCCGGTCGCCAACGCCCGACGCTGGGCGCGGCATTACGTTTATCTCAGCCAGCAACTGATGGACTGATTGTACCGCTCGTCGCGCCCGACGCGCCGCTCACGCATTTATGAGCGGCGTTATCGGGCCGAAGGGATAGGATCGCCGCCATGATGGCACGGGGCCTGTTCAGGTACGGGATGACGGCGGCGGTCGCGGGCGTGGGTCTGCTGGCCGTCGCCGCCGCGCCGTCGCGCGAGCGCGACGCCCCGGTCCAGCCGGTGGTGGTCGAACTGTTCACCGCCCAGGGCTGCTCGGGCTGTCCCGACGCCAACCGCACGGTCGAGACGGTGGCCCAGGATCCAGGCGTGATCGTCCTGACCTACGGCGTCGACTACTGGGACTATCTTGGCTGGTCCGACACCTTCGCCCGGCCCGAGTTCGCCGAGCGCCAGCGCGCCTATCGTCAAGCCTTGAAGTTGCGGAACGTCTCGACGCCGCAGGTGGTGATCGACGGACGTCGACATGTCTCGGGCGCGCGCTCACCGGAGCTGAAGGCGGCGGTCGAGGCCGAGGCGCAGGGCCGGGGCTGGCCGCCCGAGATCGAGTTCCGCGAAACCGGCGACCGGGTCGGCATCGGTTCGGGCCGCCCGCCGCGCGGCGGGGCTGAGGTCGTCGCCGTCGTCTATCGGCCGGGCCAACAGACGGTCGAGGTCAAGGGCGGCGACAACCGCGGCCGGGCCGTGACCCACGTCAATGTGGTGCGCGAGGTGCGCCGTCTGGGCGACTGGAACGGCCGGCCCGTGCTGTTCCCCCTGCCCCAGGACGCAGGGATCGATGAAGGGGTGGTGGTGCTGTTGCAGGCCAAGGACGATCGTCGCATCCTGTCGTCCGCTGCGCGTCCGGAAACGGGGCGCGATTGAACCGCTGACGGAAAAGGTCTAAAGGCCCGCCGCTCTTGATGGGCGCGCGCCTCCTCGCGCGACCCGGAGAACATTGCATGGTCGGGGATACGCCCCGCGGCGACGCCGCGCCAACCGCCAACGCCTCATCTTCTGCGAACGCCCAGACTCCGCCTTCCGGCGGGGCGCACGGCCATGGCGGAGGCAAGGCCAGTCACCGCGCCCTGATCCTGGGCGCCATCGGCGTGGTCTTCGGCGACATCGGCACCAGCCCGATCTACGCCCTGCGCGAGGCGACGGCCCACGCCCAGAAGGGCGTCGGCGGCGACCTGGCGATCATCGGCGTGGTGTCGCTGGCCTTCTGGGCGCTGATGGTCGTCGTGACGTTCAAATACGTCATGTTCCTGATGCGGGCCGACAACAAGGGCGAGGGCGGCACCCTGTCGCTAATGGCCCTGGCCCAGCACGCCATCGGTCGACGCAGCGCCTGGCTGTTCGTCCTGGGCGTCTGCGGCGCGGCCCTGTTCTACTCCGACGGCGTCATCACGCCCGCCATCTCGGTCCTGTCGGCGGTCGAGGGCCTGCAGGAGGCGCCCGGCCTGAACGGGCGGTTGGACCCCTTCATCCTGCCGCTGGCGGCGGGCATCCTGATCGCCCTCTTCCTGGTGCAGTCGCGCGGCACGGCGGGGCTGGCCAAATTCTTCGGCCCCATCACCCTGATCTGGTTCCTGTCGCTGGGCCTGCTGGGCGTGGTCCATATCTTCGACGACCTGTCGATCCTGAAGGCCCTGTCGCCCTACTATGGGATCAAGCTGCTGATCGCCGACGGCTTCCTCGGTTTCGTCATCCTGGGCAGCGTCTTCCTGGCCGTCACCGGGGCCGAGGCGCTGTATGCGGACATGGGCCATTTCGGCAAGGCGCCGATCCGCCAGAGCTGGCTGTTCATCGTCTTGCCGTGCCTGACGCTCTGCTACCTGGGCCAGGGCGCCTTCCTGCTGTCGCACCCCGGCGCGGCGGACAATCCCTTCTGGAACATGGTGCCGCAGCTGGCCTATTGGCCCATGCTGATCCTGGCCACGGCGGCCACGGTGATCGCCAGCCAGGCGATGATCACGGGCGCCTTCTCGGTCACGCAGCAGGCGGTCCAGCTGGGCCTGTTGCCGCGTATCGACATCCGCAACACCTCCGAGACTCAGGCCGGTCAGATCTATGTCCCGGCGATCAACAGCCTGCTGCTCGTCGGGGTGCTGTTCGTTCTGGTCAGCTTCCAGTCGTCGCACAACCTAACGGCCGCCTATGGCGTGGCGGTGACGGGGACCATGATGGTCAACACCCTGATGGCCTTCACCGTCGTGCGTCACAAGTGGAAGTGGTCGTGGTGGGCCATCCTGCTGACGCTGGTGCCGTTCGGCTTCATCGACGCGGTCTTCCTGACCTCCAACCTGCTGAAGATTCCGGCGGGCGCGTGGATGCCTCTGGTGCTGGGCGGGGGCTTGGTCATGCTGATGTGGACCTGGGTGCGCGGCTCCCAGATCCTGGCCGACAAGACGCGCAAGGACAGCCTGCCGCTGAACGACCTGATCGAGATGCTGCGCGCCCGTCCGCCGCATCGGGCGCCGGGCACGGCCATCTTCCTGACCTCCGATCCGGACGTCGCGCCCGTGGCCCTGATGCACAACCTCAAGCACAACAAGGTGCTGCACGAGAAGAACATCATCCTGACGGTTCACACCTCGGACCGGCCGCGCGTGCCGGACCTGCAAAGGGTGGCGGTCGAGCCGATCAGCGATGATTTCAAGCGCCTGACCCTGACCTTCGGCTATATGGAGACGCCGAACGTGCCGCGCGCCCTGGGTCTGTGTCGCAAGCAGGGGCTGAAGTTCGACATCATGTCGACCAGCTTCTTCCTGGGCCGTCGCTCGGTCGTTCCTTCCGCCCGCCAGGGCATGCCTCTGTGGCAGGACAAGCTGTTTATCTTCCTGATGCGTAACGCCGCCAATCCGACCGACTTCTTCCGCATTCCGCCCGGCCGCGTGGTCGAGCTCGGCACCCAGGTGTCGGTGTGAGCGGGGGCGCGCCCAAGGGCAGAAGCTCCGCCGCGCGCGGCCGCCGCATCGCCGAAAAGGCGCGCGGGCCGCGTCGTGAATCGACCCGGCAGCCCGTCGCGGACGATCCGCACGCCGACATCGGCGTCGAGGCGCGGTTGGTGGCGGGCGTCCTTCTGAACGCGGCGCTGGAGAAGCGCACGGGTCTGGACGAGGCCCTGTCGCAATCGCCCGCGCGCGACCTGCCGCCTCAGGATCGGGCCTTCGCCCGCGCCGTCGCCATGGCGGCCCTGCGCCGTCTGGGCGAGATCGACCAGATCCTGGAGCGTCGCCTGCAGAAGGCGCCGCCGCTGGCGGTCATGACCATCCTGCGCGTCGCCCTGGCCCAGACCCTGGTGCTGGAGACGCCCGCCTTCGCCGCAGTGTCTACGGCGGTGAAGCTGGCCGAGCGCGACGCCAAGACGCGGCCGTACAAGAATCTGGTCAACGCCGTGCTGCGCGGCGTCGGCCGCGACGGCCCCGGCTTGACGACCGCCGAATCCAACCTGCCCGACTGGCTGGCCCAGCGCTGGAAGGCGACCTATGGCGAGGCGGCCCTGATCGGTCTGGCCCTGGCCACGCGCGATGAGCCTGCGACGGACCTGACCGCCAAGCCCGGCGTCGACCCGGCTGAATTGGCGGCGTCGGTCGAGGGCGAAGCCCTGCCCGGCGGCACGGTCCGCACCGGCAAGCGCGGCGATGTCGCTTCCTGGCCTGGTTTCGAGGCCGGCGACTGGTGGGTCCAGGACGCGGCCGCGGCTGTCCCCGCCCGCCTGCTGGCCGTCAAGGCGGGCGAGACGGCGCTGGACCTGTGCGCCGCGCCGGGCGGAAAGACGCTGCAACTGGCCGCCGCCGGGGCCGAGGTCGTCGCTCTGGACCGCTCCGAAACGCGTCTGAAACGTCTGCGCCAGAATTTCGAGCGCATGAAGCTCAAGGCCGAGGTCGTCGCCGTCCCGGCTGAGGACTGGGAAGATGACCGCACGTTCGATGCGGTTCTGTTGGACGCGCCCTGCACGGCCACCGGCACCTATCGCCGCAACCCCGAAGTTCTGCGCGCCACCCGCCCCGCCGACGTGGCCAAGCTGGCCGATGTGCAGCATCGCCTGCTGGACGCGGCCGCCGAGAAGGTGAAGCCGGGCGGCCGTCTGGTCTATTGCGTCTGCTCGCTGGAACGCGAAGAGGGCGAGACGCAGGTCATCGCCTTCCTGCGCCGCAACCCGGCCTTCCGCACCGTCGCCGCTGTTCCCGCCGAAGTCGGCGCTCCGGACGAGGCGCTGACGCCCGAGGGCTGGCTGCGCATCCTGCCCTCGCAGTGGGCCGAGAGGGGCGGGCTGGACGGCTTCTTCGCCGCCAAGCTGGAGCGGATCGCGGACTAGGCCGATGAACGCGAATCTTTGCAATCGCTACGCCGGTCTGGCGGCGCGGGTCTATGATCTGGACAAGCCGATCGGCCGATCCTTCGGCGACGTGGAATTCTATACGCGCCGGTTGGAAATCTGCGACGGACCCGTGCTGGAGCCGGCGGTCGGTTCCGGTCGCGTGCTGGTCCCTCTGCTCGAGGCCGGGTTCGACGTCACGGGTTTCGACGCCTCTGCGGCCATGTTGGACCTGTGTCGGGCGGCGTGCGAGGCGCGAGGTCTGAGGGCGGAGTTGTCTGTGGCCCGCTTCGACGACTTCTTCTATGCGACGCCTTTTGGCGCGGTCGTTCTTCCCGCCGGCTCATTCCAGCTGATCGCCACGGCCCAGGAAGGTCTGGCCGCGCTCAAGCGCTTCCATGACCATCTGCAGCCGGGCGGCCGTCTGATCCTCGACCCTGATCCCGTCTCCGCTGTCTTAGCGCCGCCGGGACCGACGCGGCGCTGGACCGATGCGAACGGCGACCTGCTGACCCTCGCCGAGGAGCGTATCGATTCCGATCTGCTGAACCAGACTGTCGTTTCGCATCTTCGCTATGATCTTTGGACGGACGGTCGTCTGAGCGCATCGGAGCTGGAGCTGTTCGCCCTACGCTGGTGGAGCGTCGAGGAGATGCGGCTGGCGTTGGGTGCGGCGGGTTTCGTCGACGTCATCGTCTCCGGGGGCTACGAGCACGGGCGGCTCCCGCGACGCGAGGATGGCGTCATCACCTTCGAGGCGCGGCGTCCTTCGTAACATCGCAAGTCGGACCGACGTCGTCCTCAGTCCTCGTCGTCCTCGATGGCGTGGATCTGGTCGTCGTCCAGGCCCAGGTGGTGGCCGATTTCGTGGATCAGGACGTGGGCTATGATCTCGGCCAGGCCGACGTCGCCGCGCTCGCACCATTCGTCGAGGATGGGGCGGCGGTAGAGGAAGACGCGCGACGGCTCCGGCGCCGGACCCATGGCGTCGCGTTCGCCGATGTGGACGCCGGAATAGAGGCCGGTCAACTCGAACGGGTCTTCGATCTCCAGATCACGCAGGATCTCTTCGTCGGCGAAGTCGTCGACGCGGATGACGACGTCTCCGGCCGCCTGGCGAAACAGGTCGGGCAGGCCGGCGAAGGCCTGTTCGGCCAGGCGGGCGAAATCGTCGAGCGAGGGGGCGAGCTGGTCGGTCCAGGGCGTGGTCATGTCGGGGATATCGCCCGCGCCGCGTCGGGCCGCAATCGCAGAGGCGGCCGCGCGTGCATGGGCCGCATCGCAATTCGCCCAATCAGAGTATGGTAAACGGCGAATCGGCCTGTCCTGAAGGGCGGCCGGACATGGATCGATTTTCTGGGGAAGGCATGGCCGAGGCGGATCTCGCGGCCGACATCGCCTTTGCGGCCACGGCGGGGGCGGCGGGGCTGGCGCTGGCGGTCAGCGTCTGGGCCTGGCGCCTGCGCGCCCGGCTGGTCGCGCGCGCGGTCGAGGTCGAGGACGGCCTTGCGGGCGCCCGGATGCAGGCGGAGGCGGGAGCGACCGCCCTTATGGCGTTCGACGACGTGCGCCTGGGCCTGGGGCCTGACGGCGAGATCGAGACCGTCTTCGGCGCGTCGGACGTGCTGGCGGCCTTGGCTCCGGGCCAGGACGCGGCGGGGGCCGCCGAAGCCGTCCTGTCTGCGCTCAAACAATCGCACACCGGCCGTATGGAGGCCCTGATCGGCGCCGGAGAGGCGTTCGAGACCCTGCTGGAGACTTCTGACGGAACCTGGGCCGTCGAAGGGCGGCCGCACGGCGGCGGGGCCTGGCTGCGGCTGTCGCGCCTGGGCGGTCCCGACACGGGCGGCGAGGCCGGGCCGGGCGCGCTGGCCGAGCAATCCCCCGCGCCGACCTGGGTAGTCGACGGGGCGGGCCATCTGATCTGGGCCAACAGCGCCTGGCTGCTGGAGACGGGCGCCGAGACGCTGGACGAGGCGCGCAGTCGGACCTTGAGCTTCGACCGGGGCGCTGACGCCGTGGTGGCCGAGGCCCTGCGCCTGAACGCGCGTCAGGAAGGCTTCCGCTGGACCACGGCGGGCGGGCGGCGCCGGGCGTGGAAGATCCTGGCCGAGCCGCTGGCCGGCGGGCGGGGCGCCGTCATCGCCTTCGCCATCGAGATGACCGAGGCCGAAGAGACGCGCGACACCCTGCGTCGCCACGTCGAGGCCCATGACGAGACGCTGAACCACCTGGCCGACGCCGTGGCCATCTTCGGCCCGTCCAAGCGGCTGGCCTTCCACAACACCGCCTTCCAGTCGCTGTTCGGGGTCGATCCGGCGTGGCTGGACGAGCGTCCCACCCACGCCGAACTGCTGGATCGCCTGCGTCAGAAGCGCCTGCTGCCCGAAGTCGTCGACTATGCGGCGTGGAAGGCCGAGGAGCTGGACTTCTACGGCGCCGCCCAAGCCTCGCCGGACGACAGCTGGTCCCTGCCCGACGGGCGGACGCTGCGGGTGGTGCGACAGCCGCACCCGCTGGGCGGCATTCTGTTGATCTTCTCGGACATTACTGGCGAGCTGCAGCTGCGCAGCCGCTACAACGCCCAGATTCAGGTCCAGCGCGCGACGCTGGACAAGCTGAACGATGCCGTGGCCGTGTTCGGCTCGGACGGACGACTGCGGCTGCACAACGAAGCCTTCGAGACCTTCTGGGGCGTGGCGGGCGAGCGACTGATGGAGGCGGGCGACTTCGACGCCGTGGCCGCCCTGTGCCGCCCGGTCCTGCCCGACGCCGCCCTGTGGCTGGGGCTGAAGGCGCGGGTGGCCGATCCTGATCCCGAAAGCCGCGTGGCCATCTCCGGCGAGGGCCGCACCGAGGACGGCCGCATCGCCGCCTGGCAGACGCGCCCCCTGCCCGACGGCGCCACCCTGGTCGCCTTCTTCGACGTGACGGCCCGGCGTGAGCTGGAGCAGGCCCTGGCCGCCAAGGAGGCCGCCCTGGCCGAGAGCCAGGCTCTGAAACGCGAGTTCGTCGGCAGCGTCTCCTATGAACTGCGCACCCCGCTGACGACCATCGTCGGCTATTCCGAACTGCTGGAGGCGATGGGCGACCTGCCCGAGCGCAGCCGCCAGCACGCGGGCGCCATCCGCGTGGCGGCCAGCCATCTGGCGCGCTCCATCGACGACGTGCTGGACATGGCGCAGATCGACGCCGGCGAGATGGAGCTGACGCTGGGCGACGTGCGGGTCTGCGACTTGCTGGACGAGGCGGCGGAAAAGATCAGGGCCAAGGTCGAGGGCCGCGGCGCCGCGCTTCATCTGGCCTGTCCGACGGGGCTGAAGCCGATCCGCGCCGACGCCCGCCGCATCGCCCAGGCGGTCGATCACCTGCTGGAGAACGCCTGCCGCGCGGTGTCCGAAGGCGGCGCGGTCAGCCTGACCGCCGAGGCGGGGCCGGGCGAGGTCCGCATCCGCGTCGAGGACACCGGCCGGGGCATCCCCTATCACCTGCAGGCCCACGTCTTCGATCGCTTCGTGCGGCGCGAGCGCGGCGGGCCGGGCGTGGCCCTGGCGCTGGTCAAGGCCCTGGTCGAGCTGCACGGCGGCTGGGCCGAGGTTCAGTCGGAACCGGGCAAGGGCGCGGCCTTCATCCTGCACCTGCCGGTCGAGGCGACGGCGCCGACCGCCGCGCCGGAATTGCTGCTGGGCTGATCTGAACCGCCCAGTCGTGCTAGAGGGCGTGTCCAAGCCCTCCAGGACGTCCTCATGGCCGACACGACCCGCCCCCTGCTCAAGACCGCCGTCATCTATGATTTCGACGGCACCCTGGCCCGGGGAAACATGCAGGAGGTCAGCTTCATCCCCTCGATCGGGATGACGCCGGCCCAGTTCTGGAATGAGACCGTCCGTCCACGGACCATCGCTTCGGACGGCGACGGCATCCTGATGTACATGCAGATGATGCTGCTGGCCGCGCGCGAACAGGGCGCCCCGGTGACGCGCCAGACGCTGCGCGACCACGGCCGCGACGTGGCCCTGTTCGAGGGCCTGCGCGACCGCTCCTGGTTCGACCGGATGAACGCCTTCGGCGCCCAGTTCGGGCTGGAGATCGAGCACTACATCATCTCGGCGGGCCTGACCGAGATGATCGAGGGTTGCCCCATCGCCGAGGCCTTCACCCACGTCTTCGCCTCGAAATACGCCTATGACGAGGACGATGTGGCGGTCTGGCCCGCCGTGGGGGTCAACTACACGACCAAGACCCAGTATCTGTTCCGCATCAACAAGGGGGTGCACAACCACTGGGAGGATGAACGCATCAACCGCTTCATCCCGGACGAGGAGCGCCCCATCCCCTTCGACCGGATGATCTTCCTGGGCGACGGCGACACCGATGTGCCGACCATGAAGATGATGCACACCAAGGGCGGCTTCTCCATCGCCGTCTACGACCCTGACAGCACCCCGCGCGACCACGACAAGATTCATCGCCTGATCTCGGAGGACCGGGTCAACTTCGTCGCGGCGGGCGACTATCGCGAAGGCTCGCCGGTCGATCTGATCGTCAAGGGCCTGATCGGCCGCATCGCCGTCAACTACGGCCGGATGCCGGCGGACTGAGGCGCCGGTCGGCGTCCAGCTGAAACACGAGGTCGGCGCGAACCCCGCCCGCCAGCATATGGCGGGTGATCCGCTCGAAATGCTGGATGAAGACGGCCAGTTCGGCGCGCCGCGCGGACGGCAAGTCGGCGGGCGGCAGGCCCATCAGCCCCGCCTCCTGTTCACAGCGCCAGTCCAGTACGGCGTCGAAGGACGGCGCCTTGAGGAACAGCACCGCGTCGAAGCGGGCGAAGACTTCGGCGTAGGGACCGGTCAGGGCGGCGTTGGCGGCGCGTCGCCAGATCCCTTGCCCGTCCCGTTCGGCCTCCAGGGCGTTGATGGGCGCGACGAGGTCAGCCTCGGCCTGCGGCGTCGCGCCCAGGCACCAGCCGTCGACCAGCACCGCCGACGGGCGGCCCGCAAACACAGGCCAGTCCGTTCTGGGCGCGCGATTATCGGCCAGCTTGTCGAAGGCGGGAAGCGGCGTGCGGCTGTCGGCCTCGGCGGCGCGCAGGGCGGCTAGGGCGCCTTCCAGCAACGCAAGATCATGCGTCCCCGGCGGGCCGCGCACGGCGAACAGGGGATGGACCTCGCGGGCCAGGGCCTGGCGCTCGGCCCTGGTCAGATAGACGTCGTCCAGCGACAGATGCGCGGCCCCCAGCCGTTCGGCCGCCGCGCGGGCTAGGGTGGTCTTGCCCGAGCCTTGCGCTCCGGCGATCCCGATCAGCGGAATGTGGTCCGGCCGGTCATGGAGGGCGGCCAGAGACCCGACCGCGTCCAGCAGTCGGGCCTCGATCATCTCAGTGCTGGCTTTCCGGCAGGCGCACGATCAGGCCGTCCAGATCATCGGTGACGCGGATCTGGCAGGACAGGCGGCTGTTCGGTTCGACGTTCTCGGCGAAGTCCAGCATGGACTCTTCCATGGCCGAGGGGCGGCCCGTCTCGGCGGCGAAATTCTCGTCGACATAGACATGGCAGGTGGCGCAGGCGCAGGCGCCGCCGCAATCGGCGTCGATGCCCGGCACATTGTTGCGGATCGCGCCTTCCATCACGGACAGGCCTTTCTTGACCTCGACCGTGTGCTCGGTTCCGTCGTGCTCGATGTAGGTGATCTTGGGCATGGAAGCGGTCTTAACTCTGGATGCGGGGTTGGCAAGCCTTGCTACGCGCCGGCCAAGGAAAACCCCCGGAACCAGGCGGCGCCGGGGGCTTTTCTTTTCGTTCGGACCGGCTGGATCAGGCGGCCGTCTTCTTGCGGGACGGCGAAACCATCAGCTTCTTGGTCTCGGCGATCGCCTTGGCCGGGTTCAGCCCCTTGGGGCAGACCTGGGCGCAGTTCATGATCGTGTGGCAGCGATACAGCTTGAACGGGTCTTCCAGGTCGTCGAGACGCTTCTGGGTGGCGTCGTCGCGGCTGTCCGAGATCCAGCGGTAGGACTGCAGCAGGGCCGCCGGGCCGAGGTATTCTTCCTGGTTCCACCAGTAGCTCGGGCACGAGGTCGAGCAGCAGGCGCACAGGATGCACTCGTACAGGCCGTCCAGCTTCTCGCGGTCGGCGGGCGACTGCAGGCGCTCCTTTTCCGGGTCCGGCAGGTCGGACTGGAGGTAGGGCTGGATCGAGTCGTACTGGGCGTAGAACAGCGACAGGTCCGTCACCAGATCCTTGACCACCGGCTGGTGGGGCAGGGGGGCGATGGTGATGTTGTGCGACGAGCACTCGTCCCAGCCCTTGGTGCAGGCCAGGGTGTTGCGGCCGTCGATGTTCATCGAGCACGAGCCGCAGATGCCTTCACGGCACGAGCGACGGAACGACAGGGTCGGGTCGATCTCGTTCTTGATGTGGATCAGGGCGTCCAGAAGCATGGGGCCGTGATCGTCGGTCGAGACCTCGTACGAATCCCAGCGCGGATCGGCGTCCGTCTCCGGGTCGTAGCGATAGACCTTGTAGGTCTTGACGTTCTTGGCGCCGGCCGGAGCCTTGTGGACCTTGCCGGTCGTGGGCTTGGAGCCGCGCGGGAGGTTGAGCTGAACCATCTGCGATCCCCCTTAGTAAACCCGAGCCTTGGGCTCGATGTACGAGACCTCGTCGGTCATCGTGTATTTGTGCACCGGACGGTAGTCGATCTGGACGCCTTCGCCCGGACGCTTCCACGCCAGGGTGTGCTTCATCCAGTTGACGTCGTCGCGGTCCGGGTAGTCCTCGCGGGCGTGGGCGCCGCGCGATTCCGTGCGGTTGGCCGCGCCTTCGATGGTGACTAGGGCCTGGGCGATCAGGTTGTCGTACTCCAGCGTCTCCACCAGGTCCGTGTTCCAGATCAGGCCGCGGTCCGTGGTCTTGATGTCCGAGCCGGCGGCGTCGATCGAGCGCAGCTTCTGGACGCCTTCGTCCAGGGTCTTGCCGGTGCGGAAGACGGCGGCGTCGGCCTGCATGGCGCGCTGCATGTCCAGACGCAGGTGCGCCGTGGGGGTCGAGCCCGAGGCGTTGCGGAAGCGGTCCAGGCGCGCCAGGTGCTCGTCCGTCTGGGCCTTGGAGGCCGAGGGCACGGCCGAGTTCTTGTCCACGACCTCGCCGCAGCGCAGGCCGACGGCGCGGCCGAACACCACCAGGTCGGTCAGGGAGTTGGAGCCCAGACGGTTGGCGCCGTGCACCGAGACGCAGGCGGCTTCGCCTACGGCCATCAGGCCCGGAACCACGCTGTCGGGGTTGCCGTCGCGCAGCGTCAGCACCTCGCCGTGATAGTTCGTCGGGATGCCGCCCATGTTGTAGTGGACGGTCGGCAGGACCGGGATCGGCTCCTTGGTCACATCGACGCCGGCGAAGATCTTGGCCGATTCCGAGATGCCCGGCAGGCGCGCGTGCAGGATCTTCGGGTCCAGGTGATCCAGATGCAGGAAGATGTGGTCCTTGTTCGGGCCCACGCCGCGGCCTTCGCGGATTTCGATGGTCATGGAGCGGCTGACCATGTCGCGCGGGGCCAGATCCTTCACGGTCGGCGCATAGCGCTCCATGAAGCGCTCGCCCTCGGAGTTGGTCAGATAGCCGCCTTCACCGCGGGCACCCTCGGTGATGAGGCAGCCGGCGCCGTAGATGCCGGTCGGGTGGAACTGCACGAACTCCATGTCCTGCAGCGGCAGGCCGGCGCGCAGCACCATGGCGTTGCCGTCGCCTGTGCAGGTGTGGGCCGAGGTGGCCGAGAAATAGGCGCGGCCGTAACCGCCGGTCGCCAGCACCACCATCTTGGCGCGGAACTGGTGCAACTGGCCGGTGTCGAGCTGAAGCGCGGTGACGCCGGTGCAGGCGCCGTCCTGCATGATCAGGTCCAGCGCGAAATACTCGATGAAGAACTTCACCTCGCGACGGACCGACTGGCCGTACAGGGTGTGCAGGATGGCGTGGCCGGTGCGGTCGGCGGCGGCGCAGGTGCGCTGCACCGGGCCTTCGCCGAAGTTGCGGGTCATGCCGCCGAAGGCGCGCTGATAGATCTTGCCTTCGTCGGTGCGGCTGAAGGGCACGCCCCAGTGTTCCAGCTCGTAAACGGCCTGCGGCGCGTTGCGGACCAGGTATTCGATGGCGTCCTGGTCGCCCAGCCAGTCCGACCCCTTGACGGTGTCGTACATGTGCCACTGCCAGCTGTCCTCGCCCATGTTGCCGAGCGAGGCGGAGATGCCGCCCTGGGCCGCCACGGTGTGGCTCCGTGTGGGGAAGACCTTGGTGACGCAGGCGACCTTCAGGCCCTGCTGGGCGGCGCCGAGGGCGGCGCGCAGGCCGGAGCCCCCGGCGCCGACGACGACGACGTCGTATTCGTGATCGATAAGCTCGTATGCAGCCATGGCGGGATCAGACTCCGGCCGGCAGCGGGGCCGAGCCCAGCGCCAGACGCACGATGAAGAAGACGCTGGCGGCCGCCAGCACGAGGAAGACCAGGTTCGAGACCAGGATCAGGGCCGAGCGGGAGGGGCCGGGGACGTAGTCCTCGAGGATCACCTTCCAGGCCAGGCTGGCGAACAGGCAGAAGACCACCGCCGTCACGGCCAGAAGGCCGGCGTTCAGGGTGCTGCCGAACCAGGCGACGACCGCGCCGTAGTCGGCGCCGGCCAGGGTGAAGCCGGTCGACAGAACCCACAGGCCCAGCGGCATCAGGGCCAGCAGGGCCAACTTTTCGAGCTTCCATTCCCCGGCGCCGTGGCGCTCGGAGATTTTCACATTGTTCTTGAACTTGGGCGCGGCGCTCACAGCGAAACCTTTCCGGTAGCGAACAGCACGACCCAGAACAGGACGGCCAGGACGATCGGACCCCAGACGGCGATCTGGGCCATCAGGTTGGCGGACTTCAGGTCCAGCCCCTTGCCCGCGTCGTTGATCAGGTGGCGCGCGCCGTTCAGCAGGAAGGAGAACAGCACCCACGTCAGGCCGAACCAGATGAACAGGCCGAACGGCGAGCCCGAGAAGGCGGCGAGCGAGGCGAAGGCGTCCGGGCCGCAGGCGACGATCGCGACCCAGCCCAGCAGCAGGACGGCGCCCACGCTGGCCGCGCCGATGGTGACGCGGAACAGGATCGACGCGACCATGGTCATGTGCCAGCGCCAGATATCGGTGAAGGGCGACATCGGTGCGACGTGCCCGTTGGGGTGACGGACGTAGCGGCCCGTCCGGTCGCCAGTTTCGCCCGCAGCCGGGGGAGTGTTCGACATGCGAATGATTCTCAAAAAACCCGAGGAAATTCAGGGCCGGATTGCAGTGCAACAGGCTTTAGTGACGCAGACGGGCCGGTGTCAACGAAGGGGGGCGATTCCGAACGAAAGTCGGCCCCCAAGGCTCGGATCAGAAGGAAGCGACGTGCGTCAGGGCCGCATCGCGCGTTTCGGTTGTGCAAGGAACCGCCCCGGGGCGCCCCCAGACCGGATCGGGCCACAGGGGGTCGTCGCGGCGACGGCCGACGACATGGACGTGAAGCTGGGCTGTGACATTGCCCAGGGCGGCGACGTTCAGCTTGTCGACGGGCGCATCGCGCAGGGCGCCCAGTTCACGCACCAGGGCGCCGGCGCGGACGATCTCCTCGCTCAGAAGGGCGCGTTGGTCGGGCGTCAGGTCTTCCAGCTCGACCGCGCCGGGGACGCGCGGCAACAGGATCAGCCAGGGAAAGCGGCCGTCGTCCTGAAGCCGCACCTGACACAGGGGCCAGTCGGCGGCGAAGACGGAGGCGGCCTCGAAGGCGGGATCGGCGGTGAAGCTCATTCGGCGTCCTGATCGGCGAGAAGGCGCAGGCGATAGGCGTTCATCGCCGTCTCGGCCAGACGCTGGGTCAGGCGCCAGTTGACCACGGCCCCGATCGGCGCGCCGACCAGAGGCAGCAGCTGGGCCAGCTTGGCCACATCGATGTAGTCGCGATACTCCAGCTGGAACTTGCGCCAGTCGAAGGTCTTCAGGGCGTCGGGATCATGCGGGGCGCGCATGGCGGCCTCCAGCGCGGCCAGGGCCTCGGGGCGATGCCGGGCGCTGGAGAAGGCCAGCTGAAAGATGCGCAGGACGATCACCCGCTCCTTCAGGTCGCGGCCGGAATAGCCGTACTGGGCGGCGATCTCGAACAGCATCTTGACCTTGATCGCCATCAGGGCGGGAAAGTCCGCCGCCGCCATCAGGAAGCCCCCGGCTCCCGCCACCCCGCCCTCGACGCTGGCGGTGGTGCGATACAGCTCGACGCGCGTGCGAACCCTGGCTTCGCGCTCCTGCAGGGCGCCTTCGGTCAGGGGGCGGGCGGTGGTCCACTCCGACCCGGCCAGCAGACCGCGCGTCATCTGCTGGACGGCGCCGGTCACGATCTCGTGCACGCGCTCGGGGATGACGCGGTTGATGTGGTCCTGGGTCGCGCGGGTGGTCTTGTCCCACAGGCCGGGCCGTTTCAGCTGGCGGTCGCGCCAGGCCAGGGCCTCGGCCAGGGCGCGCGCCTCATAGGCGGCGTCCGTCATCGGGGGAGCATCCGTGGGTTTGGCCATGGCCGCAGCCTCGCAGGCCCCGACGAAAGGCGCAACGCGGAACGCTTGCCGCGACCCGCCGACAGGTCTAGACCGCCGTCCCATCGAGTACCGTTTCGCACACGCAACATCGACTGGAGAGACCTGAATGGCTCGCGCGAAGATCGCCCTTATCGGCGCCGGAATGATCGGCGGAACCCTGGCCCACGTGGCCGCGCGCGAAGCGCTGGGCGACGTCATCCTGTTCGACATCGCCGAAGGCACCCCCCAGGGCAAGGCTCTGGACATCGCCGAAGCCTCGGCCGTCTTCGGTCAGGACGTGGCCCTGAAGGGCGCCAACGACTACGCCGACATCGCGGGCGCCGACGTCTGCATCGTCACCGCCGGCGTGCCGCGCAAGCCGGGCATGAGCCGCGACGACCTGATCGGCATCAACCTCAAAGTCATGAAGGCCGTCGGCGAGGGCATCAAGCAGCACGCCCCCAACGCTTTCGTCATCTGCATCACCAACCCGCTCGACGCCATGGTCTGGGCCCTGCAGAAGTTTTCGGGTCTGCCCAAGGAGAAGGTCATCGGCATGGCTGGCGTGCTGGACTCGGCCCGCTTCGCCTACTTCCTGGCTGAAAAGACCGGCGTCTCGGTGCAGGACATCCACGCCTGGACCCTGGGCGGTCACGGCGACGACATGGTGCCGATGGTGCGCCACTCGACGGTCGGCGGCCTGCCGCTGCCGGACGCGGTCGCCGCAGGCTTCCTGTCGCAAGCCGACCTGGACGCCATCGTCGAGCGCACCCGCAAGGGCGGCGGCGAGATCGTCGCTCTGCTGAAGACCGGCTCGGCCTTCTACGCCCCGGCTGAATCCGCCATCGCCATGGCCAAGTCCTACCTGCTGGACCAGAAGCGCGTCCTGCCGTGCGCCGTGTGGCTGTCGGGCGAATACGGCCTGTCGGACCTCTACGTCGGCGTCCCGGCCCTGATCGGCGCTGCGGGCGTTGAAAAGGTCATCGAGTTCACCACCAACGACGACGAAAAGGCGATGTTCGCCAAGTCGGTCGCCTCGGTCCAGGGCCTGATCCAGGCCTGTAAGGATATTGAGCCTTCCTTGGCTTGAGGGCGCTATCGCGCGGCTCGCGGAGCCGCGCTGCGTGAGCGCTTAGGCGTTTGATTTGGAAGGGGGCCGCATCATCGGATGCGGCCCTTTTTCATGCGCCATTCCTAGCAACCGCTCATCCCGGCGGACGCCGGGAACCAGTGCTTTGGCCGCCAATGCGGCGCTGGCAAGGAGGCGCTCTAAAATGCGGTGCGCGAGGTTCGTACTGGATCTCGGCGTCCGCCGGGATGAGCGGAAGGAGGAGGCTCAGGCCGCCTCGGCTTCCTCGCGCTGCTCCAGCCAGGCCTCGCTCTGCATCTCGTTGAAGCGCGAGACCGTCCGTTCGAACTCGAAGGCGCCGACGCCTTCGGTGTAGAGCGCCTCCGGCGCGGCCTCGGCCAGGACGACCAGACGGGTCTTGGCCTCGTAGAGGGCGTCGACCAGCGTCACCAGGCGGCGCGCCTCATGATGGTTGGCCGGGCTGAGTAGCGGCACGTCCGACAGAAACAGGGTGTGGAAGCGCCGGGCGACGGCGAGATAGTCCTGCGGCCCCAAGGGGCGGCCGCACAGCTCGTTGAAGGTCGCGCGCGCCATGCCGCCGACCGTGCGCTCCAACTTCACCTCGCGGCCCAGCACCGGCAGGGCGATGGGCTCCTCCGGCTCGCCGCCCTTGAGGTCGGACCACAGGGTCTCAAAGCCTTGCCGCGCCTCGGCGTCCAGCGGCGAGAACCAGACCTTGGCCCCTGCCATGCGGTCCAGGCGGAAGTCGCGGGCGCCCGCCGTTTCGACCACGTCGCAGCGCTGGCGGATGATGTCGATGAAGGGCAGGAAGAGCTGGCGGTTGATGCCGTTCTTGTAGAGGTCTTCGGGCGCGCGGTTCGAGGTGACGGCCAGCACCACCTTCTTCTCGAACAGGGCCTCGAACAGCCGGCCCAGGATCATGGCGTCGGCGATGTCCGTCACCTGAAGCTCATCGAAGCAAAGCAGGCGCGCCTCCGAGGCGATCAGGGCCGCGATCGGCGGAATGGGGTCGTCGCCCTTGCTGGTTCCGAACACGTCCTTGCGGCTGCGCGGCGAGCCGTCGCGCCACTGCTTCACCAGGTCGTGGATGCGCGCCATGAAGGCGTGGAAATGGGCGCGGACCTTCTTCTGCTCGGGCGTCGAGGAATAGAAGAGGTCCATCAGCATGGACTTGCCGCGTCCCGGCGGGCCCCAGATGTAGATGCCCTTGACCTCGGGCAGGGCGCCGAACAGCCCCTTCTTCGACAAGCCGGTCTCCAGCCGCTCCAGCGCGCCGATCAGGGCGGCCTGGGCCGGTTCGGGCGTGATCACGCCCTCTTCCACGCGGATGTCGTAAGCGTTGCGGATACGGGAGGTCATGGCCAGCAGATAGCCCTCGTATGGGGCCGGGGGAAGGCGGTCGCGGATTCGGGCGACGAATTGGAGGATTCTGGTTGCTTCGCGACTGCGAAAGACCCAAATGCAGAAGCGTTTCTCCCAAACGCCCCCGAACAAAGGATGATTTCATCATGGGCTATCGCGTCGCCGTCGTAGGCGCCACAGGCAATGTCGGCCGGGAAATCCTGGCCATCCTCGAGGAAGTGAGCTTCCCCGTCGAGAAAATGCACGCGATCGCCTCCCGAAAATCCAAAGGCGTCGAGGTCTCCTTCGGCGACAGCACGATCAAGTGCGAGGACATCGAGCAGTTCGACTTCTCGAGCGTCGACCTGGTGCTGATGAGCGCCGGCGGCGGGGTGTCGCGCGAATGGTCCGAGAAGATCGGCAAGGCCGGCCCCATCGTTATCGATAACTCCTCGGCCTTCCGTCAGGATCCGGACGTGCCGCTGATCGTGCCCGAGGTGAATCCGGACGACGCCAAGCTGGCGACCAAGAAGAACATCGTCGCCAACCCCAACTGTTCGACCGCCCAGCTGGTGGTGGCGCTGAAGCCGCTGCATGACGCGGCCAAGATCAAGCGCGTCGTCGTCTCGACCTATCAGTCCGTCTCGGGCGCCGGGAAGGAAGGCATGGACGAGCTGTGGAACCAGACCAAGGCCATCTACGGCCTGGGCGACGCCACGCCGAAGAAGTTCCCCAAGCAGATCGCCTTCAACGTCATTCCCTACATCGGTTCGTTCCGCGACGACGGCTACACCGACGAGGAAGCCAAGATGTGGGACGAGACGCACAAGATGCTCGACCCGTCGATCAAGCTGACCGTCACCTGCGTCCGCGTGCCGGTCTTCGTCGGCCATTCGGAGGCCGTGACGGTCGAGTTCGACCGCCCGATCGAACCGGACGAGGCGCGCGAAATCCTGCGCGAGGCGCCGGGGATCCTGGTCGTCGATAAGCAGGAGCATGACGGCTACATCACCCCGGTCGACGCCGCGGGCGAGCACGCCGTCTATGTGTCGCGCATCCGCAAGGATCCGACCGTCGAGCACGGCCTGTCGTTCTGGGTGGTGTCGGACAACCTGCGCAAGGGCGCGGCCCTGAACGCCGTGCAGATCGCCCAACTGCTGGACGAGACCGGCGTCATCTCGCCCAAGAGCGGCTACCGCACTTTGACTGTCTAAGAGACCCTAACGCCCCGCACGCGGTGCGGGGCTGCTTGAGGGCCGTTTGAGCACTCCATGATCCCGCCGCGTCGGCGATGCGGCGGGGATCGAAAGGTTCCAGTGTGAGCGCCTCCCCTGCTGCTCCTGCGTCCGAAGCCCGCGCCGCCCTGGCGGCGGGGGTGCTCTGCTACCTGCTGTGGGGCTTCATTCCCCTGGTGTTCCAGCAGATGGCGCATCAGGGCGCGGACGCCTGGGAGATCATGGGCCACCGCGCCGTCTGGGGCCTGGTCTGGGCCCTGATCCTGGTCATGCTGTCGCGCCAGTGGGCCCAGGTGGTCGCCGTCTTCCGCCAGCCCAGGGTGCTGGGCTGGCTGGCCCTGTCGGCGGTGCTGATCGCCGCCAACTGGACCACCTACGTCATGGCGGTGAACAACGGCCGGACGCTGGACGCTTCGCTCGGCTATTATCTCAATCCGCTGCTGAACATGGCCGCCGGGGCCTGGTTGTTCCGTGAGCGGATCGACCGTTTCGGCGTCATCGCCATCGTCCTGGCGGCGATCGGCGTGGTTCTTCAGGCGGTCGCCCTGGGCCATATGCCCTGGGTGTCGCTGCTGCTGGCCTTCAGCTTCGCCGGCTACGGCATCATCCGCAAACGGGTCTCGGTCGACGCCCAGACCGGCCTGTTCATGGAATGCCTGCTGCTGGCCTTGCCCGGCCTGGCGTGGGTCGTCTTCATCGAGGCGACGGGTCAGGGCCATTTCACCGCCTCCCCCGCCGCCTCCGCCTGGCTGCTGTTCGCGGGACCGGCGACGGTCATCCCGCTGGCCCTGTTCGCCTGGGCGGCGCGGCGGATGCCCTTGTCCAGCATGGGCTTTCTGCAGTTCCTGGCCCCGACCATCGTCTTCGTCATCGGCGCCTTGCAGGGCGAGGCCCTGGGCAGCCTGCGCATCGCCTCCTTCGCCTTCATCTGGGTCGGAGCCGCCGTCTTCGCCCTGGGCGCGGTGCTCAAGGTGCGTCGTGCGTCGGACACCGCCGAGACCATCGTGGCGCCCGAACCCGGTCTTCTGGACGACCCGGCCGAGGACCGCATGGACGCCCTCGGCGAGAATCCGCCGCCTGTGCGTTGAGGTCGGGCGCCGTCCCGTCCTAAAGAAGAAGGCGATGATGATCTGTTCCCGCTTCCTCGCCGCCGCCGCCGCAACCGTTCTGCTCGTCGGGGGGACCACGGCCTGCGCCCATGGCGCGGTTCAGACCGGCGGCGATGAAGTGATCCGCACCGCTCGCGTCGGGGTGAGCCGCGAGGCCGCGCCGACCGCCGCGCCGGGCGCGCCTGTCGCCGTCGCCGCCCCGCCGACCACGGCCGAGACCTTCGACGCCGTCAGCGACGCCCTGGACGCCGCCGCCGCCGCCTGGACCTCGGGTCAGGTGGATGCGGTCATGGCCACCTATGTCCATGACGAGCCGCTACTGGTCTTCCTGGGCGACACTCCGCTGAAGGGGCCCGACAGCGTGCGCTCCGCCCTGGACGCCCGCGCGGCGGCGCCGGGCGGCCTGGGGACGCTGTCTTATGAGTGGTTCGAGACCATGCAGTTCGACGTCAATACGGCGGTGGTCTCAGGCCGGGCGGTGATGACGCGCGACGGCAAGACCCATCGCGGCCTGTTCACCCGGATTCTGCGCCGCACGGTCGACGGCTGGCTGATCGTCCACGACCAGCTGGCTTGGGGGCCGGAAGCCTAAGGCGTCGCCCTACAAGGCCGTGTAGAGCGCTTCGACCAACCGCAGGGCGCGCGGATCGCCGAGCAGGTGGGGCGACTGGCGCGTCATGACATAGGCGGCCGAGACGCCCGCCGCCTGATCGGCGAACGCCATCGACCCGCCCCAGCCTGTGTGGCCGACCGTTGTCGGGTTGGGGCCGAAAATGTTCAGCCCTTCATTGCGCATGAACCCGGCCGCCCAATTCATGTGGAACGGCACGACCTTATCCAGTCCGTGGATGCGTTCGCGCGTCGCCTGGGTCAGGGTTTCCTCCGACAGCACCGGCAGATGATCCAGCGCGCCGCCCGTGGCGACGAGGGACATCATCCGCGCCAGATCCTTGGCTGTGGCGTGTAGATTGGCCGAGGGGATCTCCGCCATGCGCCACTCCGTCGAGCCGCGTCCGCCGGGCGCCGAGCCGCGATCCAGGAAGGCCGCCTTCTTGATCGCGTCGATGGGGCCGAGGTCCGGCGCGGCGGCGGGTTTGCGCAACTGGGCCACGCGGCCGTGTTCGCTTTCCGGCAGGCCGATCCACAGGTCCAGATCGAACGGCTGGGCGAAGTCTTCGCGCAGGGCCGCGCCCATGGTCCGCCCGTCGACGATGCGGAACAGCTCGCCCGCCAGATAGCCGATGGTGATGGGGTGATAGCCGGACGCCGTCCCCGGCGCCCACAGCGGCGTCTGGGCCGCCAGCTTGTCCAGCACCGCCTGACGATCGAACCAGATGGCCGGCTCCACGCCGTCGGAAAAGCCCGGCAGGCCGGACTGGTGGCTCATCAGCTGGCCGACGGTCAGCTGGTCCTTGCCCGCCGCGCCGAAGGCGGGCCAGTGATCGGCGACCCGGTCCTCATAGGACAGCAGCCCCTTGTCCACGCAGCGCGCGATCATCAGGGCCATCACCGCCTTGCCGGTCGAGAAGACCGGGACCAGGGTGTCCTCGGCGAAAGGCTTGGTCCCCGCCAGATCGGCCGAGCCGGCCCACAGGTCCACCGTCGTCTCGCCGTCGAGGGTCACGCTGAAGCGCGCGGCCAGTTCGTTCAGCCCTTCGGGGGCGTCGGTGAAGTTGGCGGCGAAGGCGTCCTTCACCGCATTGAAACGCGGCGGGCAGACGCCGTGGAGGTCGGGGAGGCTGGTCATGGATGCGGTCTAGCGCCTTGGCGGCTTCACGTCACTTGCGGCCGATTACTGGCGCGCCGACGCCGAGGCGTTGCGCGCGCCCTCGAACTCGTCGCCCGGCTTCCACGCGGGCCAGTCGCGCGAGTTGGCCAGGTCGCGGCCGACCTCATACAGCAGCTGCACATCGGCGGCGGCGGCGTCCATCTTCCACTGCGGCGTCCATTCGTCCGTCGGCTGATGATAGCGGTTGGCGACATAGTCCCGGCTGGCTTCGTTGTGACCGGTGAAGCCTGCGGCGGCGAACAGGGCGGGCACGCCCTTGCGCGCCAGCGGGAAGTGGTCCGAGCGATAGAAGGCCCCTGCGTGCGGCGCCGGGTCGGGGATCAGACGACGACCCTCGCGCGCGGCCAGCACCGCCAGCCGGTCGTCCAGATCGTTCTTGCCCGCGCCGATGACGACGATGTTCGGGTCGATCTCGGTCCCCGGCAGCAGGCTGTCCATATTGATGTTGGCGACAGTCGTCTCCAGCGGCCAGACCGGATTGGCGGCATAGTATTCGGCGCCCAGCAGGCCGGTCTCCTCGGCCGCCCAACTGATGAAGACAGTCGAGCGTTCGGGCCGCGGCCCTTCGGCGAACAGGCGGGCGATCTCCATGACGCCGGCGACGCCCGTCGCATTGTCCACGGCGCCGTTATAGATGTCGTCGCCGTTCTTCGGCGTGGCGCGGCCATAGGCGTCCCAGTGGGCGCCGAACATGACGGTCTCGTTCGGGTATTTGGTTCCGGGCAGGCGGCCGATGACGTTGCGCGTCTCGACCCGGTCGGCTTTTTGGCCGAAGTCGATGGACATGGTCACGCCGTCCAGCGCTACGGGGCGGAAATCGGGCGTGCGCGCCTGGTCCTTCAGGGCGGCGAAGTCGAGGCCGGCGTCCCTGAACAGCTGTTCGGCGATCGCGCCCTGAATCCAGCCCTGCGCCGCCACGCGCTCCTTGTTCGGATCGGCGCGGACGATGTCGAACTTGGGCGCGGTCGAGGAATTCTCCAGCGTCGACCAAGGATAGCCCGCGCCCGGCGTGTCGTGGATGACCAGAACGCCCGCCGCGCCATGCGCCGCCGCCACCTGGAACTTATAGGTCCAGCGGCCATAGAAGGTCATGGCCTGACCGTCGAACTTGCCGTTGACCGGGTGGCCTTCGGGCGCGCCGAAGTCGGGGTCGTTGACCAGCACCAGCATGATCTTGCCGGTCAGATCGACGCCCTTGTAGTCGTCCCACCCACGCTCGGGCGCGTCGACGCCATAGCCGACGAAGACCAGAGGCGCGTCGGTCAGACTGATGCGCTCCACCGGACGGTCGGATGAGACGATGACGTCCTTGGCGCGCTGCAGTTCGGTCGTGCGGCCGTTGGCGGAAACGCTGATGGCGGCGGGACCGTCCTGGCTGGTGCGGCTGACCTGGGCCACCTGCACCCACGATCCGTTGGGGCCGCCGGGCTCTAAGCCCAGCGCCTGAAACTGCTGCGACAGCCATTCGACGGTGCGGTCTTCGCCGGGCGTGACCGGGGCGCGGCCTTCGAATTCATCAGACGCCAGGACGCGCGTGGCCTCGTTCAGTCGGGCCGGGTCGACGCGGCCGGTCTGGGCGAGCGCGGAGGTCGAACACATCAGGACGGCGATCAGGCCGACGGCGGCGGAACGGGCGAGGGTCATGGGCGGGCTCAGCTCTTGAACGATTTGCGCCACGCTGCCCCCTGAGGGCGCCGCTGTCGACCCTGAAAGGCCTCAGCGCCCGTTCAGCCAGGCGCGCACGCCGTCCGCCGCGACGACGCCTGAGGCGAAGGAGGCTTGGAGCAGATAGCCGCCGGTCGGCGCCTCCCAGTCCAGCATCTCGCCCGCGGCAAAGACGCCGGGCCGCGTCTTCAGCATCAGCCGGTCGTCCACAGAGTTCAGCGCCACGCCTCCGGCCGAGGAGATGGCGCGGCTTAGACCCTGCACCCCGGTCAAGGTCAGGGCGACGCCCTTGATCCGTGCGGCCAGTTCGGCCGGGTCTGCGGGCAGCGGACCGCCTTCACGCAGCAGGGCGACAGAGGCGGCGTCCAGCCGCGCGGCCTTGCGCAGCCAGTTCGACAGGCTGTCCTTGCCGCGCGGTTTCGACAGACGCTGAGCGAGGGCTTCGACGCTCAGATCGGGCCGCAGGTCGAGCGTCAGCACGGTCGATCCGTCGCGCTCCACCGCTTCGCGCAGACCGGCGGACAAGGCGTAGACGCCGCCGCCCTCGATCCCATAGGCGGCGATCATGGCCTCGCCGCGCACGGTGCGGTCGCCGTGCATCAGGGCGACGCCTTTCAGCGGCGTTCCGGCGAAGCGGTCGCGGAAGTTCGGCGACCAGGCGACGTCGAAGCCGACGTTGGCGGGACGGAAGACGGCCACCTCGGCGCCCGCCTTCTCCAGCGTCGGAACCCATGCGGCGTCGGACCCCAGCTTCGCCCAACTGGCGCCGCCGAGGGCCAGAACGACGGCGTCCGCGCGTTCGATCCGCTCGCCATCGGGCGTGTCAAAGGTCGGAGCCTCGCCCTGCCAGCCGGTCCAGCGCGAGCGGGTGCGGACCTCGACGCCCAGACCCTCCAGCCGCGCCAACCAGGCGCGCAGCAGGGGCGAGGCTTTCATCGCTTTCGGGAACACCCGTCCGGATGAACCGACGAAGGTCGGCTGGCCCAGCCCCTCGACCCATTCGATCAGATCGGCGGGCGAAAAGGCGTCCAGCCAGCCCTTGATGCGCGCCTGTGCGGCGGCGTCATAGCGGTTCAGGAACGGCTCCAGCGGCTCCGAATGGGTCAGGTTCAGCCCGCCGCGCCCGGCCATCAGCAGCTTGCGCGCGATCGAGGGCATCCGCTCATGGACGACGACGCGCAGGCCCGCCTGAGCCAGACGTTCGGCGGCCATCAGTCCGGCGGGACCGGCGCCGATCACGGCGACTGTTGCGGGGGCGGAGGTCATCGACGCCTTCCTAGCGGGAATGTCCGCCGCGGCCTATGCTGGCCAACATGAGCGTCGCCTTTACACGGGAAGAAGATCTGGAAGCCACGGCGGCGGACCTGCTGGACCGGCCGATCTCGCCCCATCCCAACCTCGTCACGCCGCAGGGGCTGGCCCAGATCGAGGCCGAGCTGGCGGCCGCGCGCGCGGCCTATACGGCGGCTCAGGCGGCAGGCTCCATCGAGGCCGATCGCACCGCCATGGCGCGGGCGACGCGCGACCTGCGCTACTGGTCGGCGCGCCGGGGCACGGCCCAGCTGGTCGAGGCGCCGCCGGACGGCAAGGTCCGTTTCGGCGACACGGTGACGATCGAGCGCGAGGACGGCCGCACCCAGTCCTGGCGCATCGTCGGCGAGGACGAGGCCGACCCGTCCAAGGGCAGCGTCAGCCACGTCTCGCCCCTGGCCCGCGCCCTGCTGGGCAAGCGCGAGGGGGATGAGGCGACGGTCGCGGGCCAGTCGGTCGAGATCGTCGCCATCAAGGAAGGTTGAGAAGGGGCGGCCTCAGTAGCCGCCCGTTCCCTTCTCCTTCGTCACCGGCTGGAAATCGCGCACGAAGCGTTCCAGCAGGCGGACGCTGTAGCCCGCCGATCCCGCCGGTTTCACGTCGTTGGCTGCGCCGAAGGCCATGTTGGCGATGTCCAGATGCGCCCAAGGCGTCTCAGGGCGGGCGAAATAGCCGATGAAGTGGGCGCCCGTGCCCGCGCCCGCCCCGCCGTCGCCCGAGTTCTTGATGTCGGCGATGGTCGAGGAGGTGGCCCGCACATAGGAGGGGTGCAGCGGCAGGCGCCACAGCGTCTCTCCGGTGGCGTCGCCCGCCGTCTTCAGCTGGTCGGCCAGGGCGTCGTGGCGGCTGAACAGGCCCGCATAGTCATTGCCCAGGGCGCCGCCGACCGAGCCGGTCAGGGTGGCCACGTCGACGATGGCGGCGGGGTTCAGGGTCGTGTCGGCCCAGACCACGGCGTCGGCCAGGACCAGGCGGCCTTCGGCGTCGGTCGAGATGATCTCGATGGTCTTGCCGTTCATGGCGGTCAGCACGTCGGCGGGGCGGATGGCGCCGCCGTCGGGCATGTTCTCGGCCAGGGCGGCGACGGCGACCACGTCCACCGGCGCGCCGGACTTGGCCAGGGCCAGGACCGCGCCGACCACGCTGGCGGCGCCGGACATGTCCATCTTCATATTGCCCATATTGGCGCCGGGCTTGATGGAGATGCCGCCGGAGTCGAAGGTGATGCCCTTGCCCAGCAGGGCGATCGGGCCGTCGTTGGACGCGCCCTGGCCGCGATAGCGCACGGCCAGCAGGCGCGGCGGGCGGTTGGAGCCCTGGCCGACGCCCAGCAGGGCGCCCATGCCCAGGCGCTGCATGGCGGGCACGTCCAACTCGGTGATCTCGACCCCCGGCACGCCGGCGAAGGCGACGCGGGCGCGTTCGACGAAGCTTTCCGGATAGATGATGTTGGCCGGTTCGTTGGACACGTCGCGGGTCCAGGCCATGGCTTCGATCAGGGCGGCGCCGCGACGGTGGTGCGCCTGGGCGCCCGATGCGTCATCGGCGACGACGGTCAGGGCGCCGGGCGCCGGACGGTCGCGGCCGGTGGTGACATAGAGGTCCGAGCGATAGTGGCCGATGCCCAGGCCGGTCGCCAGCTCCGACGCCAGATCAGCCGACAGGCCGGAGGTCACGGCCGTCAGGGCGCCGGGCTGGCTGTTCAGGGCGCGACCCGCGACGATCCCGGCGGTTTGAATGTCTGCGGCCTTGGGCGCTTCGCCCAGGCCGATGACCAGGATGCGGTCCCAGCCGCCGACGCCATGCAGGCTCAGCGTCTGGCGCGCCTTGTAGTCGAAGCGGGCGGCGGTCAGGGCCGAGGCGATCGTCTGACGCGTCGCGACGTCCAGGGCGGCGCCGCGCGCGGCCAGCTCGGCCTCCGACGACAGCGGCAGAACCAGGGCGCCCGACGGGGCGGCCGATGCGGCGAAGGTCACGGCGCGCGTCTGGGCCGGAGCGGCGCGGGCGGGCCAGTCCGAACGCTCGGCGGCGGGCGCGGCGCGGCGCGACTGGGCCTCGGCCGGAACGGCGACGCTTAGACCGGCGGCGGCGATCAGCGCGGCTGCGGCGAAGGACGGAATACGGGTGGTGCGGCGCATCGATCAGGGCCCCCTCTGTGACGATGAAGGCGCCTTTATGGGCGGGGGCGCCGCGCGGGGGCAACCGCTCCGCTGACGGAAGGACGCCGGGCGCGACGCCTTGTCGCGCTTGTCGCGCGCTTGGGGTCGCGCCCGGCGCAGCGGCGGCCGTCAGCAGGCCGCCCGACGCGGGGGCGTCGGGCAGGGTCGGGCCCTGAGACGGACATCGCCGGTTTCGCGGCGTGAAAGGCGGTGGGCGTCAAGCAAGGCTCCGATCCAGCCCCACGCGGGTTCCTTATGAGTGCGGTGAATGTCTTCCATTGTTCGTCCTCCTTTCTGAGATCAACAGAATGGCGCATGGTGGCGGCTGTCACAAACGAGACGACGGCGTTCATCCATAAGGCTAGCTTATGTCTGATCCTCTTTCCCGCATCCCGGTCGACGCGCTTCGCGTGTTCGAGGCGGCGGCGCGTCTGCTCAGCTTCACCCGCGCGGCCGAGATTCTGGGCATGAGCCAGGCGGCGGTCAGCTGGCGTATCCGCGATCTGGAGCAACGGCTGGAGCGGCCCCTGTTCACGCGCGGCACGCGGCAGGTGGCCCTTACGCCCGAAGGCGAGCGCCTGGCCACGGCGGCGACCGAGGCGATGACCCTGCTGCGTCGCGCCGTGGCCGAGGTGGTCGAGACCGACCAGGGCGTGCTGGCCGTCACGACGCTTCAGACTCTGGCGACCCAGTGGCTGGCGACGCGGCTGGGGTCTTTTCAACTGGCCAACCCCGACCTGGCGGTGCGGGTGGACACCAGCCCGGTCCTGTCCAGCCTCAGCGCGGACGGGTTGGACGTGGCGCTGCGCTTCGGTTCGGGCCGCTGGCCCGGACTGGAGAGCCGTTTCCTGATGCCGGCCGTCTTCACGCCCGTCTGCACCCCCGCCATGCGCGATCGGCTGGATCTGAAGACGCCTGCTGATCTGAAACGCGCCCATCTGGTCGGAGAGCCGGAGGAGTGGGCGGCCTGGTTCGCCGCCGCCGGGGTGGCGCCCGCCGACGCCGCCCCGTCGCCGCGTCTGACGGCCGACAATCAGGCGATGGAGGTGGCGGCGGCGCTGGGCGATCAGGGCGTGGCCCTGGGTTCGCCCATCCTCTACGGCCGCGAGATCGAACGGGGACTTCTGGTCCGGCCGTTCAAGGAGACCGTCGCCCTGGCCGAGGGCTATTGGCTCTGCTACCCGCCCGGCCGCCGCCTGACCCCCAAGATCGCCCGCTTCCGCGACTGGGTGCTGGACACGGCGCGGAACGACCCGGCGGTGGTCGAGGGCGCGCGGCTGGCGGGGCGTGAAGTCGGGGAGGCGGGTGAATAGTCCTTCATCGTCTCGATGAAGAAGGAAAAGAAAAGGGCGGGATCCTTCGATCCCGCCCTTCCGTCGTTTGAGCTTTGAGAAGCCGGACTTCCTTAGAAGTCCATGCCGCCCATACCGCCCATGCCGCCCATGTCGGGGGCGCCGCCGGCCGAGGCCTTCTTCGGCGCGTCAGCGATGGCGGCTTCCGTGGTGATCATGATGCCGGCGACCGAGGCGGCCGACTTCAGAGCCGAACGGACGACCTTGGCCGGATCGATCACACCCATCTGGACGAGGTCGCCGTACTCTTCGGTCTGGGCGTTGAAGCCGAACGAGGCGTCGGTCGAGTCCATGACCTTGCCGACCACGATCGAACCTTCGACGCCAGAGTTCTCGGAGATCTGACGGATCGGAGCCTGCAGGGCGCGGCGCACGATGTTGATGCCGGCGTTCTGATCGGCGTTAACGCCCTTCAGATCGATCAGCTTCTTGGAGGCTTGCAGCAGGGCCACGCCGCCGCCCGGGACGATGCCTTCATCGGCAGCGGCGCGGGTCGCGTTCAGGGCGTCGTCGACGCGGTCCTTCTTTTCCTTCACTTCGACTTCGGTCGAGCCGCCGACGCGCAGGACGGCGACGCCGCCGGCCAGCTTGGCCAGACGCTCTTGCAGCTTCTCACGGTCGTAGTCCGAGGTGGTGTCCTCGATCTGACGCTTGATCTGGCCGACGCGAGCCTCGATGCCGTCCTTCTCGCCCGAACCTTCGACGATGGTGGTGTCGTCCTTGGTGATGGAGACCTTCTTGGCCTTGCCCAGCATGTCCAGGGTGACGGTTTCCAGCTTGATGCCCAGGTCTTCAGAGATGACCTGGCCGCCCGTCAGGATGGCGATGTCTTCCAGCATGGCCTTGCGGCGGTCGCCGAAGCCCGGAGCCTTGACGGCGGCGACGCGCAGGCCGCCGCGCAGCTTGTTGACCACCAGGGTGGCCAGGGCTTCGCCTTCGATGTCCTCGGCGATGATCAGCAGGGGGCGGCCCGACTGAACCACGGCTTCCAGCACCGGCAGCATGGGCTGCAGCGAGGTCAGCTTCTTCTCGTGGAGCAGGATGAGGGGCTCTTCGAGGGCGACCTCCATCTTGTCCGGGTTGGTGATGAAGTAGGGCGACAGGTAGCCGCGGTCGAACTGCATGCCTTCGACGATGTCGACGGTGGTTTCAGCCGTCTTGGCTTCTTCGACCGTGATGACGCCTTCGTTGCCGACCTTGGCCATGGCCAGGGCGATCAGCTCGCCGATTTCAGCGTCGCCGTTGGCCGAGATGGTGCCGACCTGGGCGATTTCCGAGTTGTTGGAGACCGGCTTGGAGATGGTCTTCACTTCGTCCAGGGCCACGGCGACGGCCTGGTCGATGCCGCGCTTCAGGTCCATCGGGTTCATGCCGGCGGCGACGGCCTTGAGGCCCTCTTGCACGATGGCCTGAGCCAGGACGGTGGCGGTGGTGGTGCCGTCGCCCGCGTTGTCGTTCGCCTTGGAGGCGACTTCGCGGATCATCTGGGCGCCCATGTTCTCGAAGGCGTCTTCCAGCTCGATCTCTTTGGCGACCGAAACGCCGTCCTTGGTCGAGCGCGGGGCGCCGAACGACTTCTGGATCACGACGTTGCGGCCCTTCGGACCCAGGGTCACCTTGACGGCGTCAGCCAGGACGTTGACGCCCTTCAGCATCTTGTCGCGGGCGTCGGTGTTGAACTTTACGATTTTAGCGGCCATGCGGGCTGCTCCTATCTATAAGATTTTAAATCAGAAACCGGAAACCGAGGCGCGTCTTACGACAGCACGCCCAGGACGTCGGATTCCTTCATGATGATCAGGTCTTCGCCGTCGATCTTCACTTCGCTGCCCGACCACTTGCCGAACAGGACGCGGTCGCCGGCTTTCAGCTCCAGGGCGACGAACTTGCCGTCTTCGTCACGGACGCCGGGGCCCACGGCGACGACTTCGCCTTCCTGGGGCTTTTCCTTGGCCGTATCGGGGATGATGATCCCGCCCTTGGTCTTGGATTCTTCTTCAACGCGCTTGACCAGCACGCGGTCGCCGAGCGGACGAAACGCCATCTGAGTAACTCCCGTTAGGATGTTGGTTCCAGCCCTCGGAGCCCACGACTTTGGCAGTCGCCCTCCCCGAGTGCTAACGACCGGGGAGTTAGGCAGGGGGAGGGGGGGCGTCAAGGGCGATGCGGCCTGAAATCGGCGCCCAGATGAAGCGAAAATGAACGACCGCCGCCGAGGTCGTTCAGACAGGCGCCGCTAGAAGGGGGACAACGGATCAACCGGCTTTCGAAAGGAGCCCGCCATGAAGACCCTGTTCAAGATCGGCGCCGGCGCTATCGCCCCTGCTCTGGTTGTGACGATGCTGGCTTCGACCCCGGCTGCGGCCCAGCATTATCGCGACCGCGATCGCGACAACACCGGCCGTGACGCCGTCCTGGGCGCCGTGGTCGGCGGCGTCGCCGGCGCCCTGATCGGCCAAGGCGACGGACGCTATGTCGCGGGCGGCGCCTTGGCGGGCGCGGCGCTGGGCGCGGCCTCGTCCTCGAAAAACGACGACTGTGGCTACTACCGCGGCGGCCGCTGCTATCGAAACCAGGGCCACTGGGAGCGCGAGCACGGCATCAACAGCCGCGACGGCTATTACAACGGCCGTTATGAGCGCAACGACGGACGCTATTACCGCGACGGCCGCTATTGGCGGAACCACGGCGAATGGCGCAGCTATCAGAACCGCCGCGACCGCGATCGTGATCGCGACTACCGCTACGACCGCCGCTGGTAAGCGGGGATGAGATGAGGAAAGGCTCGGCCGCACGGCCGGGCCTTTTTTCACGGGCGGCCTATTCGAAGCCGCTGCCGCGTTCGGCGCTCGGCAGAAGTCGTCCCATGACCGTGACGAAGAAGGCCACGGTCCAGCCCAGAAGAATGGCGCCGTTGATGCCTTCGATCGCGCCTAGCAGCTTCCATTCCGGATCAATGGAGGCGTCGCCGTAGCCGATGGAGCCGTAGCTGATGGACGAGAAATAGACGGCTTCGCGTAGATCGGGCACGGCTTCCAGCAGGTAGAAGAGGGCGGCGTAGCTCCAGATCTCCAGCCCGTGGATGACGAAAAGGCCCAGCACCAAAGTCACCGTATAGAGGGCGCCGCGCGTGGACAGGGGGTTGAGGCGGACCGCTGCCGGAGCCGGACTTTCGCGCGCTTCCAGGGCGGCCAGCACGCGACCCAGGCAGAGCAGTCCGATCGCGTGCGTTCCCACGGTCAGCAGCACCATGGCGGTGGCGACCGTCAACTCCAGCATCATGTCCATGGTCGTTTCGCCGTGTGTTGCGCGATCACACCTTAGCATCGGCGGCTTGTATCACGGAACCGGGCTTCCGACGGCGGCCTATCTGGAGAGAGCGGCCGCGCGCATTAGCGGTCTCTACTGATCGACCTGCGCCGCGCGCCTGGCGGGACCGATCAGACCAAGGTGGGTGAGGCCGAAGGCTTCAAGCGACTTGAGCCCATAGCCGAGCGCGCGGTCGAACCCGATGTGCGCCAGCCAGATCAGGCTGAGGGCGGTCGCCAAGGGCGCGGCGGCCAGCAGGCCCGCGCTCGCCAGCGCCAAGGGTCCGATCAGGCTGTGCGCCAGATTATAGGCCCATGCGCCTGCGCGCGGACCCGCCAGATAGCCGGCGAAGGAGAGGTCAGGAGCCAGGAAGAGAACGGCGAACAGCGCCCAGCTCTGGCCGAAGCGGCTATAGGCCAGGGCGGCGAGGACGAGCAGGGCCAACCCCTCCAGCCGCTGCCAGGTCGGGGCGACGACGGTCACGCCGTCAGCCGCCGCAGCAGGTCCGCCGTGGAGGGGTCGAGGTCCGCCGAGGGCGCGCCTGCGGCGGCGTCCTTCAGCAGGGCCTTGGCCAGAACCTTGCCCAGCTCCACGCCCCATTGGTCGAAGCTGTTGATGTCCCACAGGACGCCTTCGACGAAGGTCTTGTGCTCATAGAGGGCGATCAGGGCGCCGAGGGTCTGGGGCGTCAGCCGCTCCATCAGAATGGCGGTCGACGGTCGATTGCCGGGAAAGGTCTTGTGCGGCGCCAGGCGGTCGGCTTCGTCCTCGGAGGCGCCGGATGCGATCAGCTCGGCGCGGGCCTGGGTTTCGGTCTTGCCCTGCATCAGGGCCTGGGCCTGGGCCAGGGCGTTGGACCATAGATAGGTCGAGGGCGTTTCCTCGCAGGTGCGGGCCACGATGATGAACTCGACCGGCACGACCTGCGGCCCTTGATGCAATTGCTGGAAGAAGGCGTGCTGAGCGTTGGCACCCGGCTCGCCGAAGATGACGGGGCAGGTCTGGCGGCCGACGGGCGCGCCGTCGCGTCGCACCTGCTTGCCGTTCGATTCCATCTCAAGTTGCTGCAGGAAGGCGGGCAGGCGGCGCAGGTCGTGGGCGTAGGGGGCGATGGTGCGCGCCGGGCGGTGCAGGGCGTCGACGTTGTAGATCTCGGCCAGAGCCAGAAGCACTGGCGCATTCCTCTCCAGCGGGGCCTCGAGGAAGTGGCGGTCCAGGGCGGCGGCGCCGTCGAGGAAGCCCTGGAACGCGTCCCAGCCCAGGCCGATGACGCAGGACAGGCTGACCGCCGACCACAGGGAATAGCGCCCGCCGACCCAGTCTCGGAACGCAAAGGTGCGGCCGCAGCCGAACGCCGTCGCCTTTTCCGGCGCCGCGGTGACGCCGATGAAGTGTTTCGCCATCCCCTCGGCGGGCAGGGCGGCGGCCAGCCAGGCCTTGGCGGCCTGGGCGTTCAGCAGGGTCTCCTGAGTGGTGAAGCTCTTGGAGACGACGATCACCAGGGTGGTTTCAGGATCCAGCCCGATCAGGGCCTCGGCCATGTCGCGCGGGTCGATGTTGGCGACGAAGCGCAGGTCGATGGCCGGGTCCAGAGGCCGCAGGGCGTCCCAGATCAGGCGCGGTCCCAGATCGGAACCGCCGATGCCGATATGGAGCACCGTCTTGAAGGGGCGTCCGCTCGCGCCTGTTTCATTCCCGGACCGCAACGCTTCGGCGTAGGCTTTCATCTCGGCGCGCACGGCCTCGACTTCGGCTGAGACAGGTTCTTCTAGGGCGCGGAAGTCGGCGCCGTCCGGCGCGCGCAGGGCCGGGTGCAGCACGGCGCGGCCTTCGGTCAGATTGACCGCCTCGCCGTTGAACAGGGCCGCGCGGCGGCCTTCGACGTCGCAGGCGCGGGCCAGGTCCAGCGCGGCTTTCAGGCCCGCGTGGGTCCAGCTCTGTTTGGACAGATCGATGTGCAAGCCGGCCATGTCCAGCGTCAGCCGCGCCAGCCGGTCGGGGTCGGCGGTGAATTGATCCTGGATTCGCGCATCCGCGTCCCGTCGGGCGGCGGCCTCGAGTTCGGCCCAGGCGGCGTGCGGCATTGTCGTCTCCCCATGGCGGTCCCGGCTTTTGGCCCGGCGCTTGCAAGCTCTGGTTTACGGCTCAGGCCGTGAAGAGTTCAATCCAAGACTGGGTCAACAAGGATTTCCTGGCGGAAGTCCGCCGTCTCGGTCCCTTGTGAAAGGCACGCCATGTCCTGCGGAATAGCTCTCGCCGTCGCCCTGATGCTGGCCGACCCCGCGGTCGCTGAAGCCGCCGCCCTGCCGCCGGCGGCCCCGGCCGCACCGGTTTCGGTGGCCCAGGAGCCTCTGTTCGCCGATCTGGCGGCCCGTTCGGGCGCCCTGAAGACCATCGTCGACGGCTGGCTGGCCTCGGGCGAGGCGGACAAGGCCGGCTTCTTCACCGGCGCGGCCTATGGAGCGTTCAAGACCCAGGCGACGGACCTGGCCCAGCGCGACATGCAGGGTCATCTGGTCCTCAAGGAGCGCGGCACGGACAATGATCTGAAGTGCATCCTGCGCGGCATCTCGGAAGACATTCCGGTCAAGGTCGCGGCTCTGGAAGGCGCGTCTGACGCAGCTGCGCGCAAGCTGGCCCTCGACGAGCTGTCCTATCTGCTGAACGACAACGTCGAGGTCATCACCTCGCCGCCTCAACCTGAGGCCTAGCCTCGGCTTGAGGTTTGGTTGCTTGGCCCATCGCGCTTCGCGCGACTTGAGGCTCTGCTTGGAAGGGACGCTCAGCCCTCGATCGTCTCAGGGTATTTGATGGCGCAGCCGTAAGGCGCAGCGTAGGCGGTCTGGAGCGCGCGACCGGCCTTGGCGTCGGCCAGAGCGGCGCGGACGAAGTTGTTGGCTCCGTCCAGATCCTCGACCTTATTGGTCGGCCGGTCGTCGATGCCGCCGACGTAGATCAGCCGTCCCTCGGGATCGATGATGCGCATGTCGGGCGTGGTCTTGGCGTCGTAGCGTTTGCCGACCTCGCCGGTCGGGTCGAGCAGCAGGTGGGTGAAAGCGGCCTGGTGCTTGGCCTTCCAGGCCTGCGCCTCCTCGCCCTCGACGAAGCCCTGGGTTCCCGGCGCCGAGGAGATGATGGTCAGCCAGACCACGCCGTCGGCGGTCGCCTCGCGCTGCAGGGCCTGCATGGCGCCGGTGTAGTGCTTCTTCACGAAGGGACAGCCTTCGTTGGTCCACTCCAGCACCACCGTCTTGCCGCGGAAATCGGCCAGGGAGCGCTGCTGTCCCTCGGCGTCGACCAGGGTGAAGGCCGGGGCCGTTTCGCCGGGCGCGGGCGCCTCGGTCGCTTCGGGCGCGACGACGGCGGTTTCGGACCGTTCAGGCGATGCGGCGGGCGGCTGCTGGCAGGCGGCGAGCAGCAACAGAGAGGCGGAGGCGGCGGTCAGCAGGCGGAACATGGCGGTCTCCTCGGGGTGATAGGTCAGCGGGCGGCGGCGTCCTTCAGGGCGTCGATGACGACGCCTTCGGTCAAGAGTTGAGGCAGGATGCGCGGCTCGGGCCGGCCCGGCGCATAGACAAGGTAGAGGGGCACGCCCGAGCGGCCGTGGCGTTGCAGTTCGGCGGTGATGGCGTCGTCGCGCCGCGTCCAGTCGCCGACCAGATAGACGGCGTTCGCCTGTTCCAGCGTCTCAGCCGTACGGGCCGAGGACAGGGCCGTGCTTTCGTTCACCTTGCAGGTCACGCACCAGTCGGCGGTGAAGTTGACCAGGACCGGGCGCCCTTCGGCCAAGGCGGCCTTCACCGCCTGTTCGGACCAGGGCTGGGACGGCAAATGGGTCGAAGCGCCTGCGCTGTCCGGGGCGGCGGGCGCGGCGCGCCCCGCCAGGACGCCGAAGCCCAGGGCCGCGATCAGGGCCATCAGGGCGGCGGCGCCCGCGGCCCGGCCCTTGCCGGATGCGGCGGCCTGGCTTCGGCCATAGAGCCACAGCGCCAAAGCCAGCAGCAGCCCGGCCCCGAACAACAAGGCCAGGGCGTCAGAGGTCTGGCGGCCATAGACCCAGGCCAGCCACAGGGCGGCGCCGTACATGGGGAAGGCCAGCAGATTGCGTAAGCTCTCCATCCACGGGCCGGGTTTCGGCAGACGGGCCAGCAGGCGCGGATTGAGGCTGATCAGCACATAGGGCAGGGCCAGGCCCAGCCCCAGCATCAGGAAGACCGCCAGGGCCATCGGCCAGGGCATGAATAGGGCGGCGCCGAGCGCAAAAGCCATGAAGGGGGCGGTGCAGGGCGCAGCGACGATCACCGCCAGCACCCCGGTGAAGAAGGCGCCCGCCGCGCCGGGCAGGCGCGACAGCGGGCCGTGCCCGGCGCCTTGAAGGCCTGCGCCTACATGGAAGACGCCCGACAGGTTCAGCGCCACCGCCAGCATCAGTAGGGCCAGAGCCGCCACCACGCCCGGCGATTGCAACTGGAAGCCCCAGCCCAGAACCTGACCGCCCGCGCGCAGGGCCAGCAGCGCGCCCGCCAGAAGCAGGAAGGTCGCCAGCACTCCGGCCAGGAAGGCCAGACCGTCGCGGCGCGCCTCGGCCGGTTCATGGGCGGCGCGGCTGAGCGAGGCCGCCTTCATCGCCAGGATGGGGAAGACGCAGGGCATCAGATTCAGGATCAGACCGCCCAGCAGGGCGAACAACGTCGCCTTGACGAAGTCGGACAGGTCGGTGGCCGAAGCGTCCGCCTGCGCGCCCTCGCCGTCGCCGATCGCGCCGTCGCCCGTGACGCCGGTCAGGGCCGCGCCCGGCTCGGCCGTGATCTCCCAGGCGCCCAGATCGGTGGACAGGACGCCGCCGATCGGTCCGTTCAGACCGTTGGTCGCCAGGCCGCGCCCGGCGGCGACGGTCAGGGTCAGGCCCTGCGGCCCGCGTTCGCCCGACTGGGCGGCGGCGTGGTCGATCACCCCGCCCTCGAACGGATAGAAATAGGCCCACTTCGGCGCCGCGCCCGCCAGCGGGCCGCCGCCGGCCGTCAGGGTCAGCTTTCCGTCGACCAGGGCGGCGCGGGCGTCGATGCCGGCGGGGCGGGGGGCGCCGGCGACCACGTCCTGAACCGCCTGGCCGAAGCGCGCGTCCAGCGGCGCTGCGCCCTCGCGCACCGCCAGATCCAGCGTGAGGTCGAGGTCTTCGGGTACGCACATCTCGTCGCTGCAGACGTAGAAATGGGCGGTGACGCGCAGCGGCAGGCTGCGTCCTGGCGGCGTGTTCGCTGGAATCTCGATCGGCACGGGCAGGAAGACCGTGTCCGAATAGCCGTAGTTCATCAGGCTCTGCAGGCGCTGGCGCTCGGGCAGGGGCCACAGGATGTCGCCGGGCGTCAGCGCGTTCGGCAAGGCCCAGGTCAGGGTCGTCGGCCCGCCGGAATCGCCCTGGTTGCGCCAATAGGTGTGCCAGCCGGGCTTGATCTTCTGGCGGATGGCGAGGACGGCGGTCGAGCCGGGCGTGGCCCAGGCGCCCATGGCGACCAGTTCGGCCTCGATGCGTTCGGTGCGTTGGGGGCCGGGCGCGACGGCGGCCTTGGGGGCGGCTCCGGCGGCCAGGGCGTCGCGCAGGGCCGCCTCGGACGCGGGCGCGGATGGGGACGCCGCCGCCGGAAGGGCGAAGGCGAACCAGGTCAGCAGAAGAAACAGGATGCGCAAGGACGACGCCGGGAACAGGACCAGGGAAAGGCGCGACCTTAGACCCTCAAGCCTCGCCTATCCACGGCCCGCGACGGCGGGCCGCAGTCGGCCGTCTGGGTGCGTCAGCGCGGGGCGACGACCTCGATCAGCACCTCGGTGCGGCGCCGCAGGGGATCGTTGACGCCGCCGACCACGGCGCCCTGGGCGCCGGAAGCCTCGATGTCAAAGGCCGGGGCGGGCAGGCCGGCGCCGGCCAGGGCCTCGGCCACGGCGCGGGCGCGCTGTTCGGAAATGGACTGATTGGCGGCGGCCGTGCCGCTGCGGGCGTCGGCCAGGCCCGTCACCTTGACGTGCTTGATCTGGCAGCCCTGAAGCTGGGTCGCGGTCATGCCGATGGCCTGGCGGGCGGCGTCGGTCAGGGTGGCGCGGTCGGGGACGAAATAGACCTCGAACCGCTTGTCGGCGCAGGCGGACGGGTTGCTGACCAGATCGCTGCGCTCCTTATATCCGCTGGTGGCGGCGCACCCGGCTGCGGCCAGGCCGGCGGTCAGCAGAACGACTGCGGAAACAAGCTTCATGTCAGGCCCCTCGCGCGCGCCGTGCGGCGTGCGCGCCCTCCAGCAAAAAGGGCGACCCGCGCCATGCGGATCGCCCTTTCAGATTGTCCCGAAAACGCTTCGGGCGCCAGAGGCTAGAAGCCTGGATCAATAACGGCGTTGGCCGTTCTCCCAGTAGCACTCGGTCTGGCGGTTGTCGTAGCAGTAGTAGTAGCGGCCCTGGTTGTCGCGGTAACGCTGCTGGTTGTTGCGGTCCTGGTTCGAGCCGCGGATGGCCCCGGCCGCGCCGCCAGCCAGCGCGCCGATGGCCGCGCCCGTGGCTGCGTTGCCGCCGCCGACGTTGTTGCCGATGATGGCGCCGGCCACGGCGCCCAGACCAGCGCCGACAGCGCCCTGACGCACGGTTTCGTTCGAGCCGTAGCCGCCGCCGTAGTACGGGTCGCTGGCGCAGGCGGTCACCAGAAGACCGGCGCCGGCGATGGCGAGAATCGCCTTGTTCATGGTTCTGTCCTTCATCCCTTAGGGGGCACCCCTGAAGCTTCGATAACGCAGTCCGAAGAGGGCGGTTCCGAGGCAAAGCGACGCAAGCTTCACTTTAATTTTTCACCCGCTGTCGCAGGTGCGGAACTGGCCGCGCGCGCAGGCGTTCGCCGCCCATGATCGACGCCCCGAATTTTCTGAGCGCCCTGGCCGCCGCCCCTTCGGGGCACGACACGGTCGAGGAGCCGCGTCCCCTGACAGGCGAGGTCCGGCTGGAGCGGATCATCATCCTGGTCAATCCCCTGTCGGGCGGCGTCGGACCGCAAGCGGCCGATGAGGCCGCCGCCCTGTTGGCGGTCTATCCCCTGCAGGCTGAGGTGGTGGTGCTGGAAGGCGCGCGCATCCCAGACCAGATCGGCGAGGCGCTGGCGGCGCGGCCGGACGCCCTGTTCATCCTGGCGGGCGACGGAACGGCGCGGTCGGTCGCCGCCCGCGCCGGGTCGGACGGTCCCCTGATCGCCCCCTTGCCCGGCGGCACCATGAATATGCTGCCCAAGGCCCTGTACGGCACGGGCGATTGGAAGGCGGCCCTCCGGCTGGCGCTGGAAGAGGGCGCGCCGCAGTACGTCTCAGGCGGGGAGGTCGAAGGCGAGGCCTTCTATTGCGCCGCCATCCTGGGCTCGCCCGCCCTGTGGGCCCCGGCGCGCGAAGCCATCCGCGAGGGCAAGCTGAAGATGGCCTGGACCTATGGCCGCCGGGCGCTGAAGAAGGCCTTCTCGGGTCGGGTGCGCTACGCGCTGGACGGCGGCGTGCGCGAGAAGGCCGAGGCCCTGGTGCTGATAAGCCCGCTGATCTCCAAGGCGATGGACAAGTGCGACGGGCTGGAGGCGGCGGCCATGAACACCGCTGACGCGGCCCAGGCCTTCCGTCTGGCCGCCCACGCCTTGTTCGACGACTGGCGTCAGGATCCGACCGTCACGACCCGCGGCGCGCGCAAGATCGAAGTGGAGGCCCGCTCCCGCATTCCGGCGGTGATCGACGGCGAACCCATGTTGCTGGGCCGCGCGACGGCGGTGAAATTCGTTCCGCGCGCCTTTACGGCTCTTGCTCCCAAGCCTCCGACGGGCGGGGACAGCATCTAGTGGGTCTGGTCCTCCAGTTTTCAGACGTTCATTTCGGGTGCGAGCACGAACACGCGGTGGCGGCGGCGTCCGACTACGCCCGCGCGGCCGGCGCCGATTTGATCCTGATCACCGGCGACATCACCCAGAGAGGCTATCCGCGCGAGTTCGGGGCGGCGGGTGAATGGATCCGCGCCCTGCCCGAGCCGGTCTTCGTCACCGTGGGCAATCACGACGTGCCCTATTGGGACGTGATGGCGCGGCTGTTCTGGCCGTGGCGGGCGTTCGAACGCGCGACCGGCCATCCGGCGCATGACCATGAGTTCCGCTCGGATCGGTTGATGGTGCGCGGCGTGACGACGGCGCGCGGCTGGCAGGCCCGGCCCAACTGGTCCAAGGGGGTCATCGATCTGGACCAGACGCGTCGGGCGGCCGAGGCGCTGCGTCAGGCGCCGGTCGGAGCCTTGCGCGTTCTGGCCTGCCACCACCCGCTGGTCGAGATGATCGGCGCGCCCATGACCGGCGAGGTCAAGCGCGGCGAGCGGGCCGCCCGCATCTTCGCCGAGGCGGGCGTCGACCTGATCGTCACCGGCCACGTTCATGTGCCCTTCGCCCTGCCGATCGGGGTGGGGGACCACTGCTCCTACGCGGTCGGTTGCGGGACACTGTCGCATCGCGAGCGGGGGGCGCCGCCCAGCTTCAACCGGATCGAATGGGACGCCGAGACGGTGACGGTCTCGGCCGTGGCCTGGGACGGGCGTCGCTTCGCCGATCACCAGACCTGGCGGCTTCCGCGCCGTCGCGCCTGACGGCTTTAGCTTCAACCATGAAAAAGGGCCGCGACGGCATGGTCGCGGCCCTGATTTCAATGTCTGGCCGTTCGGCTAGATGCGCGGCCCGCCGCGTCCCCTCAGGCCGCCCACCAGCAGGGAGACGACGAACAGGATGACGGCGATGATGGCGATGAATTTGGCGATCTCGAACGACATTCCCGAGATGCCGCCGAAGCCGAGCACAGCTGCGACCAAGGCGATGATGAAGAAAATAATAGCCCAACGAAGCATAGGCGAACCCTCCGAAAGATGTTGACGGGAGCGGGCTTTCGACCTCTCCCGTCGATAGCGTCGCTTGCTTGAAACAACGCCTCGGAGACTTGGCCGTTCCTTTAACGTCGGTTTCGGACTCTGCTTTTCTCGGTAAAGGCGGCCGCCACCATGGTGGCCAACGCGGGGTTGCGCAGGAAGATGAAGCCGCCGGCCAGAGCCGCCGCGGCGCCCAGGATCGGGCGCTGCTGGAACAGCCGCAGGGCCCGCATGCCCAGGCCTTCGGGCTCGTCGTATTCCTCGTCCTCGTCATCACCATGCGCCCGCCGCACGAACACCAGGGCGACGACGGCCGCGATCAGGGCGAACAGCAGGGCGGTCAGGGCGGCGCCGATGAGCGGCGGCACGACCAGCAGCAGCAGGTAATAGACCGTGGCCCCCAGGGCGACCATGGCCACGAAGGCCGCGCCGGCGGCGACGAAGGTCGCCACCGCGCGGTTGATGAGCCCCCGCCCGATCATCAGCGCCGACGCCCGGCCAGCAGCAGGCCCAGGACGACGCCGACGCCGAGCGCGATGGCGGTCGACTGGATCGGACGCTCCTGCACGCGTTCGACGACGTAGCGCTGGGCCTCGTCGAACTTCTCGGCGGCCTCGTCGTAATATTCGCGGCCGCGCACCTTGGCGTCGTCGTAGTAGCCGCGCGCCTTCTCGCGCAGCTCCTCGCCCTGCTCGCGCAGGCGCGCCTCGGCCTCGGAGGCCTTTTCCTTCAGACGCTGGGTTTCCTCGCGGGCGCCGGCCTTGAGGTCCTCCTTCAGGGTCTTGAGGTCGTTCTTGATGTCTTCACGAGCCTTGGACGTGGCCATGATGCGCGCTCCGCTCCTTGTGTAAGCTTGACGATTAAATAGAGAAGCCCTGCCCGGAACGCCACACCGACGATCAAGGTTCCTGCAATGCAGCATGGGCGAAGGTCGCAGAGGCGCCCATCTGGCGCGACGCGCGCGGCGCTTCTAGAACAGGCGTCATGACCCAATGGCTGTTCCCGCCCGCCCCGACGCCGTCCCTGCCGATCGAAGGCGAGGCGCGCCGCCTGCCCGTGCGGCGCATCCTGTGCGTGGGCCAGAACTACGCCGCCCACGCTCGCGAAATGGGGGCCGACCCGGACAAGCCCGCGCCCTTCTTCTTCGCCAAGCCGGGCGACGCTTTGGTCGTGGACGGGGCCGATCCGACCTATCCGTCGGCGACGCAGAACCTGCATTATGAGGTCGAACTGGTCGTGGCCCTGGGCGAAGACGCGCGGCCGGTCGGCTGGGCCGTCGGCGTCGATCTGACGCGGCGCGATCTTCAGGCCGAGGCCAAGGCCAAGGGGCGGCCGTGGGAGGCGGGCAAGGCCTTCGACCAGTCGGCGCCCTGCAGCGCGTTGAGCCGGACGCCGCCCGCGCCCGACGCGCTCATTGAGCTGAAGGTCAACGGCGCCGTCCGTCAGTCCAGCCGGCTGTCCGACATGATCTGGGACGTGGACGGCGTCCTGTCCAAGGCGGCCGAGCTGTGGGCGCTGCAGCCCGGCGACCTGATCTTCACCGGCACGCCCGAAGGCGTTGGTCCCCTGAGCCCCGGCGATCGGGTCGAGGCCGTCATCGCGGGTCTGCCCACGCTCAACTTCACGGTGCAATCATGATCCTGCACGGCTACTGGCGCTCGGGCACCAGCTATCGCACCCGCATCGCCCTCAATCTCAAAGGGGTCGAGTATCGGCAGGCGGCGCTGGACCTGCGCACGGGCGCGCAGAAGTCCGACGCCTACCTCAGGCTCAATCCGCAGGGCCTGGTCCCGGCGCTGGAGACGGACGACGGCCTGGTGCTGACCCAGAGCCCGGCCATTCTGGAATGGCTGGAGGAGACCCATCCCGAGCCGCCCCTGCTGCCGCGCGACGCGGCGGGCCGCGCCCAGGTGCGGGCCGTGGCGGCGGTGATCGGCTGCGACATCCATCCGCTCAACAATCTGCGGGTGCTGAAGGCGGTGCGCGGTCTGGGCGCCGATCAGGCCGGGGTCGACGCCTGGGCCGGTCAATGGATCATCGACGGCTTTACGGCGCTGGAGGCCTTGATCGTTCGCTATGGCGAGGGGTGGTGTTTCGGCGGGACGCCGACGCTGGCCGACTGCTACCTGATGCCCCAGCTCTATTCGGCGCGGCGGTTCAACGTCGATCTGGCGGCCTTCCCGCGCCTGCTGGAGATCGAGGCGAGGGCCGAGGCGCACCCGGCCTTCATCGCCGCCCTGCCGGAAAACCAGCCGGACGCGGATTAAGCCTCTTCATTCACCAACGACCTTGATTTCGGTCAATCTCCCTTAAGCTTTGACGGCGAAAGTGGCGGTGTGAGATTCGCCGTTCCGCCCTCTCCGGCCGACAAGCTCGCCATCGCCCTGGTGGTTGAGCCTGATCGGTCCCGCCCGCTGCCGCCCGGCCAGCGGGAGGAGGCGACGCGTCACCTGCTTCAGACCGCGGGCGACGCCGGAATCGGCCTGGTCGCCACCCGGCCTGAAGGCGACGTCGAACGGATGCTGGGTCAGGCCTGGCCCTTCCCTTCGCCTTTCCGCGTCACCGTGCGCACCGTGCCGCTGGCCGACGGCCTGGACCGGGTCGAGGCTCGCGCCCGCCGCTCGCTGGAGCGCATGGGCCTGCCGCGCGGCGACGCCGTTCTGGTGCAGAGCGCCGCCGATCTGGCGGGCGCCGAGGGGCGCGCCCTGTGGGACCGGCTGCAGGCGCTGAAGGCGCGCGGCGTCTTCCGCAAGGTCGGCTTCATCGCCACGGTCGAGGACGGCCCCGGCTTGCTAGCCCGCCGCTTCCAGCCGGACGTGGTGCAACTGACCTGCAACATCCTGGACCAGCGCGCGGCGCGCACCGGGGTCATCGCCGACATGGCGAGCCAGGGGATCGAGGTGCATCTGGCTTCGGTCTTCGCCCAGGGCCTGCTGTTCGCCAACCGCGACAGCCTGCCGCCCGAACTGGCCGCCCACGGCATGGCCCTGTCGCGCACGCGCCGCCGTCTGGCCGAGGCGCGGGTCGATCCGATGCAGGCGGCCCTGGCCTACGCCCTCACCCTGCCGGGGGTGGCCTCGGTCATCGCCAGCGTGGCCTCCTCGGCCGAGCTGCGCGCCATCATCGCCGCCTCCCACGCCCCGCGCCCGGACATCGACTGGGACGCCCTGGCTCTGGACGAGACGCCCGCCGCCCTGGCTTCGCGCCCGCGTCTGCGCCTCGTCAGCGCGGCCTGATCCACAGAGCTGTCCACAGGTCGCCTTTCGCCTGTGCATGAGGGGCGCCGCCCGCGCTTGAGGCCGCCGCCCCGATCCGCCACCCTGCGGGTCAGATGAACGCGCCCCTTTCCCACCCGCCCAAAACCGACCTCAAGCCCGACGCCGGCACTACGCCGGTCATGGCCCAGTATCTGTCGGTCAAGGCCGGTCAGCCCGAAGCCATGCTGTTCTTCCGCATGGGCGACTTCTACGAGCTGTTCTTCGAGGACGCGCAGAAGGCGGCCGCCGCGCTCGGCATCGCCCTGACCAAACGCGGCAAGCATCAGGGCGAGGACATCCCCATGGCCGGGGTGCCGGTCCACGCCATGGACGGCTATCTGGCGCGACTGATCCGTCAGGGCTTCAAGGTCGCCGTCTGCGAACAACTGGAAGACCCGGCTGAGGCCAAGAAGCGCGGCTCCAAGGCCGTGGTTCACCGCGACATCGTGCGGGTGGTGACGCCCGGCACCCTGACCGAGGACACGCTGCTGGACGCGCGCGGCGCCAACCGGCTGGCGGCCGTGGCGATCCGTAAAGGAAGGGCGGCCGTGGCGGTGGTCGAACTGTCGGCGGGAGTGGTGGATTCGGTCGCCTGCGACCTGTCGGATCTGGGTGCCGCGCTGGCCGCGTTCCGACCGTCCGAGGTGCTGGTCCCCGACCGCCTGTTCTCGGACGAGACGATGAAAGGCGCGCTGGACGGCTCAGGCGGGGTGGTTCAGGCCATGCCGCAGGCCCTGGCCGAGCCGGTCGGAGCGAAGGATCGGGTGCAGCGGCTTTATGGCGTCTCCGCGCTGGACGGCTTCGGCGCCTTTGAGGAGGCCGAGATTTCGGCTCTGGGCCTGATCGCCGCCTATCTGGAGACGACGCAGGCGGGCAAGATCCCCGCCCTGACCCCGCCGCGCCGCTCGGGCGAGAGCGGCTTCCTGGCCATCGATCCGGCGACGCGTCTCAGCCTCGAAATCGACCGCACCCAGCGGGGCGAGCGCGACGGCTCCCTGCTGCACGCCATCGACCGCACCGTGACCTCGGGTGGCGCGCGGGCGCTGGCCGAGCGCGTCTCGCGACCCTTGCGCGATCCGGGGGCGATCAACGCTGGGCTGGATGCGGTGGAGTGGCTGCTGGAGCGGCGTGATCTGCGACGCGACCTGCGCGAGTCTTTACGCGCCTCGGCCGATGTGGCGCGGGCGACCTCGCGACTGGCGCTGGGGCGCGGCGGACCGCGCGATCTGGCGGCGATCCGCTCGGGGCTGAAGACGGCTGAGGGGCTCAGCGCCCTGTTCGCCGCCACGGCCAATGATCCGCTGGCCGGACCGCCTGCGCGGGTGACGGCCTGCCTCGACCGGCTGGCGCTTGAGGGCGACCTGTCGCACCTGCTGGCCGAACTGACCGACGGCCTGATGGACGAGCCGCCGCACCTGGCGCGCGACGGCGGCTATGTGAACCCCGGCCATCGGCCCGAACTGGACGCCGCCCGCACCCTGCGCGACGACAGCCGCAAGATCATCGCCGAGCTGGAAGCCAAGGCCGTCGCCGACAGCGGCGTGGCCTTCAAGGTGCGCCATAACGCCGTCCTCGGCTATTTCCTCGAAACCAGCGCCAAGGCCGCCGAGTCTCTGCTGCGCGCGGGACCGGACAGCCCCTTCATTCACCGCCAGACTTTGGCCAATCAGGTGCGGTTCACCACCGTCGAACTGTCGGAGCTGGACGCCAAGATCAGCCAGGCCGGGCACCGCGCTCTCGCCATCGAGGCGGAGACCTTCGAAGGCTGGCGCCGCGAAGTCGCGCGTCTGGCCGGACCGCTGCAGGGCGTGGCCGAGGCTCTGGCCGAACTGGACGCCCACGCCGCCCTGTCTGAATGGGCCGAAGAGGTCGGGGCCGTGCGCCCCGCCGTGGACGACAGCCTGTGCTTCGCCGTGGAGGCGGGCCGCCATCCGGTGGTCGAGGCGGCGGTGAAGGCGCAAGGCCTGCCCTATACGCCCAACAACTGCCAGCTGGCGGGCGACGGCGCAGGGGCCTCGCGCCTGTCCATCGTCACCGGCCCGAACATGGCGGGCAAGTCGACCTTCCTGCGCCAGAACGCGCTGCTGGTCGTGCTGGCCCAAGCCGGGGCCTTCGTGCCGGCGCGGTCGATGAAGCTGGGCGTGGTCGATCGTCTGTTCAGCCGCGTTGGCGCCGGCGACGATCTGGCGCGCGGCCGCTCCACCTTCATGATGGAGATGGTCGAGACGGCCGCCATCTTGACCCAGGCGACGGGGCGCAGCTTCGTCGTGCTGGACGAGATCGGGCGCGGCACCGCCACCTATGACGGTCTGGCCATCGCTTGGGCTACGGCCGAGGCCCTGCACGAAACCAACCGCGCCCGCACCCTGTTCGCCACCCACTATCATGAGCTGGCCCAGCTGGAGGAACGGCTGGACCACGTCTGTAACCTGTCGATGAAGGCAAGGGAGTGGAACGGCGAACTGGTCTTCCTGCACGAGGCGGCGCCCGGCGCGGCGGACCGTTCCTACGGCGTGCAGGTGGCGCGTCTGGCGGGGGTGCCGACCGCCGTCGTCGGCCGTGCTCGCGAGGTGCTGGAGCGGCTGGAAAATGAGAAGGCGGCGACCGCCCGTCTGGACGACCTGCCCCTGTTCGCCGCCGCCGAGCCGCCTCCGCCGCCGATGAAGTCCGTGCTGGACGAAGCCGTCGCCGCCATCGACCCGGACGAGCTGACCCCGCGCGAGGCGCTGGAGGCGCTTTATCGGTTGAAGGGCTTGGCGAAGACATAAATCCCCGCTCATCCCGGCGGACGCCGGGATGAGCGGGAATAGAAGGGCGTGCTATGCTCCTTCCGTGACCGCACCGCCCCCGCTCCCGTCCGCCGTTCTCGACGCCGCCTCGGCGTCTGACCCGCGCGCCGCCGTCACCGCGCTCTTGCGTGAAAGCTTCGACGCCGACCGCGCCCGCGCCGCCCGCCGGGCCGAGAGCGCCACCGACGGGGCTGAGGCCGCCCGTCTCTACGCCGAGGCCGCCGACGCCCTGCTGGCGACCCTGTGGCGGTTCGCGACCGAACAGGTCCATCCGGCTCCGGACGAGCGGCTGACCTTGCTGGCGGTCGGCGGCTACGGGCGCGGGGTGCTGGCGCCCTTCTCGGACCTCGATCTGCTGTTCCTTCGGCCGGGGCAGGCGATCAGCCCGCGCGCCCGGGCGGTGGTGGAGTTCGTCCACTACGTCCTGTGGGATCTGGGGTTGAAGGTCGGTTCGGCCTTCCGCTCCATCGGCGAAACGCTGACGCTGGCGCGCGACGACATGACGGTGCGAACCACGCTTCTGGAAGCGCGGGTGCTGGCCGGGGATGCGGCCCTGGGCGAAAGCTTGCTGAAGCGGTTCCGCACCTCCATGGCCCGCGCCGATCCGCGCCCCTTCATCGCCGCCAAGATGGCCGAGCGCGACGTGCGCCTGCAAAAGACCGGCGCCGTCCGCTATCGCGTCGAGCCGAACGTCAAGGACGGCAAGGGCGGGCTTCGCGACCTGAACACCCTGTTCTGGATCGCCCGCTCCCTGGCGCCGGACAGCGAGCGAGGGCAGGCGGCGCTGGAGGGTCTGTTGACCGCGCGCGAGCTGCGCAGCTTCCGCGAGGCGATCGGCTTCCTGTGGCGGGTGCGCATCCTGCTGCATCTGGTCGCCGGGCGAGCCGAGGAGAAGCTGACCTTCGATTTCCAGCCCGAGATCGCCCGGCGCATGGGCTGGCGCGGGCGTGGCGACGAACTGGCGGTCGAGCGCTTCATGCGCCGCTATTTCCAGGTCGCACGCGAGGTCGGCGCCCTGACCCGCGCCGTCTCGGCCCAGCTGGAGGCGCGCCAGCAGAAGAAGGCGGAAGGGCTGGCGCGCGGCCTGTCGCGGCTGATCCGGCGCCGCCGGGTCAAGCTGGCCTTCGACGGTCTGGCGGTGGAGGAGGGGCGGCTGACCGTCACCGGGCCGAACATCTTCGCCCGCGACCCGGCGCGTCTGCTGCTGCTGTTCGTCGAGGCGGACCGGCTGGATCTGGACCTGCACCCCGACGCCTTCGCCGCCGTGATCCGTTCGCTGACGCTGGTGACGCCCGCCCTGCGGCGCGATCCGCGCGCGGCCGAGGCTTTCCTGACGGTGCTGGCGCACGGCCAGCGGCCCTATCGCGTCCTGTCGATCATGAATGAGACGGGTTTCCTGGGGCGCTTCCTGCCCGAGTGGGGGCGGATCGTCGGCCAGACCCAGTTCAACATGTACCACGCCTATACGGTGGACGAGCACACCCTGCAGGCGGTCGGGATCATCAACGACATCGCGCGCGGCAAGCTGGAGGGAGACCACCCGGCCTCGACCGCTATCGTGCCGCGCATCGCCGATATCGAGGCGCTGATGCTGGCCATGCTGCTGCATGACGTGGGCAAGGGGGGCGACCGGGGCCAGTTGGAGGACGGCGCCATCGCCGCGCGCCGGGCGTGCGAGCGGCTGGGCGTCGATCCGCGCCGGATCGAGCTGGTCGTCTGGCTGGTGCGCCATCACCTCTTGATGAGCGACTACGCCCAGAAGCGCGATGTGTCCGACCCCTCGACCGTGCGCGCCTTCGCCGAGGCGGTGGGCGACCCCGAGCGGCTGCGGATGCTGATGGTGCTGACCGTGGCCGACATCCGCGCCGTGGGGCCGGGCGTGTGGAACGGCTGGAAGGGGCAGCTGATGCGCGCCCTGTTCGAGGCGACCGAGGCCCTGTTCCGGGGCGACGCCGTGACGCGCGAAGACCCTCTGGCCGACCACCCGGCGCTGGTCGAACGGGCGCGGCGCGAGGGGGCGGCGGTCGAGGCCCTGCCCGCCGAAGGGCCGCTGGAATCCACCGCCCGCGTGGCCGTGGCGGCGCGCGACCGGCCCGGCCTGTTCGCCGATCTGGCGGCGACGCTGTCGATGGCGGGGGCCGACGTGGTGGGCGCGCGGCTGGCCACGGCCGACGACGGCATGGCGTTGGACGTGTTCGAGATTCAGGACGGGGCGGGCGAACCCTATGGCGGGCGCGAGCCGCGACGTCTGGCCATTCTGGTCAAGGCGATGGAGCGGGCGGTGCTGAAAGGCGCGCGGACCTCGACTATGGAGCCGCCGCGCGTCAGCGCCCGCCGCGCCGTCTTCGATGTGCGGCCGGTGGTGCGGATCGACGCCGATACAGGGACCAGCGCCGTGGTGATCGAGGTCTCGGGCGCCGACCGTCCCGGCCTGCTGGCGGACCTGGCGCGGACGATCTCGGCGCATGGCTATTCGACCCGCTCGGCCCATGTCGCCAGCTTCGGCGAGCGGGCGGTGGACGGCTTCTACATCACCGACGCGGACGGCCGGAAGCCGAAGAGCAAGGCGAGGCTGGAGGCGCTGAAGGTCGACCTGCTGGAGGTGCTGGACCGCACGCTCCAAGGCCCGGCGGGGCGGCGCATCGTCCCCGTGCGCGCCAGCGTGCGCGACGTCTCCGATCTGGAAGGCGCGCTGGGCCGTTCGCCCGTATCCAGCGGCCCGCAGGCGCGCTAAGGCGTTTCGGGACCGAGCGCAGGAACAGCCGTGAACGACAAGACCGATCCCATCGAACCGGCCGCGCGGATTTCTGCGGCAAACGCCACGGTCGAACCAGTCGTCCAGCGGCCTGCGTCTGCTGCAACAGCCAAGACGGGCGGGGTGGCGCGGTCCTCGGCCATCTTCAGCGCCATGACCCTGCTCAGCCGTCTGGCGGGGTTCGCGCGCGATCTGGTCATCACGGCGGCGCTGGGGGCCTCGGCGGGCCCGGCGGCCGACGCCTATTACACGGCGCTGAACTTCCCCAATCTGTTCCGGCGCATCTTCGCCGAGGGCGCTTTCGCCGCCGCCTTCGTGCCCGCCTACGCCAAGACGCTGAAGAGCGAGGGCGAGGCGGCGGCGGACAAGGTGGCGACCGACGCCCTGGCCGCCGTGGCCGCCGTCACCGTGGCCCTGACCGTGGTCGCCCAGCTGGCCATGCCGTGGCTGATGACCGTCATCAACATCGGCTTTCTGGACGATCCGGCGCGGTTCAAGCTGGCGGTGATCCTGACCCAGATCACCATGCCCTACCTGCCCTGTATGGCGATCGCCTCCCTGCTCAGCGGGGTGCTGAACGCGCGGGGGCGCTTCATTGTCTCGGGCGCCTATCCGATCCTGCTGAACCTGATCATGCTTGCCGCCGTCATTCCGGCGAAGGGCGACCAGATCGAGGCCGCCTACGCCGCCTCATGGGCCGTGCTGGTCGCGGGCGTGGCCCAGGCGGGTCTGTGCTGGTGGGCGGCGCGCCGGGCGGGCGCGAACATCCGCCTCAGCCTGCCGAAGATGACCCCGGCGGTGAAGGCCATCATCATCACCGCCGTTCCCGCCGCCATCGGCAACAGCGCGACCCAGATCAACGTCTTCATCTCCGGCAACCTGTCCAGCTTCGTCGACGGCGGCCGCACCTGGCTGGCGACGGCGGACCGACTGTATCAGCTGCCGTTGGGGCTGGTCGGAGTGGCCATCGGCATCGCCCTGCTGCCCAAGCTGTCGGCGGCGGTGGCGTCGCAGGATCACGGCCAGCAGCAGGCCTCGATGGACGAGGCGCTGATCCTGTCCATGGCCCTGACCCTGCCGGCGGCGGCGGCCTTGATGGCCATGCCCTATTTCCTGATCGACGCCCTGTTCACGCGCGGCGCCTTCCTTCAGATCGACGCCGTCAACACGGCTCACGCCCTGCTGCATTTCGGCTGGGGCGTGCCCGCCTTCGTCCTGATCCGCATCCTGGCGCCGGCCTTCTTCGCGCGCGGCGATACGCGCAGGCCCATGGTGTTCGCCCTGGTGTCGGTGGCGGTGAACGCGGCGCTGGCGATCGGCCTGTTCTATCTCGGCATGGGGGTGTCGGGCATTGCGGCGGCGGTCAGCGCCTCGGCCTGGACCAACGTCATCCTGCTGGCGGCGACCCTGTGGCGGCGCGGCCATTACCGCCCCAGCCCGCGCGCGGTCTGGCGTCTGGGGCGCATCGCCCTGGCCAGCGCAGGCCTAGCGGCGGTGGTCGGCGTCGCCTCCTGGGCGCGGCCGATGCTGCAGGCGCCGGTCGCGGACCTGCTGGCCATGCTGGGCTCGACCCACGGCGCCAAGGAGATCACCCTGCTGCTGGTCGTGGCGGCGGGCGGTCTGGCCTATGTCGTCCTGGCCTTCCTGACGCGCGCCGTGACGGTGGCCGAGGTCAAGGGCCTGGTCCGGCGCTCGGCCCGGTCATAGGTCCAGCAGAACCTCCAGCGCCTTTTTGAACTCCACCAGACCCTGTTTGGCGCCGAGCGCCGCCGTCAGGGATTCCAGCGGCCCGTCGATGGCCGCCAGCGTCCCGCGCAGGGCGCGGCGGTACAGGGACCAGCCTCGGCTCATGCCCGGATTCCGGCTGGGTTGGGCGGCGACGACCAGGCGATAGGCCGCCAGGATCGCCAGCATCTTGAAGCGCAGCGCCTCGCCCTGAAGGCGGTGCTCGACCATGGCCGGGGCGGTGAAGTCGGCCGCATCGACCAAGGCGATCAGGGCGTCGACGTCTTCCAGCGCCATACTGCGGGCGGCCAGGAAGGCGTCGTCCAGCACCGGATCGGCGGGGTCGCCGCCGCTGGTTAGGATCAGCGTCTCCCTGAACTCGGCGATCATGTCGATCAGGTGGCGCAGCAGCGCCAGCATCCGCGTCAGCGCCTGACGAGAGTCGAAACTCTCGGACGGGGCGACTTCGAACTCGTCCATGTCCTTCCCTCCATGCCGATGGAAGAGGAGGCTAACATCGTTCCGTGATCGCGGCGACGCGCGAACCGCCGCAGGAGTGTTGCCCTTCGCGCCTTGAATCGATAAGCGCGAGGACATGGCGCTTTCGGGACGAATTTTCGCTCATGGACGATGGCGCGGCTGATCCGCCGCACCGTGCTTCCGCATGTCCCTCTTTCGCACGCGAAAACGTGCGCCGACGTTCGCCTTTCGATTTTCGAGATCCGCTATCATGACTGACCAGACTCCGGCTCAATACACCGGTCCGCGCCGCATCCTGTCCGGCATCCAGGCCTCCGGCGCCCTGCACCTGGGCAACTACCTGGGGGCGCTGAAGCGCTTCACCGAACTGCAGGAGACGGGCGCGCCCCTGTTCGTCTTCGTCGCCGACATGCACGCCATCACCGTCTGGCAGGAGCCCGAGAAGCTGGCCGCCCAGACGCGCGAGATCGCGGCGGCCTATCTGGCCTCGGGCCTCGACCCGGCCAAGGCGGTCATCTTCCCGCAGTCGGCCGTGCCCGCCCACGCCGAACTGGCCTGGATCTTCAACTGCGTCGGCCGCCTGGGCTGGCTGGACCGGATGACCCAGTTCAAGGAGAAGTCGGGCAAGCACAAGGAGCGCTCCAGCGTCGGCCTCTACACCTATCCGGTGCTGCAGGCGGCGGACATCCTGCTCTACAAGGCGACCGAGGTGCCGGTCGGCGAGGACCAGAAGCAGCATCTGGAGCTGACCCGCGACATCGCCCAGAAGTTCAACAACGACTTCGGCGCGCCGGGCTACTTCCCCCTGCCCGAGCCGCTGATCCAGGGTCCGGCGACGCGGGTCATGTCCCTGCGCGACGGTGCGGCCAAGATGTCCAAGTCCGATCCGTCGGACCTGTCGCGCATCAATCTGACCGACGACGCCGACGCCATCGCCAACAAGATCCGCAAGGCCAAGACCGACATGGAGCCGTTGCCGGAAACCGTTGAGGGTCTGGAAGGCCGGGCTGAGGCCAAGAACCTGGTCGCCATCTACGCCGCCCTGGCCGACACGACGCGCGAGGCCGTGCTGGCCGAGTTCGCGGGCCAGGGCTTCGGCGCCTTCAAGCCCAAGCTGGCCGAACTGGCCGTGTCCTCGATGGCGAACGTCACCGCCGAGATGCGCCGCCTGATGAACGACCCGGCCGAGATCGACCGCGCCCTGGCCGCGGGCGCCGAAAAGGCGCGCGAAATCGCCGAGCCGACCATCGCCGAGGTCAAGAAGATCGTCGGCTTCTGGCAGGGCTGAGCCGAATGGCGCACCCGCTCGACCGCCCGGTCTGGAACGCCCTGACGTCCGCGCGTCAGGCGTCCCTGGCCGTGGGCGCGGACGGGGCGCTGCGGCTGGCGCCGGGTTACGGCGTCTTCGTCGCCAGCGTCGATCAGTCGCCGGAAAGCCTGACGGCCATTTCGGCGCTGGACCAGCCCGAGGGCCTGCTGGCCACGGTCGAGGCTGAGCGCCCCCCCGTTCCGCCCGGCCTGACGGTGCTGAAGGAAGCGGTGCTGACGCAGATGGTGCTGGCCGACCTGACCCCGGCCAAGGCGCGCGACATCGCCATCGAGCCCCTGGCCGAAGCCGACGCGCCCGCCATGCTGACCTTGGCGACGCTGACCGAGCCGGGGCCCTTCTTCGACAAGACGCACCGACTGGGCGACTTCTTCGGGGTCAAGCAGGACGGGCGGCTGCTGGCCATGGCGGGCGAGCGGCTGAAGCCCGACGGCTTCACCGAGGTCTCGGGCGTCTGCGCCCATCCCGACGCGCGCGGGCGGGGCTACGCCGGGGCGCTGATGCGGGCGGTGATCGCGCGCATCCTGGCGCGGGGCGAGACGGCCTTCCTGCACTCCTACGCCGACAACGCCGGGGCCATCGCTCTGTATCGTTCGCTGGGCTTCACCATCCGCGCGCAGATGCAGATGAGGATGTTGGTTCAGGGTGATCTGGCCAAGGGCGATCTGGCGAAAGCCGAACCGGGCGCCTAGCTAAAGCTTCGACCCTTTGTTTCGGAGCCTGTCATGAGCCAGCACGTCGCCGTCGTCGAATGGAACCGGGGCGATCAGCCCTTCAGCGACAACAAATACGGACGCGGCCATGAATGGCGCTTCGACGGCGGCGCGGTGGTGCGCGGGTCGTCGGCGCCCTCGCCCATGATCCCGCCGCCCCTGTCGGAAGAGGCGGCGGTGGACCCGGAAGAAGCCCTGGTCGCTGCCCTGTCCAGCTGCCACATGCTGTTCTTCCTGGCCTACGCCCGCAAGGACGGCTTCGTGGTCGATTCCTATCACGACGAGGCCGAAGGAACCCTGGGCAAGGACGAGCGCGGCAAGATGTCGATCACCGAGGTGGTGCTGCGCCCGGCCGTGACCTGGTCGGGCGACAAGCTGCCGGATGCGGCGGCCATCGCCGACCTGCATCATCGCGCCCATGACGTCTGCTACATCGCCAACTCGGTTCGCGCCGAGGTGAAGATCGAGCCGCGCTGAAGTCCTCAGGCCGTCTCCTCTTCGATCAGGGAGCGGAAGGCGGCGTAGGCGGCGGTCATGCCGTCCGTCGTCGCCAGGGTGATGTTGCCCGCCGGCCGCGCCAGGTCGCCGGCGGCGAAGACGCCCGGCTGGCTGGTCTGCTGCTGGGCGTCGACCTTGACGATGCGGCCCATGGGGGTGTCTGTCATCTCGCAGCCCAGGCGCTCGGCGAAGCCGCCGGACTGCCGCACATGGGCGCCGACGAAGACGGCCTTCAGCGGAATGAAGCGGCCGTCGACCAGCCGCGCCCCGGTCAGGGTCGGCGCCTCGCCTTCCAGCCGTTCGACGGGCGTCGGTTCGATGGTCACGCCGCGTCGGGCCAGCACGCGCGCGGCGTCTTCGCTCAGGCGCGCCGGGTCGATGAACAGCACAGCCTGGCCCCATTCGGCGACGACGCTGGCATACTGGACCGCATGGTCGCCGCGCCCCAGAACGCCGATCGGCCCGCCGCCGACCTCATAGCCGTGGCACCAGGGACAGTGCAGGGCGGTTCGACCCCAACGCTCTTTCACGCCGGGCAGGTCCGGCAGGACGTCCTCGACCCCGTGGGCCAGGATCAGGCGGCGGCCCATGGTGCGGCTGCCGTCGGCGAAGGCGACCGAGAAGCCGCCGTCGATGCGCGTCGCGTCCACCGCCTCGGCCATGCGGAAGGCGGCGGTGGGATAGGCCGCGACCTGGGCGCGGGCGGCGGCGGCGATCTCAGACCCCGGACGGCCGTCGTTGCTCAGCACGCCGTGCGCGCGAGCGGCGAAGCGGTTCCGGGGGCGGCCGTCGTCGATGACCAGGACGCGGCGGCGCGCCCGCACCAGCTGCAGGGCGGCGGACAGGCCCGCGTAGGAGCCGCCGATGACGAGGGCGTCATGGGGCATCGGATTTTCGCGCGTGTGCATGGAGCAGGTCTCTCTTGGGGTAGGCGGCCAGCCGGCGCGAGAAGTCCGCCGCCAGATCGGCCAGGGTGATGGAGTCCAGCCGCGCGGCCAGCAGGGCGCGGGCGGCGGCGTAGGTGTCGGACAGGGCGTCGTTGACGGCCGCCTCGATCAGGCAGCCTTCGGCCTCGATCGGCGGCGCCTCCGGCAGCAGGCCGGGCTCGCCCAGGGCGGCGTGAACCTGGCCCAGGGTGACGGCCTCCAGCGGGCGCGCCAGCCGCCAGCCGCCGCCGTGGCCTTTCTCGGACACGACCAGCCCCTGTTCGCGCAGGCCCGCCATGGTGCGGCGAACCACGACCGGATTGGTCGACAGGCAGGTCGCCAGCATGTCCGAGGTCATCGGCCGGCCGCAGCGCTGTTCGTGCTCGGCCATGTGCAGCAGGGCGTGAAGAATGTTGGAGAGGCGGGAGTCTCTTTTCATGTAACTTCAATTGTTACGTGACGGGGCGTGCGTCAAGGCGCGGCCGCGTGATTATTTTCAGGCGTGAGGCGCGCTGTCCTTGAGGAAGGCGGTGAAGCGGCGCAGCGCCTCTTCGGTCAGTTCGGGGTGGTGGCGCATGGGGCCGTTGTTGGTCGGTTCGTCAAAGGCGTGGGTGCCGTCGGCGACCCAGCTTTCGACCTCCGAGCCGCAATCGCGGATCATGGCGTTGACCCGTTCGGCGTTGCGCACGGTGGTCAGGTGGTCGCGTTTGGCCGTCAAAGCCAGGACGCGCGGGCAGTGCCGCCAGGGCTTCATCCGGTTGAAGGCCCAGGGGCCGATATAGGAATAGGCCAGCCAGACGGCCTTGACGCCGGACAGGTCGACGCTGGCCGGGTCGGCGACCCCCATGCGGCCGGGCTCGGGCGTCTCGCTCATCATCTCCATGACGGCCCAGCCGCCGTGGCTCCAGCCGCCCAGCGCCAGTTGTGCGGAGTCCACGTCGGGCCGCTGCGAAATCCCGTGGATGGCCGCCAGCACGTCGCCCGCCCGCTCATAGCCCCGGAACAGCAGACCGGTGCAGACGGTGGTCAGGGTGAAGGGCCGCCCCCAGCCGCGCGGTCCGTAGGAATCGACGATGACGGCGCGCCAGCCCGCCGCCTTCGCCGCCTCGGCGTAGCGCGGCAAGTGGGCCCGCAGCCCGCCGCAGCCGTGGAACAGCAGAACCGCCGGGCGGCGCTTGTCGTCATCCGGTCCGACGACGTGAACATGGGGCTCTAGTTGGGCCCAGCGGGCGACGACGGTGTCCATCGGCGCAGCTTAGTCCGTCCCGTCGCCGAAGAAAGGGGTCTTGCGCTTTCGATATATCGATATATCTGTTTGCAAGTTAGATATATCGAAGTGAGAGATGAAATGAGAGGATCCAAGGGGATCGGAAAGCGCGGCTGCGGCATGAAGCATGGCGTCATGCGCGGCCACGGCGGCCCGTTTCGGTCGATGCGGCCGGAAGGGCGTCGCCTGGGCGAGGGCCGGATGCGCGGCGAGGGCCACGGCCGACGCGGCGGCGGCCGCATGTTCGAACACGGCGCCCTGCGCTGGGTGCTGCTGTCGCTGATCGCGGACAAGCCCAGCCACGGCTATGAGCTGATCAAGGCCATCGAGGCGCGCATGGGCGGCGCCTATACGCCCAGTCCCGGCGTCATCTACCCCAGCCTGACCCTGCTGGAGGACATGGGCGCCGTCAGCGTCGTCGCCGAGGGCGGAAAGAAACGCTATGCGATCACCGACGAGGGGCGCCGTCTGCTGGTCGAGAACGTCGAGGCCCTGGCCCATGCCGAGCGCAAGATGAAGGCCCTGCGCGGCCGGGCCGACCGTCCGGCGCGCATCGCCCAGGCCATAGAGACCTTCCGCGCGGCGGCCCATGAGCGTCTGACGCAGGAGCCGCCGCTGAGCGAGGTCCAGGTCGAGGCCATCGCCGATCTGATCGAAGCCGCAGCTGAAAAGGTGAGACAGGCATGACCGACGCCCTGCTGAGACAACCGCGCCGCGTGCGGCATGAGCTCAAGTTCCGCCGCGCCCGCGTCGAGGCGGTGGAGCAGCTGACGCCGGTGCTGAAGCGGATCGTCCTGACCGGCGATGAGCTGGAGGGCTTCTTCAGCCCCGGCTTCGACGACCATGTGAAGATATTCCCCACGCCGCGCGACGAGCCTCTGGTCCTGCCGACGCTCGGGCCGGACGGGCCTGTGTTTCCCGAGCCCCGGCCGGTGGCGCGGGACTATACGCCGCGCGCATTCGACTCCGTGAACCGGCGGCTGACCATCGACTTCGCCGTCGGTCACGGCGGTCCGGCGACGGCTTGGGCCGAGGATGCGCGGCTGGGGGACGAACTGGGTTTGGGCGGGCCGCGCGGCTCCTTCCTGATCCCGACCAGCTTCGCCGAGCACCTGCTCGTCGGCGACGAGGCGGCCATCCCCGCCATCGCTCGGCGCCTGGAGGAGCTGCCTGCGACCGCGCGCGCCATCGCCTGCATCGAGGTGAACGACGCCGGCGGAGAGCTGGACCTGCCCAGTCCTGCGAACGTCGAGATCGTCTGGGTGCATCGCAACGGCGGCCCGCGCGGCCGCCCTGAGGCGCTGACGGCGGCGGCGGTCGCGGCGGCGAAACGGATCGACCCGGCCGACGCCTATGTCTGGGTCGCCTGCGAGTCCTCGGCCGCCCGCTCGATGCGGGCGGCGTTGCTGGCGGCTCGGCCGTTCAACCAGAAATGGATGAAGGTCGCCGGCTACTGGCGCCTGGGCCGCACCGGCTCGCACGAGGTGATCGAGGACTGAGGCCCGACCGGGTCTTGGCCAAAGAAAAGGGCGCTGCCGACGACGGCAGCGCCCTTCTTCTTGCGCTCATGTAGCGAGCCGCCGCGCGGCTCACGTTAGCGCCCTTCCAGCTTAGTGCCGGAAGACGCGCACGCCGGTGAAGGCCATGGCGATGCCGCGTTCGTCGGCGGCGGCGATGACCTCCTCGTCGCGGATCGAACCGCCCGGCTGGATCACCGCCGTGGCCCCGGCGGCGACGGCTTCCAGCAGGCCGTCGGCGAAGGGGAAGAAGGCTTCCGACGCACAGGCCGAACCCTCGGCCAGGGAGTGGGCCAGACCCTTGGCCTCGCCGGCTTCCTTGGCGCGGATGGCGGCGATGCGGGCGCTGTCGCGACGGTTCATCTGGCCGGCGCCGATGCCCGCCGTCTGGCCGTCCTTGGCGTAGACGATGGCGTTGGACTTGACGTGCTTGGCCACGGTGAAGGCGAACAGCATGTCCTGGATCTCGGTCGGCGTCGGCTGGCGGCGCGTGACGATCTTCAGGTCGGACGGCTTGATCAGCGAGCGATCGCGCGACTGGACCAGGAAGCCGCCGGCCACCGAGCGGAACACCTCGCCCGCGCCGTGCGGGTCGGGCAGGCCGTCGGTGATGAGCAGGCGCAGGTTCTTCTTGGCGGCGAAGATGGCCTTGGCCTCGTCGTCGGCGCCCGGCGCGATGACCACCTCGGTGAAGATGTCGGTGATGGCGCGCGCGTCGTCGCCGTTCAGCGGGCGGTTGACGGCGATGACGCCGCCGAAGGCCGACACCGCGTCGCATTCCAGGGCGCGGGCGTAGGCTTCCGACAGGGTGGCGCCGACGGCCACGCCGCAGGGGTTGGCGTGCTTGACGATGACGCAGGCCGGGGCCTCGAACTCGGCCACCAGCTCATAGGCGGCGTCGGCGTCGGCGATGTTGTTGTAGCCCAGCTCCTTGCCCTGGACCTGGGTGGCGTAGGCCACGCCCGGACGTTTCTCGCCGGTGCGGTAGAAGGCGCCGGTCTGATGCGGGTTCTCGCCATAGCGCAGCGTCTGGGCCAGCGAACCGGCGATCGACTTGCGCGCCGGGGCGGCGTCGTTCAACTGGCCGGCGAACCAGGTCGAGACGGCGGCGTCATAGGCGGCGGTGCGGGCGAAGGCGCGGGCGGCCAACTGCTTGCGCAGGGCTAGGGTGGTCGAACCGTCGGCCCTCAGCGCTTCGACGATCAGGCCGATGCTCTCGGCGTCCACGGCGACGGCGACGTGGCCGTGGTTCTTCGAGCCCGAGCGGATCATGGCCGGGCCGCCGATGTCGATGTTCTCGATGGCCGCTTCAAAGCCGCCGCCCTGCTCGACCGTCTTCTCGAACGGATAGAGGTCGATCCAGACGATGTCGATCGGGCCGATGCCGTGCTCGGTCATGGCGGCGGCGTGGGCCGGGGCGTTGCGCACGCCCAGCAGGCCGCCGTGCACCACCGGGTGCAGGGTCTTGACCCGGCCGTCCATCATTTCCGGGAAGCCGGTCAGATCGGCCACGTCCTTGACCGGCAGGCCGAAGCCCGCGATCGCCGCCTTGGTGCCGCCGGTCGAGACCAGTTCGACGCCCAGGCCGGCCAGGGTGCGCGCGGCGTCTTCCAGCCCCGCCTTGTCCGACAGGGAGATCAGGGCGCGGACGGGTTTGATCGCGTCCGGGGCGGGCGGAAAGTCGGGAGCGGCGGGCATGGGCGGCGTCCGTTTACGGCTGGGGCGGGGAGATGGCGGGGCCTCTAGCACCAACGGGGCGCGGCGTCAGCCCTTGGCTTCCCTCCACACCGTCATCCTCGGGCTTGACCCGAGGATCGAGTTGTCCGCCACTCGACGGCATATGAACGAGCGCCGTCCCTTCATCGCCACCTATATTCTGGCCAGCCGCCCACTCGGCGTTCTGTATGTCGGCATGACCTCGAACCTGTACGAGCGTACTCGTCAGCATCGTGAGGACCGCATCGAAGGCTTCGCTCAACGATACGGCTGCAAAACCCTGGTCTGGTACGAGAGGCACGGCTTCGTCACAGAGGCGATCAAGCGCGAGAAGGCCCTCAAGCGCTGGAACCGGACATGGAAGTTGGAGCTGGTCGAGCAGACCAATCCGCAGTGGCAAGACCTCTATCCCAGCCTGTGTGGACTGGCGCCTGATCCTCGGGTCAAGCCCGAGGATGACGGAGAGGGGGAAGGAAGCGTCAGGGCCCTCCTCCGCCGCCTCGACGACGTTTAGCTCGGGTCGCCGCTCGCGCCCGCGGGGCTCAGCTTCCAGCGCACCTTGGTCTCGGCGTCGGTGCGGGCCGAGCCGCGCACGACGATCTGCAAGGAACGGCGGGTCAGGCCCTCGTCGATGTGGATGGCGGGCTCGATGGCCACGTCGGGGCCGTCGCTGCGGAACCACCAGCCGCGCCCGGACGGGCCGCGCAGCAGGATGGAGCGGCGGTCGCGGGCCAGCGAGGCCTGGACGCCCGGTTCCAGCTGGAAGCGCAGGGCGTAGGGGGCGGCGATGGCGCGGGTCGCTTCTGGGCGGCCTTCGGGCGGATGCAGCCGCTCTTCGGCGCGCAGTTCATCCAGCCGCTGATCGATGTAGAGGCGGCGCTGATGCATCAGACCATAGAGCGGCATCCAGCCGTCGTGCTCGACCTCCAGCCAGACGGCGCCGTCGCCTTCCTGATGCTGGCGCGTGACGTGCAGGGCGGGGCCGACCAGGCGCGGACCCAGAAGCTCGCTCTTCCAGCCGGACAGCGGTTCGCCCAGCGGTTGTTCGCCCAGGGTCAGGGTCGAGGCGCCGGGCGTCAGGCGCAGGGCCTGGCGGTCCAGGGCGCGCGGCGTCCACCCGGCCGAGGTGAACAGGCGGTCGCGGCCGCAAACGACCTCCAGCGCGGCGGGCTGGCCGCAGGCGGCGGCCGACCAGGCGTTGCGGGCCGGGGCCTCGACATCGATCATGACGGTCAGCAGCGGGCTGGAGACGCGCAGCAGCCCGCCGACGGCGCCGCTGGGCGGGGCGGCGGGCGCATCGTCATGGGCGCGGGCGGCGGCGATGCGTTCCGGCGTCGAGGGGCCGCCGCCCTGGAACACGGCCAGGCGGCGGTCGGGCAGGGTCTGAACGCGCAGGGCCAGGGTCAGGCGTGAGATGGCCTCGGCCACCGGCTCGGGCGTCACCTCCGACAGCTGGGCCAGGGCGTCGTCCAGCGTCAGCAGGTCGAGCAGCAGCTCCAGCCCCATCTCCGGCGCGCGCGTGGCGTGGGCGCCGTCAGGGGCGACGGTGGCGGCCAGGGCGCCGGGCAGACGTTTCAGCGCCTTGTTGCGGATGGCGGCGCCGGCCTTGCCGCTCAGGGCGCAGCCCGCGACGGCGGCGGCGGTCAGGCGCTCGGCCCGGCCCATGATCCCGCCAGGCGGCCGCAGCAGCTGGCGCGCCTGATGGGCCAGGATGTCGGTCAGCTGCAGCCGCTCGACCTCGGTGGCTGCGCCCGCCAGCCGCCGTCCGGCGCAGGCCAGGTGATAGACGCGGCGGGCCAGGATGTCGGGATCCCAGGAAAAGGGCGACCAGCGGCTGAACACCTCGCGCCAGGCCAAGGTCATGGCCAGGGCCTCGCGCGCGCCGCGATCGCCCTGGGCCATCATGGCGGGCATCCAGTTGAAGCTGTGCAGCTCGACCGCGAAGGCGCGGCTGGGGGTGGGGCTGTTCCACAGCGCCACCGGGCTGTCGGCGTCCAGGCTCAGGCCCGCCAGCGTCAACTTGCCCGACAGCAGGGGGCGCGGGGCTTCCTCGGGCAGGGGGCGGAAATCGCGCGGGCTGACGGCGAAGCCCTCGGCAGTCGGTCCGCCCAGAGTCAGGCCGTAGCCGGGCAGGCCGTACAGCTCGACCCACAGCTGGCGCGCGGCCAGCCCCTTGGCGACCGAGGCCCACAGGCGCGGATCGGGCCGGGCGCCGGAAGCGGCGCGGACGGGGGTGCGCATGGGCGCGCCCTTCAGGCCGGGGATGTGCCCCTCGGCCAGGGGGACGTCGCTGTCGCGCGGGGCGAAGGGGCCGAGGGGGCTCACGCGGCGGCGGCCTTCAGGGCCTGGATGTTGGCGGCATAGGCGTCCGGTCCGCCCTTGAAGACGAAGGAGCCGGCGACCAGGGCGTCGGCCCCGGCGGCGACGCAGGCCCCGGCGTTGGCGGCCACGACGCCGCCGTCGACCTGCAGGTGGGCCTTGGACCCGGCGCGGTCGAGGATGGCGCGTGCGCGCTCGATCTTCCTCAGCGAGGTCTCGATGAATTTCTGACCGCCGAAGCCGGGGTTCACCGACATGATCAGCACCAGGTCGACCAGATCGACGGCCTCCTCCAGCACGCTCAGCGGCGTGGCCGGGTTGAACACCAGGCCCGCCTTGGCGCCCAGCTGGCGGATCTGGCCGAGGGTGCGGTGGACGTGCGGGCCGCTTTCGGGGTGGACGCTCATGACGTCGGCGCCGGCGGCGCGGAAGGCCTCCAGCCAGTTGTCGACCGGGGCGACCATCAGGTGCACGTCGAACGGCAGGCTGGTGTGCGGGCGCAGGGCCTTCACCACGTCCGGGCCGATGGTCAGATTGGGCACGAAGTGGCCGTCCATGACGTCGACGTGGATCCAGTCGGCTCCGGCGGCTTCCAGGGCGCGGATCTCCTCGCCCAGCTTGGAGAAGTCGCTGGCCAGGATGGAGGGGCAGATCAGCGGGGCGGCGGTCGCGGGCGTCTGGGTCATGGTTCTGCGACTTAGGGCCCCTCGGCGCGGGGAGCAAGCCGGGCCGCTGACGCAGGCCGCATCCTGGCGACGACAAGCTGTTCATTGGCGCTTCGTGAACGGCGGGCGGTGGTCGTTGGCGAAGACGCGGCGGTCGTGGACGCAAGGCCGCTGGCGGGGTTCGGCACGGCGAGGAAGGAAGGCGATGACTTCTCGCCCCGCCCATAAGGACGCTCTCCATGATCCGCCTTGTCGTTATCGCCGCCGCCCTCGCCGCCGCCCCTCTGTCCGTCGCCGTTCCGGCCGTCGCCCAATCCGCCGACAGCCGCCTGACCTTCACCTTCGAGACGGGGGCCGAGACCGGCGCCGTCATGGTCGCCCTCTACGCCGATGAGGCGGCCTATGAGAGCGGCGCGCCCAGCCGCGCGGCGCGGGTCGATGTGGCGGCGGGCGAGCGCGCCGCCGTGTTCGAGAACCTGCCCGCGGGCGCCTACGGCATGAAGGCGTTCCACGACGTCAACGGCAACGGAAAGATGGACGTGAATCCGTTCGGCATGCCGACCGAACCCTTCGCCTTCTCCAACAACGCCGTCGGCAACATGGGGCCGGCCAGGTGGGACCGCGCCCGCTTCGACGTCTCGGGCGCCACAGCCCAGACCATCCGCATCCGCTAAGCCTTGTTGTCTGAAGAGACCGCCATGACCCCGACCCGCCGCACCCTGTTCATGGGCGCCGCCGCCCTTTCCGGCGCTTTGGCCGCCGCCCGCGTCCTGGCCCCTGATCGGGCCTATGCTCTGCAAGCCTTGGCGGCGACCGCCGACTGGTCCTTGGCCACCGCCGACGTCGAGGGCGACATCGCCCCGCGCGCCCTGCGTCTGGTGCGCGGCCGGGCGCCGCAGGGGCTGTCGGGCAGCCTCTATCGCAACGGTCCGGCCAAGTTCCGGCGGCCCGGCGGTTCATCCCAGCACTGGTTCGACGGCGACGGCCTGATCCGCCGCTGGCGGGTGCAGGACGGTCAGGCCAGCCTGGCCGCCCGCTTCGCCGACACCCGCAAGCGGCGCCAGGAGACCGAGGTCGGCGCCATGCTGATGCCCGGCTTCGGCACGGTCGGCGATCCGCGGGCCCGCATCGGCTCGGCTGACGACGCCAGTCCGGCCAACACCTCGGTGCACAAGGTCGGCGGCAAGCTGTGGGCCCTGTGGGAGGCGGGCTCGCCCCTGGCCATGGACCCCGAGACGCTGGAGACCGAGGACTTCGTCACGTTGCGGCCCGATCTGAAGAACATGCCCTTCCTGGCCCATCCGCGCATCGAGCCGGACGGCCGCATCTGGAACCTGGGCGTAAACGGCAAGCAGGCCATGGTCTGGCGTCTAGCGGCGGACGGCGCGCTGGAAGACGCCGAGATGATCGCCCTGCCGCGCGCCAGCTACATCCACGACTTCAGCGCCACGGCCCGGCATCTGGTCGTCGTGCTGCAGCCGTGGGTGCATGTCCGCAACGTCGCGCCGATGTCGGCGGGCTTCGACTGGACGCCCGAGGCGGGGACGCAGGTGCTGGTGGTCGACAAGGCCGACCTGACCCAGCGACGGATCTACGACCTGCCGCCCTTCGGCTTTTTCCACGTCGGCGACGCCTGGGACGAGGCGGACGGCACGATCCGCTTCGACCTGTGCGCGCACAAGGACATGGACTTCGCCGCGCGCGGCGCCCAGGAGGTGCTGAACGGCGTGCCGCTGGGCGGCGAACCGGCCGAGCTGGCCATGGTCGTGCTATCGCCGAACGGGCGCGGGCGGCTGGAGCGGACCGGCGTCGTCGGCGAGTTCCCCCGCAGCGACCCGCGCCGCGCCGGCCTGGCGCGTCGCTTCAGCTTGCACACCACGGGAGAGCGCGCCGACAGGCCCCTGGCTTCGGCGGTCGCCGTCACCGACTGGTCGTCCGGCCGCACGCGGTCCTTTGACTTCGGTCCCGGCCATGTGACGGACGAGATGGTCTACGTCCCCAAGCCCGGCGGGACGCACGAGGCCGACGCCTGGCTGGTCGGTCCGACCATCAATCTGAAGGCGGGGGTCAGCGAACTGCACGTCCTGGATCTGATGCACGTCGAGGACGGCCCGGTCGCCACCTGGCGCGCTGACGTGGCCCTGCCGGCGGCGTTTCATGGGAACTGGGCGTGAAAGCCACACCGCGCCATCGCCTCGTTGCGGTCCGTCGGCGCGCGGTTGACCCCCGCCGCCGAACGGGCCAAGACCCCTTCGCCGCCCAGATGCCTATCCTGGGGCGGCGTCTTTTTGGAAACCCTCAGATGAACCCCGAAGACCGAAGTCCGTCCTCAACTTCTTCGACGCTCTGAGGACGCTCCGCTTCCGCGCGAGGGCGTCCTCGCGAAAGGAAGCGACTTATGCTGAACGCCTATGACTGGCGCGCCGATCGGCTTGTGCGCCTGGACACGGCCGTGGATCACGGTCCCGCCTGCTGGATCGACCTCGTCTCCCCGACCGCCGATGAGGTGGCGGCGCTGGAGACCTTGACCGGCATCGACATCCCCAGCCGGGACGAGATGGACGATGTCGAGCCGTCGGCCCGCCTGTACGCCGAAGACGGCGGCGTCTTCATGATCGCCGCCGTGGCCACGGACCTGGAGACCCACGACCCGGTCAAGACGCCCGTGACCTTCATTCTCAAGGGCGGGCGGCTGGTGACGGTGCGCTACGGCCAGCCGCGCTCCTTCCAGTTGTTCATCGCTCGCGCCACCCATAAGCCGGGCGAGAAGCTGGCCGGCGGCGAGGCCATCATGATGGGGCTGATCGAGGCCGCCATCGACCGCTACGCCGACGCCCTGGAGGCCAAGGGGCTGGAGCTGGACGCCATCTCGCGCCAGATCTTCCGAAAGCGCGATCCCAAGGCGGTGGAGAGCCACAACCTGCAACTGGTGATCCAGGACATCGGCCGGGCGGGCGACTTCCTGGCCCTGATCCGCGAGAGCCTGTCCAGCCTGCAGCGCTTGCTGGCCTATCACGCGGCGCTGTCGGGCGCGCGCGCCGGGGGCAAGGCGGACCGCGAGGCGCGCCAGACCGTGCGCCTGCTGCAACGCGATGCGGCGGCGCTGAGCGAACTCAGCGTCTCCATGTCGTCCAAGGTGAGCTTCCTGATGGACGCCACCCTGGGCCTGATCAATCTGGAGCAGAACCAGATCATCAAGATCTTCTCGGTCGCGGCCGTGGCCCTGCTGCCGCCGACGCTGATCGCCTCCATCTACGGTATGAATTTCGAGGTCATGCCCGAGCTGCAATGGCGCTACGGCTATCCCGCGGCGGTGGGGGCGATGATCCTGTCGGCCGCCCTGCCCTACTTCTTCTTCCGCAAGAAGCGCTGGCTGTAGGGGCTCACCACCAACCCGCGTCGCGCAGGGCCTTGGCGTAGCGGCGGCTGACGGGGACGACCAGTTCGCCGCCGGGGCCGCCGTCCAGCGTCAGGGCGGCGCGGCCGTCGCCGCGCGCGACCGAGGCCACGGCGCCCTTGGCCGCCCACCAGCTGCGGTGGGTCTGGGCGCCTTCCAGCCCCTCCAGTTCGCCCAGGGCGTCGGACAGCCGCATCAGGATCAGGTCCGAGCCTCTGTCGGTATGAAGGCGCAGATAGTGGTCCTCGGCCTGGACCGCGATCAGCCGCGCGCCGCGCAAGCGAGGCGGCAGGCGGTCGAGGAAGCGGGCAGGCGCGGCGCCGGGCGCGGCGGCGTGGGTCTCGATCGGCTGCTTGCGGCCCAGGAAGATGTTCAGGATGCTGAGCACGGCGGTGATCAGGGCGACCGGCGGGAAGAAGTGACGCAGGTCGTCGGCGTGGCGCAGACGTCCTTCGAACATCAGGCCGGTCATGGCCCAGACCATGAGCGTCAACGGCCCGGTGATGACCAGGGTCAGGGCGGCGGCGCCCAGCCAGGGACGCGCATCCACGTCGATGAACCGCTCGACCAGCAGGCTGCACAGGTGCCCCCACAGGCCGCCGACGACAAGTACGGGCACCCAATAGACCAGACGCTGCGCCAGCGGCGCGCCGTTGGAGCCGAAGGCTCCGCCGAGCGCCAGGAAGACGCCGGCACCCACGGCCATCGCCAGGCCGCGCAGGAAGTCGCGCGCCTGGGAGCCCGGCGAGAAATCAAGTCGAGGCGTCATGCGCGCGTCGGACCGCAGACGGCGCGGAACCCGGCGGCGGCGAAACGCACCATGTAGTCGCAGGCGCTGTCCAGATCGCCCGACTGGCACAGCCCGCCCGACAGGCGGTCGAGGCGACCCGTCTCGCCCAGGGTCAGGGTCAGGGCCCCCGACAGATTGTGATAGGCCCAGTAGAGGTCGGCCTCGTCCGCCTCGGGCATGATGCGCTTGACCAGTTCCAGCAGGCGTCGGATCGCCGGGTCGAAATAGCGGGCCATGGTCTCGCCGCCGAAGGCGGGGTTGGCGTTGGTCTGGGCCACCAGGGCGGCGTAGTGCTTCCACCCCGGCCCGCCCTTCAGCGACCACTGGAACGGCGGGCGCAGGAAGGCCTCGAACAACCCCTCCAGCGTCATGGCGTCGCCCGCCGCCTCGGCGTAGCGGTCGATGGCGGCGACGCGCTCGGCGTTCCACACCTCGGCGCGGCGATTGAAGACGGCGTCGAACAGCTCCTTCTTGGCCCCGAAATAATAGTGGACCAGGGCCGTATCCACGCCCGCCTCGCGCGCCACCTCGCGGATGGTGACGCCGTAGAAGCCGTGCTTGGAGAACAGATCCTCGGCCGCGTTCAGGATGGCGTCGCGCGTCTCGCCCGCCGCGGCCGCCTTGGTCTTCTTGGGACGCCCGCGCCGCGCGGGGGCGGCGGGCAGCGGCGGAATCTGGGGCGGCGGCAGATCACTTTTCGTCATGGCCGGAAGCTAGTCGCGCTTTGGGGGTTAGTGCAACGGCGCCACAGGGCGGGCCTTTCCGTGACGGAAATCAGGCTTGGCCGTTTGACAGGCGGGCGAAAGATCGTCACCAATGCAAAAAATCATTGAACGCTGAATAAAAGCGTCGATCGGGCCGGAAACAAGATTGGGATGCACATGAACAGACTCGTGAAGACCGCCTTGCTGGCGGGCGCCGCTTTCGGCGTGATGACCACTGCGGCGCAAGCTCAGGAGGCGGCGCCTGTCGGCGAGCAGGTTTCGTCCGTCGACGACATCATCGTCAGCGCGCGCCGTCGCGACGAAGCGCTGAAGGACGTGCCGGTGGCGGTCTCCGCCTTCTCGGCTGAGCAACTGGAGCAGAAGGGTTCGGCCGACATCACCGAACTGACCCGTTCGGCGCCGAGCCTGACGTTGCAGGCGGCCCGCGGCTCCAACTCCACCCTGATCTCCTTCATCCGCGGCGTGGGTCAGCAAGACCCGCTGTGGGGCTTCGAGCCGGGCGTCGGCCTCTATATGGACGACGTCTACATCGCCCGCCCGCAGGCGGCCGTTCTGGACATCTTCGACATTCAGCGCATCGAGATCCTGCGCGGTCCCCAAGGCACGCTCTACGGCCGCAACACCATCGGCGGCGCGATCAAATACGTCACCAAGCGCATCGACGCCGATGAGCCTCAGGGCCAGGTCCGCGCCTCCTACGGCAGCTATAACCAGCGCGATCTGGTCGCTTCGGCCGAGCTGCCCTTCAACGACAAGTTCGCGGTCTCGGCGGCGGTCGCCCGCTATCTGCGCGACGGCTACGGCACGAACCTGAACACGGGCAATGAGCACTACAACAAGGATGTGACGGCGGCCCGATTCAGCGCCGAATGGACGCCGACGGACAACCTGTTCTTCCGCCTGGCCGGCGACATCGTGAAGGACGATTCCAACGCCCGTCACGGCCACCGTGAACTGGCCCCGAGCCCGGCCGACGTCTACGACACCAACGCAGGCGCAGGCGATGCGAACCGGGTCGAGTCCAAGGGGCTGTCGCTGACCGGCGAGTGGAACGTCAATGAGTGGCTGACGCTGAAGTCGGTCACGGCTCAACGCGACGGCCTGACGCGCGGCAACATCGACTTCGACAACCTGCCGGCGCCGATCCTCGACATTCCGGCTCGTTACGACGACGATCAGTTCAGCCAGGAATTCCAGGCCGTCTTCAGCGGCGACCGCTGGTCGGGCGTGGCCGGCGTCTATTACCTGGACGCCACGGCGTCGGGCGCCTTCGACACCGTTCTGGGTCTGGCGAACCTGACCACCCTGACCTCCGGTTCGGTGGACACCAAGAGCTACGCCGTCTTCGGCGACTTCTCCTATGACGTGACGGACGCCCTGTCGGTGTCGGTCGGCGCCCGCTGGACCCACGACGAGAAGACCGGAACCGTCTTCCGTCGACAGTATCTGGGCATTCGCAGCCCCGGTTTCGGCAACGGCGCCGCCGTGCCGATCGCCGCGCCGCGCACCGACTACACTGCCACGAAGGAGTTCGAGAAGTTCACGCCGCGCGTCAGCGTCTCCTACAAGCTGACCCCGGATCTGACGACCTATGTGTCGTGGGGCGAAGGCTTCAAGTCGGGCGGGTTCGACATGCGCGGCGACGCCGTCCTGTATCCCGACACGGTCAAGGGCTATCGGCCCGAGACGGTCGAGACCTGGGAGATCGGCCTGAAGGGTTCGCTGTTCGACAACCGCCTGAACTTCGCCACGGCCATCTATGATTCCTCGTATGAGGATCAGCAGATCACCACCCAGTACCCGGCCGGCGCGACGGTCGCCTCGGTGGTCGACAACGTCGGTTCGTCCAGCATCCGCGGTTGGGAGTTCGAGGGGCGTCTGCGCGTCACCGACAACCTGACGCTGAACGGCATGCTGAGCTATACGGACGCCAAGTTCGAGCAGTTCATGGCCTACATCCCGACCGGTCCGCTGAACTCCAGCTGCCCGACCCAGCCGGGCTGCGTCGTCGACGTCTCCGATCAGCGCGACTTCCAGAACACGCCGGAATGGACCGGCTCGATCGGGGCCACCTACACCCACTGGATGGAGAACGGCTCGAGCCTGGCCTTCATTCCGTCGGCTTCCTATCGCGGCGACTATCAGCTGTTCGAGACGGCCAGCCCGATCCTCGACCAGGAAGCCTTCTGGATGTTCGACGCCAGCCTGGTGTGGACCTCCTCGAACGATCGCCTGACGGTCGGCGTCCACGGCAAGAACCTGTCGGACGAGCAGTATCGCGTGGGCGGCTATGTCTTCCCGGGCGCCCTCTTCGGCGACTCCCTGATCGGCTACTACGGCGCCCCGCGCACCGTCACGGCCACGGTCGGGCTGAAGTTCTGATCCGGGTCATTTCTCCTGAACGCCTGATCATCTGATCGCGGGCGGCGGTTCGTGGGAGCCGCCGCCTTTCTTTTTTCGTGGCGCGCGGCGGCAGGGCCGCTACCGTCGCCTCAAGAAACCAGTCGGGGAACGCCCATGAGCCAGATCGAGGCCGCCAAGGCCGATGCAGGGACGGTCGACGCGCGCGCCGCGTCGCCGGGCTATCGCTACTATGTGCTGGGGATCCTGATCCTCATCTACATGCTGAACTTCCTGGATCGACAGATCATCGGCATCCTGGCCGCGCCGCTGAAAGCCGAGTTCAACCTCAGCGACAGCCAGTTCGGCCTGCTGGGGGGGCTGGCCTTCGCCCTGCTCTATTCGACCCTGGCCATCCCCATCGCCTGGCTGGCCGATCGGTTCAGCCGGGTGTGGATCATGACCGGCGCCCTGACCGTCTGGTCGGGCTTCACCGCCCTGTGCGGCCTGGCGGGCGGCTTCGGCTCGCTGTTCCTGTGCCGCATGGGCGTGGGCATCGGCGAGGCGGGCGGGGTGGCCCCGGCCTATTCCCTGATCGCCGACTATTTTCCCAAGTCCCAGCGCGCGCGGGCCCTGGCGGCCTATGCCTTCGGCATCCCGCTGGGCATGGCGGCGGGCACCCTGGTCGGCGGCCTGCTGGCGGCGACCTACGGCTGGCGCACGGCCTTCATCGTGGTGGGCGTCCTGGGGGTGCTGGTCGCGCCGGTGCTGCGCCTGACGGTCAAGGATCCCAAGCGCGGCGGACTGGATGTGGAGCCCGCCGCACCCGCGGCGGCGCCGGTTGAAGCGCCGAAAGCCCCGCCGTTCATGGAGGTGGTGCGCACCCTGGCGCCCAAGCCCAGCTTCTGGCTGCTGTCGTTCGGCGCGGCTGCGTCTTCGGTGTGCGGCTATGGCGTAGCCGCCTGGCTGCCCAGCTTCTTCATGCGCAGCTTCGGCCTGACCCTGTCGCAGACAGCCTGGTATTATTCAGCCATCGTCCTAGTCGGCGGGGTGGCGGGCATCTGGCTGGGCGGCTCGATGGCCGACCGCTTGGGCAAGAAGTCCAAGGCCGCCTATCCGCTGACGCCGGCGATCGCCTTCCTGATCTCGGTGCCCTGCTTCATCCTGGCGATGAACTCGGGCGCGGTGGTGGGCGCCGTCATGCCCGGCTCCGATCCCAACGGGGCCGCGGCCCTGACCATGGCCTTCCTGATCTTCCTGATCCCGACGGGGCTGAACCTGACCTGGCTGGGGCCGATCACGGCGGCGGTGCAGCATCTGGCGACGCCCGCCATGCGGACCACGGCTTCGGCCCTGTTCCTGCTGATCAACAACCTGCTGGGGATCGCCGTCGGCATCTACTACTTCGGCTGGATGAGCGACCTGCTGCGCCCGACCTTCGGGGAAGAGAGCCTGCGTTGGGCCATCTATACCGGCATGGGCTTCTACCTGCTGTCCTCGGCCCTGCTGTTCGGCGCCTCGCGCACGCTCAAGAAGGACTGGGTCGACTAGTCGTCCCGAAGACGGACCGGGCGGCGGCCTGAGGCCAGCCCGCCGCCCGGCATAAGAAAATCCTCATGAGGCCATAAGACGACAGGCGGTTGCGCAGGCGAAGGCGCGACGCCTATAAGCGCGGCCAAAGTTTCCACAAACCTCCCTAACGGCGCGGATCAGACATGAACATTCACGAGTATCAGGCCAAGCAGGTCCTCAAGGGCTACGGCGCCCCGGTCGCGGCCGGCGTGGCCATCACCTCGGCCGACCAGGCCGAAGCCGCCGCCAAGCAGCTGCCTGGCCCGCTCTATGTCGTGAAGTCGCAGATCCACGCCGGCGGCCGCGGCAAGGGCAAGTTCAAGGAGCTGCCCGCCGACGCCAAGGGCGGCGTGCGTCTGGCCTTCTCGATCGAGGAAGCCGTCGCCCACGCCAAGGAAATGCTGGGCAACACCCTGGTCACCGCCCAGACGGGCGAGGCCGGCAAGCAGGTCAACCGCCTGTACATCGAAGACGGCGCCGACATCGCCCGTGAGCTGTACTGCTCGCTGCTGGTCGACCGCTCGGTCGGTCAGACGGCCTTCGTCGTCTCGACCGAAGGCGGCATGGACATCGAGGAAGTGGCCCACGCCACCCCGGAAAAGATCCACACCATCGCCATCAATCCGGAAGCCGGCGTCACCGCCGAGAACATCGCCGCCATCAACGCGGCGCTGGAGCTGACGGGCGACGCGGCCGAAGACGGCAAGTCGCTGTTCCCGATCCTGTACAAGGCCTTCGTCGAGAAGGACATGGACATGCTCGAGATCAACCCGCTGATCGTCATGGAGAACGGCCATCTGCGCGTTCTGGACGCCAAGGTCAGCTTCGACGGCAACGCCCTGTACCGCCACGAAGACATCCGCGCCCTGCGCGATGAGACCGAGGAAGACGCCAAGGAGATCGAGGCCTCGAAGTGGGACCTCGCCTATGTAGCCCTCGACGGCAACATCGGCTGCATGGTGAACGGCGCCGGTCTGGCCATGGCGACGATGGACATCATCAAGCTGTACGGCAAGGAGCCCGCCAACTTCTGCGACGTCGGCGGCGGCGCCGGCAAGGACAAGGTCGCCGCGGCCTTCAAGATCATCACCGCCGACCCGAAGGTCGAGGGCATCCTGGTCAACATCTTCGGCGGCATCATGAAGTGCGACGTCATCGCCGAGGGCGTTGTCGCTGCGGTGAAGGAAGTGGGCCTGAAGGTGCCGCTGGTCGTGCGTCTGGAAGGCACGAACGCCGAGCTGGGCAAGAAGATCCTGAACGAGTCGGGCCTGACCATCCAGGCCGCCGACGACCTGGACGACGCCGCCCAGAAGATCGTCGCGGCGGTCGCGTAAGCGCCGCTACCGCCCAGCAGACACACAGAATTCAGAGCACAGACACATGTCCATCCTCGTCAACAAAGACACCAAGATCCTGGTCCAGGGCCTGACCGGCAAGACCGGCGGCTTCCACACCGAACAGGCGCTGGCCTATTACAACACCAAGATGGTCGGCGGCGTGCACCCGACCAAGGGCGGCCAGACCTGGACCGGCTCGCACGGCGAAACCCTGCCCATCTTCGCCTCGGTCGCCGAAGGCAAGGAGCGCACCGGCGCCGACGCCACGGTCATCTACGTCCCGCCGGCAGGCGCGGCCGACGCCATCATCGAGGCCATCGACGCCGAGATCCCCTTCATCACCTGCATCACCGAAGGCATCCCGGTGCAGGACATGGTCCGCGTCAAGGCCCGTCTGGACCGTTCGAACTCGCGCCTGCTGGGCCCGAACTGCCCCGGCGTCCTGACCCCCGAAGAGTGCAAGATCGGCATCATGCCGGGCAACATCTTCAAGAAGGGCAACGTCGGCATCGTCTCGCGTTCGGGCACCCTGACCTATGAAGCCGTGTTCCAGACCACGAACGAGGGCCTGGGCCAGACCACGGCCGTCGGCATCGGCGGCGACCCGGTCAAGGGCACTGAGTTCATCGACGTGCTGGAGATGTTCCTGGCCGACGACGCCACCGAGTCCATCATCATGATCGGCGAAATCGGCGGCGCGGCTGAAGAAGACGCCGCCCAGTTCCTGATCGACGAAGCCAAGAAGGGCCGCAAGAAGCCGATGGCCGGCTTCATCGCGGGCCGTACGGCTCCGAAGGGCCGCACCATGGGCCACGCCGGCGCCGTCGTCTCGGGCGGCAAGGGCGATGCGGAATCCAAGATCGCCGCCATGGAGGCTGCGGGCATCCGCGTCTCGCCGTCACCGGCGCGTCTAGGCGCGACCTTGGTTGAAGTGCTGAAGGGCTGAGGCCCTTCAGCAGCGCACGCTGCGCGTGCGGGCGCTATCGCTCGCCGCGCGGCGGCTTGCTGCTTCAGCGCCTCTTTGGAGGCGCGGCGCTAACGCTCGCGACGCGGTCGCTCGCTGCTTGAGCGTCGGATTCACTTAAGGGTGGGTTCGGCGTCAGGCGGGCCGGCGGATTGGACCAAAGTCTAATCTATCCGCGTTCCGGGGGTGTTTTTCGCGCCGTGTGACCTTTTGTAACGCCTCTGGAATCGTCCGGGGGCGTTTTTTCTTGCCGATTCGACCAAATTCCACCCGGTCCGCCTCCCTTCGGTCATGACCAGTAAGGAAACAGGGCCTATATGAACGGCGCTGCTCTCCGCGCGGCTGTGCGCGGGCGGTTGTAAAGGGACGATTGAGAGAAAAATGGCGGACGATGCGGGTCGGCTGAACCAGGTCTTTGCCGAGACCTCCTTCCTCTATGGCGCGAACGCCGCCTTCATTGAGGACCTGCACGAAAAATGGGCTTCGGACCCCGGCTCGGTGTCGGGGGAGTGGCGCGCCTTCTTCGATCAGCTGAAGGACAACGCCGACCTGGTGAAGCAGTCGGCCGCCGCCGGTTCCTGGGGCCGCTCGGGCGCGTCTGAGCCGACCGAGGAAACCGCCGTGTTCGACGGCCGCTGGCCCGCCCCCAAGATCGACCCCAAGGCCGCCGGCAAGCCCGGCCCGCGTTCGGCGGCTCCGGCTGCTGACGCTTCGGGCGCCGTTTCGGCCGCCGACGTGCGCGCCGCCGCCCACGATTCCATCCGCGCCCTGATGCTGATCCGCGCCTACCGCGTGCGCGGCCACCTTCAGGCCAACCTCGACCCGTTGGGCATTGAGAAGCCGATCGAGAACCCGGAGCTGACGCCCGAGTTCTACGGCTTCACCGCCGCCGACATGGACCGCCCGATCTTCCTGGACGGCGTGCTGGGCCTGGAGACCGGCTCGGTCCGCCAGGTGCTGGAAATCCTCAAGCGCACCTATTGCGGCAACATCGGCGTGCAGTTCATGCACATCGCCGAGCCGGACGAGAAGGCCTGGCTGCAACAGCGCTTTGAAGGTCCGGACAAGTTCGAACAGAACGCCTTCACCAAGGAAGGCAAGCTGGCCATCTTCAAGAAGCTGGCCGAGGCCGAGGGCTTCGAGCGCTTCCTGCACAAGCGCTTCCCCGGCACCAAGCGTTTCGGCCTGGACGGCGGCGAAGCCATGGTCCCGGCCCTGGAGCAGGTGATCAAGCGCGGCGGCGCCCTGGGCGTCGACGAGATCGTCTTCGGCATGGCCCACCGCGGTCGTCTGAACACGCTCGCCGCCGTCATGGGCAAGCCGTACAAGGCCATCTTCCACGAGTTCCAGGGCGGCTCTTCGGTCCCCTCGGACATCGAGGGTTCGGGCGACGTCAAATACCACATGGGCGCCTCGTCCGACCGTGAGTTCGACGGCCACAAGGTCCACCTGTCGCTGACGGCCAACCCCTCGCACCTGGAGATCGTCAACCCGGTGGTCCTGGGCAAGTCGCGCGCCAAGCAGGCCTTCGACATCCGCGAGGCCGAGGTCAATCTGGGCAAGCCGGACGCCGAATGGGTGCTGGACCGCTCGAAGGTCGTGCCGCTGTTGATCCACGGCGACGCCGCCTTCGCCGGTCAGGGCGTGGTGGCCGAATGCTTCGCCCTGATGGGGCTGAAGGGCTACCGCACCGGCGGCACCCTGCACTTCGTCATCAACAACCAGATCGGCTTCACCACCAGCCCGCGCAACTCGCGCTCGTCGCCTTATCCGTCGGATGTGGCGCTGATGGTCCAGGCCCCGATCTTCCACGTCAACGGCGACGACCCCGAAGCGGTCGTCTTTGCCGCAAAGGTGGCCACCGAATACCGCCAGAAGTTCCACAAGGACGTGGTGGTGGACATGTTCTGCTACCGCCGCTTCGGCCACAACGAAGGCGACGACCCGACCTTCACCCAGCCGCTGATGTACGCCAAGATCAAGAACCAGCCCTCGACGCTGGAGATCTACGCCAAGCGCCTGATCGCCGAGGGCGTCATCACCCAGGCCGAGGTGGACGCCGAGATCGCCCGCTTCGAGGCCTACCTCGACGCCGAGTTCGAGGCCGGCAAGACCTTTGAAGCCAAGAAGGCGGACTGGCTGGACGGCGAGTGGAAGGGCCTGGGCGCCGAGGTCGCCGATGACGCCGCGCAGCGCGGCGACACCGCCGTCGCGGCCGACAAGCTCAAGGACTACGGCCACCGCCTGACGACCATCCCGAACAGCGTCGACGTGCACAAGACGCTGAAGCGCGTCATCGACGGTCGTCGCGATGCGGTGTCGAGCGGCGAGAACATCGACTGGGCCACGGCCGAGAGCCTGGCCTTCGCCAGCCTGCTGGACGAAGGCTACAACATCCGCCTGTCGGGTCAGGACTCGGTCCGCGGCACCTTCTCGCAGCGTCACTCGGGCATCACCGACCAGACGACCGAGCAGCGCTACTTCCCGCTGAACAACCTGCGCGACGGCCAGGCCCATTTCGAAGTCATCGACTCGGCCCTGTCCGAAGAGGCCGTGCTGGGCTTCGAGTACGGCTATTCGCTGGCCGATCCGAACACCCTGACCATGTGGGAAGGCCAGTTCGGCGACTTCGTGAACGGCGCCCAGGTGGTGATCGACCAGTTCATTTCGTCGGGCGAGCGCAAGTGGCTGCGGATGAGCGGTCTCGTGATGCTTCTGCCGCACGGCTATGAAGGCCAGGGCCCCGAGCACTCCTCGGCCCGTCTTGAGCGCTTCCTGCAGCAATGCGCTGAGAACAACATGCAGGTCGCCAACTGCACGACGCCGGCCAACTACTTCCACATCCTGCGTCGTCAGCTGCACCGCTCGTTCCGCAAGCCGCTGATCCTGATGACGCCCAAGTCGCTGCTGCGTCACAAGAAGGCGGTCTCGACCCTGGCCGACATGGCCGAGGGCTCGTCCTTCCACCGCGTGCTGCGCGACGACGCCGAGCTGCGTCCGTCGGTGGCGGGCGTCACGCTCAAGGCCGACAAGGACATCCGCAAGGTCATCGTCTGTTCCGGCAAGGTCTACTACGACCTGCTGGACGCGCGTGAGAAGGCGGGCGTCAACGACATCTACATCCTGCGTCTGGAACAGTTCTATCCGTGGCCGATCAAGTCGATCTCGGCGGAGCTGGCCCGCTTCCCCAACGCCGATCTGGTGTGGTGCCAGGAAGAGCCCAAGAACATGGGCGGCTGGACCTTCGTCGACCCGTGGATCGAGCTGACGCTCGAGAAGCTGGACGTGAAAGCCAAGCGCGCGCGCTACGTCGGTCGCCCGGCTTCGGCCTCGACCGCCGCGGGCCTGATGAGCCGCCACCTGAAGGAACTCGAGACCTTCCTCGCCGAGGCCATGGCCTGACCGCCGCGCCTGACCTAAGAAACAAGCAAAGTTCAGACACGAAAAGACACTGAAGATGGCCGATATCCTCACCCCCGCCCTCGGTGAATCCGTCGCCGAAGCCTCGATCGCCAAGTGGACCAAGAAGGTCGGCGACGCCGTGAAGAAGGACGAAGTCCTGGTCGAGCTGGAAACCGACAAGGTCTCGCTGGAAGTCGTCGCCCCCGCCGACGGCGTGCTGTCGGCGATCAACGCCGGTGAAGGCGACACGGTCGTTCCCGGCGCGGTGCTGGGCGCCGTGACCGAAGGCGGCGCGGCCGCCGCTTCGGCTCCGGCCGCTGCTGCTGCGCCCGCCGCCGCTCCGGCCGCTTCGGGCGGCGCTGCGGTCGACATCGCCGTGCCGACCATGGGCGAGAGCGTCGCTGAAGGCTCGATTGGAACCTGGCTGAAGAAGTCGGGCGACACCGTCGCCAAGGACGAACTGCTGGTCGAGATCGAGACCGACAAGGTGGCCGTGGAAGTCTCGGCCCCGGCCGCCGGCGTCCTGACCATCGTGGCTGACAACGGCGCCACCGTGACCCCCGGTCAGGTGATCGGTTCGGTCGCCGCCTCGGACGCCGCCGCTGCTCCGGCTGCTCCGGCTCCGGCTGCGGCTCCGGCCAACACGGGTTCTGCCCAGGCGCCGGCCTCGGCGCACCTGTCGCCTGCCGTTCAGCGTGTCGTTTCGGAAAACAATCTGAACCCGGCCACGCTGTCGGCTTCGGGGCCGAAGGGCAACATCACCAAGGCCGACGCCATCGCCGCCATCGGCGCCGCCGCTCCGGCGGCTCCGGTCGCCGCTGCGCCTGCCGCGCCGCGCGCCGACCAGCCGCGCGAAGAGCGGGTGAAGATGACGCGCCTGCGTCAGACCATCGCCCGCCGCCTGAAGGAATCCCAGAACACGGCCGCCCAGCTGACCACCTTCAACGAGGTGGACATGACCAACGTCATGGCCCTGCGCGCCCAGTACAAGGAAGTCTTCGAGAAGCGCCACGGCGTGAAGCTGGGCTTCATGTCCTTCTTCACCAAGGCCGTGGTTCAGGCCCTGCACGAAATCCCGGCCGTCAACGCCGAGATCGACGGCACGGACATCATCTACAAGAACCACTACGACATCGGCATCGCCGTCGGCACCGACAAGGGCCTGGTGGTTCCGGTGCTGCGCGACGCCGACGCCCTGTCGCTGGCCGGCATCGAGAAGGGCATCGGCGCCCTGGGCAAGGCCGCCCGTGACGGCGCCCTGACCATGGACCAGATGCAGGGCGGCACCTTCACCATCACCAACGGCGGCACCTACGGCTCGCTGATGTCGACGCCGATCCTGAACGCGCCGCAGTCGGGCATCCTGGGCATGCACAACATCGTGCAGCGCCCGATGGCCATCAACGGCGAGGTCAAGATCCGCCCGATGATGTACCTGGCCCTCAGCTACGATCACCGTATCGTCGACGGCAAGGAAGCCGTGACCTTCCTGGTCCGCATCAAGGAACTGCTGGAAGACCCGGCGCGCGCCCTGCTGGACCTGTAAGGTCCGCACCACGCGAACGACTGACGACGGCGGGATCTTCGGATCTCGCCGTTTTCAATTGCGCGCCCCGCAGGCGTGTTAGGCTGGCGCCATGAGCCTGGTCGAGATCGCCCGCTATCAAGACGTCTACGAGGCTGATCTGGCCGCGGCCTTCCTCTCGTCGCACGACATCGAGGTGTCGGTGACCGAGCGATTCCAGACCACGATCGACCCCCTGATGCAGCGCGCCCTGGGCATTCGCCTGATGGGCCGGGCGGACCAGGCGTCGCGGGCGCGCGATCTGCTGGCGCGCGCGGGGACGGGCGAGTTCGCGACCGATGAAGGCGATGATCTCGACGCGCCGGATACGACGGTTCGCACGGCTTCGCGCGGATTGGCCCTGTTCGCCTTTGCGACCGGCGCCGGCTTTGTCGGCACGGCCATGCCGCGTCGCTTCAACGCGCTGCAGTGGGCGGGCCTGGCGCTGATTGCGGCGATCCTGCTGCTGTCCGCGGGCGCCTATCTGTGGGCGTGGGTGAACGGCGCCCTGGGTTGAGGCGTTGCAGGCGGTTGACGAGCGCGTCGAAAATAACGGAGCTTCGCGCCCGCTTCCTTGTGATGGAGAGTTTGCTTGCGTCTCAATCTGATCCCTGCGTCCGGCGCCCTGACCCTGGCGGCTGCGCTCATGGCTTGCGGGCCGGCCCCGGCCGAAGCACCCGCCGCCGCGCCCAAGGCGGAAGACGCTGCGGCGGCTGCTCCCGCAACGGCCCCGGCTGTCGCCGAGAGAAGCGCCGACTTCCGCCGCACCGATCCGGCCCAGGCTGATCTCAAGCTGATCGAAGAAGGCGCCGAATGGCGCGTGCTGATCCGCGCCGGGGGCGTTCCGAACGGCGGGGCCACGGCGGCGGATTGCGAGCTTCAGGCGCGCGGCGCCCAGGACCGCGACGACGTCATCCACGCCAAGCTGATCCCGTTCGAAGGCGAGGTGAACGAACTGACGGCGGCCGACATCGGCGCCGACGCGCCGGTGGTGAAGGTGCGCGTGGGGCCGGAAGGGGCCTTCGTCGAGGATAGCACGGCCGCCAACCGCTTCTGCGGCATGGGCTCCGACATCTCGGGCTTCTACAGCCGCACCCAGACGTCGGACTGACGGCGTATCAGGGGCCTAGAGGCCGACGTCCCAGACGCCCGCGTCGCGCATGCGGCATTCGCGGGCTTCTGCGGCGCGGCCGCCCATGTCCTGGGCCATGCCGCGAATGGCGTCGGACACCGTGGTCTTGTGCAGGCCGGGCGTCACCGCATGGATGAAGGCGCACCCCGCCAGGCGCAGCAGCTTCAAGCCGAAACGCGACGACGCGGCCATATGTTCGAGATAGGTCTCGTCGACCTCTCGCGGGTGATCGCGGAACAGGCGGTTGAAAGCGTTCGACATGAAGACAGCCTAGCGTGGTCGCGCCGGTCCCTCTACCCGGCGGCCGCATTCTGGCCTAAACCCGCCGTAGCAACAGGGGGCGCTTCGTCACGCCGCTTCAACCCCGCGTGAGGCCCCTGCCGAGATCTAAAAGGACGACCGATGGCCGACGGCAAGACCACTTCCGCCCAAACTTTCCGCTGGGAAGACCCCTTCGACCTGACGGGCCGTCTGACCGACGAGGAGCGGATGGTGCAGGACGCGGCGCGGTCCTATGCGCGCGAAGCCCTGCTGCCGCGCGTGGTCGCCGCCTTCCGCGACGAGGTGTTCGATCGCGCCATCATGACCGAGATGGGCGAAATGGGCTTCCTGGGCGCCATGCTGCCGGAACAGTACGGCGGCTCCGAAGCGTCGCACGTCGCCTACGGCCTGATCGCGCGCGAGGTTGAAGCGATCGACAGCGGCTATCGCTCGGCCATGTCGGTGCAGTCGTCTCTCGCCATGTATCCGATCTACGCCTTCGGCTCGGACGAGCAGAAGGCGAAATTCCTGCCCAAGATGGCGGCGGGCGAGCTGGTCGGCTGCTTCGGCCTGACCGAGGCGGACGGCGGGTCGGACCCGGCCTCGATGAAGACCACGGCGGTCGCGGTCGACGGCGGCTATCGCCTGAACGGCGGCAAATACTGGATCACCAACTCGCCGATCGCCGACCTGGCCATCGTCTGGGCCAAGCTGGACGGCGTGATCCGCGGCTTTATCGTCGAGCGCGATTTCGACGGCTTCACCACAGGCAAGATCGGCGACAAGCTGTCGCTTCGCGCCTCGGTGACGGGCGACATCGGCCTGAACGACGTCTTCGTGCCGGAGGCCAACATTCTGCCGGGCGTCCAGGGCCTGCGCGGGCCGTTCTCCTGCCTGAACAAGGCGCGCTTCGGTATCGCCTGGGGCGCCATGGGCGCGGCGGAGTTCTGCTTCCACGCCAGCCGCGACTATGTGGCCGAGCGCACCCTGTTCGGCCGCCCGCTGTCGTCGCGCCAACTGGTGCAGAAGAAGCTGGCCGACATGCAGACCGAGATCTTCCTCGGCTTCGAGGGCGCCTATGCTCTGGGCCGTCTGCTGGATACCGGCGCCTGGGTTCCCGAGGCCATCAGCCTGATGAAGCGCAACAACTGCGGCAAGGCCCTGGCCGTGGCGCGCGAGGCCCGCGACATGCACGGCGGCGCCGGCATCACCGGCGAGCTGCACGTCATGCGTCACGCCATGAACCTGGAGACGGTCAACACCTATGAGGGCGCGCACGACGTCCACGCCCTGATCCTGGGCCGCGCCATCACGGGCGAAGCCGCCTTCTGAGACAAGCGTTGCAGAAAACGCGCGACGCGACGATCCTTTGCCGTTGTCGTGCGTTTGTCTCGCCTGCGGGGCGGCGATGATCGCCCGTCTGTCGGCCGAAGGCGGTCGGCGCGTGAAGGAAACCTGAATGACCAAACACAGCCTGCTGGCCGGCGCCGCCCTGGCGATCTTCAGCTTCAGCGGCATGGCCCAGGCTGCGCCCGTGGTCGCGGCGGCGACGGCTGTCCAGTCGCCTGTAACGGCCATGCCCTATGACGCCCGGCGCGGCGTCTTCACCTTCGCCGCCGGGCTGGAGGAAAGCCTGCCCGCCGTGGTCCAGGTGACGACCCTGGGCCAGTCGCGCGGTCCCAGCTCGGAAAACAATCCCAAGCCGTCGCAGGGCGGCTCGGGCGTCATCATCGACGCGCGCGAAGGCATCATCGTCACCAACCATCACGTCATTGAGAACGGCCAGAAGTTCACGGTCGACCTGATCGACGGCCGCCTGTTCGACGCCATCCTGATCGGCGCGGACAAGGCGACGGACATCGCCGTGCTGAAAATCGACGCCACGGGCTTGTCGCAGGTGGCGACGGTGGATTCCGACACCCTGCGCAGCGGCGATCTGGCCTTCGCCGTCGGCTATCCCCTGGGTCTGGACCAGACCCTGACCATGGGCGTCATCTCGGGCCTGAACCGCTCGGGCATGGGCGACGCCATCGAGGACTACATCCAGACCGACGCGGCGGTGAACTCAGGCAACTCGGGCGGGCCGCTGTTGGACAGCCGGGGTCGTCTGATCGGCATCAACACCGCCATCCTGTCGGGCGGTTTCGGCGGCGGCAACGACGGCATCGCCTTCGCCGTGCCGACGCGCATCATGATGTTCGTGGTCGACCAACTGCGCGCCACCGGCGAGGTCAAGCGCGGCCGTGTCGGCCTGGGCCTCGGCTCCCTGACGGCCGAGCGCGCGCGCGAGATCGGGCTGAACATCGTGCGCGGCGCGGTGGTCTATGACGTCGAGCCGGGCTCGGCGGGCGAGAAGGCGGGGCTGAAGCCCGGCGACGTGCTGACGCGCATCCAGGACCGCCCGGTGGCCAACGCCGGTTCGGTCCAGGCCACGGTCGGCATCGCCCGCGCCGGAACCCAGATGCCGGTCGTCTATCTGCGCGACGGCCGCGAGGCCTCGACCCGGCTGACGGTCGAGCCGTCCGATCCGGCCGCCGTGCGTCTGGGCGCCCAGGCCGCCATGTCGCGCGGCCTGACGGTGCGCAATCCGGCTTCGGGCCGCGGGGCCCAGATCGCCGTGGTCGAGGCGGGGTCGTCCGCCGCCGCGGCGGGGTTTCAGGCTGGCGATGTGGTGGTCCAGGCGAACGGCGCCGAGATCGCCGACATGAAGGATCTGGCCCAGCGTCTGCAGGCGGCGGGCGAGGCGGTCGTGCCGATCATCGTCCTGCGCGACAACGAACGCGTCGAGATCGACCTTCCGGCCTGATCCGCGCCGTCTGAAGCTCTACGGCATCGCCCGCGTGACCCCGCGTCGCGCGGGCGAAGTCTTGTGCGTCTGTTGGGAAGCGGACAGCAAAACGCCCGCGCTGCCGGGGAGGGGGAGGAGGGGCGGGCGCGGGCGTCGCTTGGAGGAAGCATCGACCCGCCGAAGCCCTTTACGCGGAAAAATCCGGGGGGCTGGGGGGGCTGTTCAGGATCCGGGACTTTTCCGAACTCCGACGGGCCGATGATGCATGTGTGCGCGCCGTTCCGGGCGGGCGAAGGACCGAATGGGGGCGTTTTCGTGTCGCTTCGTATTTTCCCGATCGGTGAAGCTTAGACCTTCGACAGGATCAGGGTGGCGTTGGTGCCGCCGAATCCGAAGCTGTTGGACATGACGTGCTTCAGTTCGCCGTCGTGGCGCTGACGCAGGATGGGCATGCCCTCGAACTCGGGGTCCAGGGTCTCGATGTGGGCGCTTTCGGCGGCGAAGCCGTGCTTCATCATCAGCAGGCAGTAGATGGCTTCCTGCGCGCCCGCCGCGCCGAGCGAATGGCCCGTCAGCGACTTGGTCGAGGAGATCATCGGCATGGCGTCGCCGAAGACGTTGCGCACCGCGCCCATCTCCTTGCTGTCGCCGACCGGCGTCGAGGTGCCGTGCGGGTTCAGATAGTCGATCTTGGGATTGCCGGCCATCTCCAGCGCGATCTTCATGCAGCGCTCGGCGCCCTCGCCTGAGGGGGCCACCATGTCGTAGCCGTCGGAGTTGGCGCCGTAGCCGGTGACTTCGGCGTAGATGGTCGCGCCGCGCGCCACGGCGCGTTCGTATTCTTCCAGCACGACGATGCCGGCGCCGCCGGCGATGACGAAGCCGTCGCGGGCCGTGTCATAGGCGCGGCTGGCCTTGTCCGGCGTGTCGTTGAAGTTGGAGGACATGGCGCCCATGGCGTCGAACATGTTCGACATGGACCAGTCGATGTCCTCGCAGCCGCCGGCGAAGACCACGTCCTGCTTGCCCCAGGCGATCTGTTCGGCGGCCGCGCCGATGCAGTGGGCGCTGGTCGCGCAGGCCGAGCTGATCGAATAGTTGACGCCCTTCAGTTCGAACCACGTGGCCAGCACGGCCGAGGGGCCGGACGCCATCGCCTTGGGCACGGCGAAGGGGCCGACGCGCTTGGGCGAGCCCTTTTCGACGGTCGTCTGGGCCGCCTGCAGGATGACCTGGGTCGAGGGGCCGCCCTCGCCGACGATCAGGCCGATGCGCGGATCCTTGATCTCTTCGGCGGTCAGGCCGCTGTCCTTCAGCGCCTCTTCAAAGGCGATGTGCGCCCAGGCCGTGCCGTTGGCCAGGAAGCGGGCGGCGCGACGGTCGACCAGCGGCGCCCAGTCCTCGGCCGTATGACCCAGGGCGGGCGGCGCCCAGACCTGGGATCGGAAGCCGTATTTGGCGTGGTCGGCGGCGTGCTGGACGCCCGACTTTGCGTCGCGAAGGGAGGCCGCGACCTGATCCTGGCCGGTGCCGATGGAAGAGACGATGCCCAGTCCGGTGACGACGACACGCCGCATGGTGTTTCCAATCCTACAAAGTCTGCGGACGCCGCGTTGCCCGCGGCTATCCATCAAGTGGGGTCAGGCGGGGTCGGGTTCCACCGGGGCCGCGCCGCCGAACAGGCCGACGCGCATGTCCTGACAGGTGTAGATGACCTCGCCGTCGGCCTCGAGCACGCCGTCGGCGATGCCCATGACCAGCTTGCGGTTGATGACGCGCTTCAGGTGGACCTTATAGACCACCTTTTTGACGTCCGGCGTCACCTGGCCGGTGAATTTGACCTCGCCGACGCCCAGGGCGCGGCCCTTGCCCGGTCCGCCGATCCAACCGAGGTAGAAGCCGACCAGCTGCCACATGGCGTCCAGGCCCAGGCAGCCCGGCATGACCGGATCGCCGATGAAGTGGCACTGGAAGAACCAGAGGTCCGGGTTGATGTCGAGTTCAGCCTCGACATAGCCCTTGCCGTAGTCGCCGCCGTCGGCGCTGATGGTCTTGATCCGGTCGAACATCAGCATGGGCGGCGCCGGCAGCTGGGCGTTGCCCGGACCGAACAGCTCGCCCCGGCCCGAGGCCAGCAGGCCTTCGTGATCGAACGACGACGGATATTGCGACTGGCTCAAGGGAAATCGGCTCCGAAAGGTGTTGCTGGCGGGTTACACGACCCAGAGGCCGCGCTCAACCATGCCGTCAGTATATGAGATCAGGAAGCGCGGCCGGTTCCAGCGGGGCGGGCGGCGTTGCACAGGGACCGCTCCTGGGTTCCGAAGACCGCCCGCTCGGCGACCCAGCCGCGCAGCTTGCGCGCCCGCACCCGGCACCAGCCGTCCTCGCATTCGTCCAGAGGAACCAGGGCGCGGGGCGACAGAAGAGCGCGGACCGAGGCGGTCTCGGATCGACCCGAGCGGATCGGCACGGCCTCGTCCGAACGGTTGAACACGCTGCGGCGGCCCGAGGCGACGGTGCGGTGAATCCAGGCGACGGAGCCGTCCGGGTCGCAGATCTTTCGCCACTCGCGCGTCTCGGCGATCACCTGAACCGGTAGGCCGGCGGCGCGATATTCCCACAGGATGCGGTAGTCGAGGCCCGGCCCCTGACGCGCCCGCACCTGCGAGGATTTCAGCGTCACCCAGCGCGGCACCTCCAGCCCCGTCGGGGTCGGGCGGCCGTCGGGCATGGTCGATCCCGCCGACAGCAGAACGCCGGTCATGAGGACAGCGGCGAGGGCCGCGACGCGAGGCGCCCTTTTGATCCTGACCGCAGCTTTGCTAGACACCGAATATCGACCCGTTCCGAACGGGCGCCGCCCGTGGAAAACCCAGGTCTCCTATGTCCGCTCGCAAGCTTAAGGTCGTATTAACCAGACGCCTGCCTGACGCGGTCGAAACGCGGATGCGCGAACTTTTCGACGCCGAGCTGAACCTGACCGACCGGCCGAGGTCGCGCGATGAACTGGCCGCGGCCCTGCAGCGGGCAGAGGTGCTGGCGCCGACCATCACCGACCAGCTGGACGCCGAACTGATCGCGGGCGCGGGCGATCAGCTGAAGATGATCGCCAACTTCGGCGCGGGCGTGGATCACATCGACATCGACGCCGCCGTCGGGCGAGGAATCATCGTCACCAATACGCCGGGCGTCCTGACCGAGGACACGGCCGATCTGGGCATGAGCCTGATCCTGGCCGTCAGCCGCCGCATCGTCGAGGGCGCAGGCGTGGTCGAGGCCGGGCGCTTCGAGGGGTGGAGCCCGACCTGGATGTGCGGCCGCAAGCTGTGGGGCAAGCGCCTGGGCGTCGTCGGCATGGGCCGCATCGGCCAGGCTCTGGCTCGTCGCGCCAGGGCTTTCGGGATGCAGGTCCACTATCACAACCGCAAGCCCGTCCCGGACATGATCGCCGAAGAACTGGGCGCGACCTGGTGGGACGATCTGGATCAGATGCTGGCGCGGATGGACGTCGTCTCGCTGAACTGTCCGGCGACGAAGGAGACGCACCACCTGTTGTCGGCCGAGCGTCTGGCCCGGCTTCAGCCGCACGCTATCCTGGTCAATACCGCGCGTGGCGAACTGATCGACGAAGCCGCTCTGGTCGAGGCGCTGGACCGCCGCGCCCTGTTCGGCGTCGGTCTGGACGTGTTTGAAAACGAGCCCAAGGTGCATCCGGGTCTGCTCGGCCGTGCGAACGTGGTGCTGCTGCCTCACCTCGGCTCGGCCACCCTTGAGGCGCGTCAGGACATGGGCGACCGGGTGATCGCCAACATCATGACCTATCAGAACGGCCACCGCCCGCCGGACCGGGTCATCCCGGCGATGCTCTAGGCGTGAGCTGACCCGCAGACAGCGCAGGCCGGATCGGCGGCGATCTTCACGACGCGGCTGGTTCCCGCCAGGCCGTCGTATAGCATCAGGCGGCCGGTCAGCGGCTCACCCGCGCCGGTGATCCGCTTGATCGCCTCCAGCGCCGCCATGGCGCCGATGACGCCGGCCAGGGCGCCGACCACGCCGACGCGGGCGCAGGTCTCGGCGTCGGGCGGAATCTCGGGCACCAGGCACTGGTAGCAGGGCCGCCCCTCGAACACCGACACCTGCCCCGACCAACGGCCCAGGGCGCCGGAGACCAGCGGCTTGCCCGTCGCCACGCAGGCGGCGTTGACGGCCAGCCGCGTCTCGAAATCGTCGGTGCCGTCCAGCGCCAGGTCGAAGTCCCGCATCAGAGCCGCCGCGCTGTCCGGCGTGACGCGCTGGTTGAAGGTCTGGACCGTGACGTGCGGGTTGAGAGCGTTCAGCCGCGCGGCGCCCGCCTCGACCTTGGCGCGGCCGGGGTCTTCGGTGGTGAAGGCGATCTGGCGTTGCAGGTTGGACAGGGCGACCGTGTCGTCGTCGATCAGGCCCAGCGTCCCCACCCCGGCGGCGGCCAGATAGAGGGCGGCCGGATTGCCCACCCCGCCCATGCCGACGATCAGCACGCGGGCGCGTTTCAGCGCCTGCTGGCCGGGACCGCCGATCTCGGACAGCACCAGCTGGCGGGCGTAGCGGTCGACTTCCTCGTCGGAGAAGCGAACCGGGGCGAGAGGAGCGGAAGACTGGGTCACGCCGACTGTCTAGCGCAGTCGGACGGATGCGTCAGGCCGGAACGGGCGCGATCCCGACGGCCAGGGCCAGCAGGGCCTCGGCGCGAGCGGGGCTGAGCTGGTCCAGGGCCTCGCCGTTCAACAGGCGGGCCGCCTCGGGCGTCAGCTCGGCCAGGATCATGGGCCAGTCGCCGAACCGGCGACCGCTGACAGCGACATCAGACAACAGGCGCAGGTTTTCATGGCGCGGATCGACCCGCAGCCGGTCCATCAGGCGGTCGACGTCGGTTCGGCGGCCCTCGATGATCTGCAGGAACTGGCCGCCATGGCGCATCAGGGCGCTGGTCAGACCTTCGCGGCGATTGTTGCGCTCGGACTCGCCGAGGATCTCCGCCAGGATCAGGAGGCTGGTCGCTGCGCCGCCGACGGCGTCGCTGACATAGATGGCGCGGTGCAGGGGCAAGGGAACTCGAAACGCAAACGCAGCCTCCCCCGCCTCGCGGACGGCGAGATGATGGGGCGGCCGGGGGCGTTCCCCTGTCATGGGGCGATTAAGAATCTCTTATGGTTAAGCTTTTCGGGCGGTTGCGACAAAGCCTGATCTTGCGGCGGGCCACGGGCTTCGCCATGTCAACGGCCATGAACATGAGCGCCTCGAACTTCCCCGACTGGCACGGCACCACCATTCTGGCGGTGCGCAAGAACGGCCGCACCGTCATCGCCGGCGACGGCCAGGTCTCCATGGGGCCGACCATCGTCAAGGGCGCGGCGCGCAAGGTGCGCACCCTGGCGAACGGCAAGGTTCTGGCGGGCTTCGCTGGGGCGACGGCCGACGCCCTGACCCTGATCGAGCGGCTGGAAGCCAAGCTGGAGCAGTACCCGGACCAACTGGCTCGCGCCTGCGTCGAGCTGGCCAAGGACTGGCGCACCGACCGCTATCTGCGGAGGCTGGAGGCTATGCTGCTGGTCGCCGACAAGGACACCATTCTGACCGTCACCGGCGTCGGCGACGTGCTGGAGCCGGAATACGGCGTGGCCGCCGTCGGCTCGGGCGGTAACTACGCCCTGGCCGCCGCCCGCGCCCTGATCGACGAGCACACCGAGCTGGACGCCGAACAGATCGCCCGCAAGGCCATGAAGATCGCCGCCGACATCTGCGTCTACACCAACGGCAATCTCACCATTGAAAGTCTGTAGGGCGCTATCGCTCGCCGCGCGGCGGCTTGCTGCTTGAGCGCCTGATATGCGTATTTCTGGACCGTCTGAACCATGACTGATCTGTCTCCCCGTGAAATCGTCTCCGAGCTGGACCGCTTCATCGTCGGCCAGGACGACGCCAAGCGCGCCGTGGCCGTGGCCCTGCGCAACCGCTGGCGCCGCAAGCGCGTGCCGGATGATCTGCGCGATGAGGTCACGCCCAAGAACATCCTGATGATCGGCCCGACGGGCGTGGGCAAGACCGAGATCGCCCGGCGTCTGGCGCGTCTGGCCGGCTCGCCCTTCCTCAAGGTCGAGGCGACCAAATTCACCGAGGTCGGCTATGTCGGCCGCGATGTGGATCAGATCATGCGCGATCTGGTCGAGAGCGCCCTTGTCATGGTCCGCGACAAGCGCCGCTCGGGCGTCAAGGCCCGCGCCGAAGGTCAGGCCGAGGAACGCATCCTGGACGCCCTGGTCGGACCGGGTTCCCAGCCCGCCACCCGCGAGGCCTTCCGCAAAAAGCTGCGCGCGGGCGAGCTGGACGACAAGGAGATCGAGATCGCTTTGGCCGATACGACCTCGCCCTTGCAGGGGCTGGACATGCCGGGCGGCGGCGGCAACGTCGGCCTGCTGAACCTGTCGGAGATGCTGGGCAAGATGGGCGGCGGCCGCACCAAGACGGTCAAGCTAACCGTGCGCGACGCCCTGGCGCCGCTCGTCACCGAGGAGAGCGACAAGCTGCTGGATCAGGAAAGCCTGACCAAGGAAGCCCTACTGCTGGCCGAAAACGAGGGCATCGTCTTCCTGGACGAGATCGACAAGGTGGCCGCGCGTCAGGATCGCGGCGGCGGCGCCGACGTGTCGCGCGAAGGGGTGCAGCGCGACCTGCTGCCCCTGATCGAGGGTACGACCGTCTCGACCAAATATGGCCCGGTGAAGACCGACCATGTGCTGTTCATCGCCTCGGGCGCCTTCCATGTCGCCAAGCCGTCGGACCTGCTGCCCGAACTTCAGGGCCGCCTGCCGATCCGGGTCGAGCTGAAGGCCCTGACCCGCGACGACTTCAAGCGCATCCTGACCGAGCCCGAGGCCAATCTGATCCGTCAGAACCAGGCCCTGCTGGCGACCGAAGGCGTCGAACTGGTCTTCACCGACGACGCGGTCGAGGCCATGGCCGACGCCGCCGTGGCCGCCAATTCCACCGTCGAGAACATCGGCGCGCGCCGTCTTCAGACGGTGATGGAGCGCGTGCTGGAGGAAACCAGCTTTAAGGCGTCGGACCTGTCGGGCCAGACCCTGATCTTCGACGGCGACAAGGTGCGCGAGAAGGTCGGCGACCTGGCCAAGAACGTCGACCTGAGCCGGTTCATCCTGTGATGGGCTGATCCGCTGTCGCGGCGGTGCGGGGTCAGCCCCGCATCGCCTCCACCGCTTCCACCAATCGCTCTAGTTCCGCAGGGCTCGACAGCCGATGGTCGCCGCCTTCGATCAGGTCGAGGCGCAGGTCGCCGCCGCTCAGGCGTTCGGCCAGCTCGACCTGATGACGCCACGGCACCACATCGTCGGCGCGGCCCTGCAGCACATGGACCGGCGCGGTGATATCGATCCGGCCGTCCAGCAGCAGCCAGTCGCGGGCCTCCTCGAACATGCGCCGGGTCAGGACGTAGGAGCCGAGCCCTTCCTCGGTGATGACCGTCTCGCCTTCGCGCAGGATGGCCTGCCGCTCATGGTCGGCCAGACCCGGCCACATCAGCTTTTCGGTGAAGTCCTGCGCCGGATTGACCAGCACCACGCCCTTGACCCGCTCCGGCCGCGCCAGCGTCGCCAGCAGCGCCACCCAACCGCCCATCGATGATCCGACCGGAACCACCGGGCCCTCAAGACTGTCGATCAGGGCGACGGCGTCCTCGCGCCAGCGGCCGATGGTGGCCTGCTTCCAGTCGCCTGAAGACACGCCGTGGGCGAAGTGGTCGTAGCGTACATAGTCCCAGCCGCGTTCGCGGGCGGCGGCGTCCAGCGCCAGCGCCTTGGCCCCCTCCATGTCCGAGCGGAAGCCGCCGATCCAGATGACGGTCGGGCCGTCGCCCTTGATCGCCTTATAGGCCAGCGTTTCACCGTCGGGGCGTTGCAGCGTCTGGACGTCGGACATGAAAACTCCTCGGACTGTCATTCCTTGCGGAATGGCTTTAGCAGAGACGACGATTGTTCACAGAGGCCGCGAGGCGCCCGCTTGTCTGCTCCCAAAGCCCTGTTCGTCAGCTCCAACCGGATCGGCGACTGCGTCATCTCCTCGGGCGTGATCCGCGAGATCGCGCGCCAGTTGCCGGGCGTTCAGATCACCGTCGCCTGCGGTCGCCCGCCCGCTCCCTTCTTCCGTTCGGCGCCGAATGTCGAGCGCGTCATCATCCTCGACAAGAAGAAGGCCGCCGGACACTGGCTCGATCTTTGGAAGCAGGTGCGCGGGACCAAGTGGGACATGGTCGTGGACATCCGCGGCTCGGCCCTGGCCTATCTGATCCCGGCCAAGCGTCGCATCGTCTACAACCGCCGCTGGGAGACGGGGTTGCGCAAGGTCGAGATGGTGTCGCGCCTGATGGGCTCGGCTATGCCGTTGGACCCGGAAATCTTCCTCGATGCTCAGGCCCGCGCCGAGGCCGCCGCCGTCATTGATCCCCAACTGGCCGCCGGGCCGGGCGAAGGGCCGATCATCGCTTTGGCGCCTATCGCCCACCAGCCGGGCAAGTCCTGGCCCGCCGAGCGCTGGGGGCAATTGGTCGAAAAGCTGAAGGCTGAGCCGCGCTTCGACGGCTGGCGCTTCATGCCCGTCGGCGGTCCCGGCGATCGGCCGCCCGCGACTCCGGCGCTGGAGGCGGCGGGACCGCGCGCCATCGACTGCGTGGGCAAGGGCGACATCCTGTGCTCGGCTGCGGCCATCGACCGGGCGACCCTGTTCGTCGGAAACGACAGCGGCCTGATGCACGTCTCGGCGGCGTTGGGGCGGCCCACCCTGGGCCTGTTCGGTCCGACCGAGTGGTGGCTGTACGGGCCGTGGGGGCCGAAGACGCGCACGGCGGCGTCCAATGAGACGCGCGGCCAGTTCGCCCCGATCGAGGATCTGAGCGTCGATCATGTCTTCGATGCGGTGCTGGAGCTGCACGACGCCTATGTCGCTGAAGGGGCCGTAAAGGCCTGAAGGCCCGAAATCCCTTGAAATAGCGGCCTTGCGTCGCCATATTCCGGCCGCTTGGAACGCAGCCGCAGCCTTGCGCGCTGAATCCTCGCAACCAGTTTCGCCTGTCTTCTGATCACATAAGGAAACGACGCCCATTCGCCGTCCCATGCAAGCGCCGCCCGTAAAGGACGGGCCGCCCATCAACCAGGATATCCGCGCCGCCCGCGTTCTGCTCATCGACCAGAATGGGGAAAAACAGGGCGTCATGCCGCTGTCGGCCGCGCTGGAGGCCGCCGAGGAGGCGGGCCTGGACCTGGTTCAGATCGTCGCCAACGCCGAAACGCCGGTGTGCAAGATTCTGGACTACGGCAAGCATCGTTTCCAGGAACAGAAGAAGAAGGCCGAGGCGCGCAAGCGTCAGAAGGTCGTCGAGCTGAAGGAAATCAAGCTTCGACCGAACATCGACACGCACGACTACGACGTGAAGGCCAAGGCCATGCACCGCTTCTTCGACGACGGTGACAAGGTCAAGGTGACCATCCGCTTCCGCGGCCGCGAAATGGCCCACCCCGAATTGGGCATGAAGCTGATGAACAAGGTCCAGGCCGATTTCGAGGAAGAGGCCAAGGTCGAGTTCGCGCCCAAGATGGAAGGCCGCCAGATGATCATGATCCTGGCGCCCCGCTGATCGCGGACTTGAACTGAAGACTTTGAAGACGCCCCGGCCGCATGGCTGGGGCGTCTTACTATCCGGCGAGACGAGAACGAATGACGGCGCAGACGACAAAGGCTTCCGGCGCGGGGACGCCGACCCTGGCGGTGCTGTTCGCCGTGGTCTTCATCAATCTGGTCGGGTTCGGCCTGGTGGTGCCGCTGCTGCCCTTCTTCGCCCAGAGCCTTCAGGCCGAGCCGTGGCAGATCACCCTGATGTTCTCGGCCTATTCCTTGGGTCAGTTCTTCGCCGAGCCCTTCTGGGGGCGGCTGTCGGACCGGATCGGGCGCAAGCCGGTTCTGCTGATCACCCTGGCGGCCAACGCCGTAGGCTATCTGTTGCTGGCGTTCGCGCCCAACATCTGGGCGGCGATCCTGGTGCGGATGTTCACGGGGCTGGGCGCGGGCAATATCTCGACGGTCCAGGGCTATATCGCCGACGTCACACCGCCCGAGCGTCGGGCCGGGCGCATGGGGTTGATCGGCGCCGCCTTCGGCTTGGGCTTCATTGTCGGGCCGGGCATGGGCGGCCTGTTGGCCCAGCCGCAGATGGGCCATGTCGGCTATCAGCTGCCTATCTTCGCGGCCTCGGGCGCGGCGGTGCTGGCGGCGCTGGGGGTGATGTTCTTCCTGCGCGAAAGCCGGGCCAAGGCCGATCCGGCGGCGCCGCGCCCCGCCTTCCTGTCGGGGATTCAGTTCGCCCGCACGGACGAGGTGGTGTCGCGCGTCCTGGTGGTCAGCCTGATCTATCTGGCGGGCTTTTCGGCCATGGAGGCCGCCTTCGGCCTGTGGGCCGAGAACCGCTACGCCTGGACCGCGCGCGAGGTGGGGCTCAGCTTCATGATCGTGGGCCTGGTCTCGGCCGTGAACCAGGGGCTGCTGGCCGGTCGGCTGGCGCGGCGCTTCGGCGAGGCGCGGGTGCTGGCGGCGGGCATGCTGCTGTTCGGGACGTCGCTTATCTTGCAGGTGGTCGCGCCGCCGGCCTGGTTCCCGGCGACGCAGATCGACCTGGGGCTGTTCGTCATTCCGGTGTCGGCCGGGTGGATCATTCCCATCGTCATGGGGATCGGCGCCTGCGGCATGTCGCTGGCCATGCCCAACATTTCGGCTCTGATCAGCCGTTCGTCCCCGCCGGATCGGCAGGGGGCCATGCTGGGGCTGAACATGGCGGCCGGGTCGATGGCGCGCATCGTCGGCCCCATGGTGGCGGGGGTTCTCTATTCCGCCGTGGGGCCGGACTGGCCCTTCCTGGTCGGGGCGGTGCTGACGGTTCCGGCGGCGGTCATGGCGATCAACGCCGGGCGCGCCGCGCGCCGTCGGGCGGCTCAGGTCTGAAGCGGGCGGCGCGGACTCTTCTTGCCTCCGGTCCCCGTTTGGCGTAGAAGCCGCGCCTTCGCGTACCGGACCGCCGGGCGAACAGGCATGCCTGGGCGGTCTTAAATCGGTCATCTGACCTTGGGGCTCAAGTAGCCCGAAGGGCGGTAGACCCCTCAATAAAGAGAGTGAAAATGCCGAAGCTGAAGACGAAGTCGGGCGCCAAGAAGCGCTTCAAATTCACCGCGACGGGCAAGGTCAAGGCTGGCGTGGCCGGCAAGCGCCACCGCCTGATCAGCCACAACTCGAAGTACATCCGCCAGAATCGCGGCACTTCGGTCATGGCCGACGCCGACGCCAAGAAGATCAAGTCCTACATGCCGTACGCCTGATCGGCGCACGCAGACACGATCTCTCAACCGCATAGAATTTGAACTAAGTCCCTCAAGCAGCGAGGCCCCGCGGGCCGAGCGGTAGGGACTTCCCGAAGGGAAATTTACAATGGCTCGCGTCACCCGGGGCGTTACGTCCCACGCCAAGCACAAGAAAGTCCTGAAGCAGGCCAAGGGCTTCTACGGCCGCCGCAAGAACACCATCCGCGCCGCCAAGGCCGCCGTGGATCGCGCCGGTCAGTACGCCTACCGCGACCGTCGCAACAAGAAGCGCTCGTTCCGCGCCCTGTGGATCCAGCGCATCAACGCCGCGGCCCGCACCGAAGGCTTCACCTATTCGCAGTTCATGCACGGCCTGAACAAGGCGGGCATCGAGCTGGACCGCAAGGTTCTGGCCGCCATCGCCGCCGATGAAGCCGGCTTCAAGGGCATCGCCGACAAGGTTCGCGCGGCCCTGGCCTAAGGCGACATGTCGCGAGGCCATGCAGGCCGCGCGATAGCGTTCAGCTTAAAGAACAAACGCCCGTCCCGGTCGCCGGGGCGGGCGTTTTTCATGGGGCGCCTGACCTTTCGGGCGTGTCGGGCGTTGGGGTGAGGCAGCCGGTCGCCGATCGGCGTTTCAGGAGGCTTCGCCATGTCTGTCGCCCGCGTCACCGAAATCACCGCGTCCTCGACCGTCAGCTTCGAGGACGCCATCGCTCAGGGCGTCGCCCGCGCCGACAAGACCCTGCGTCACGTCGAAGGCGCCTGGATTCAGGAGCAGAAGGTGATCGTGCGTGACGGCGCGATCGCCGAATATCGAGTCAACATGAAGGTCACCTTCATCCTTGCGGATTGAGGCGGATCGACGCTGAAAGGCTTTGCGAGACGGCTGCGGCGGGCTAGACGCTGCGGACCATGACCGATCTCGCCCAGCTAGAACTCGACCTGATCAACGCCATCGGGGCGGCCTCGACCGTCGCCGCGATCGAGGAGGTGCGCGTCGCCGCCCTCGGCAAGACGGGGACCGTCTCGGCCCTGCTTAAAGGCATGGGGGCGCTGAGCCCCGATGAGCGCCGCGAGCGCGGCCCCGTCATCAACGGCCTGCGCGACCGGGTGTCGTCGGCCCTGGCCGCCCGCAAGGCCGAGCTGGAGGCCGCCGAGCTGGACGCCCGCCTGTTGGCCGAGCGCGTCGATCTGACCCTGCCCAGCCGCCCACGCCGCAAGGGCGGGGTGCATCCGACCATGCAGGTCATGGACGAGATGGTCGCCGTCTTCGCCGACATGGGCTTCTCGGTCGCCGAGGGGCCGGACATCGAGGACGACTTCCACAACTTCACGGCGCTGAACTTCCCGCCCAAGCATCCGGCGCGGGAGATGCACGACACCTTCTTCCTGAAGCCCGACCCGCAAACGGGCGAGCGCAAGGTGCTGCGGACCCACACCAGCCCGGTGCAGGTCCGCACCATGATGTCGCAGAAGCCGCCGATCCGCATCATCGCGCCGGGCCGCACCTTCCGTAAGGATTCAGACGCCACCCACACGCCGATGTTCCATCAGATCGAAGGCCTGGTGATCGATCGCGACATCCACATGGGCCATCTGAAGACGACGCTGGAGACCTTCATCGCCCGCTTCTTCGAGCTGGACGATGTTCACGCCCGTTTCCGCCCGCACCACTTCCCCTTCACCGAGCCCTCGGCCGAGATGGACATCCGCTGCGACCGTTCCGGCGGCAAGCTGACCTTGAACGAGGGCGAGGACTGGCTGGAGATTCTGGGCTGCGGGATGGTGCATCCGAACGTGCTGCGCAACTGCGGCATCGATCCGGACGAGTATCAGGGCTTCGCCTTCGGCATGGGCGTCGACCGCCTGGCCATGTTGAAATACGGCGTGCCCGACCTGCGCCCTATGTTCGAGGCCGATACGCGCTGGCTGGCGCACTACGGCTTCTCCGCCTTCGCCGCGCCGAACCCGGCGTCGGGCCTCAGCTGATATTGAAAGAGCGATCCCATGACTGACGCGACCAACACCGCCGCCGCTGAACCGATCGTCCTGGAGCTGCTGGGCCCTGGCCCGAACTATGCGAACAAGACGGTCTGGCTGCCCCAGCTGTTCATGGAGACGGCGCGCGCCGGGTCCATGGTCATTGAAGGCCGCCGGTTCGAGAATTGCCTGATCGAGGGGCCGGCCGTCCTGCTGCCGCTGGAAGGCTGCAACTTCGACGGCTGCAACATGGGCGACGCCCATGGCGATCCGCGCAACCTGATGCTGAGCCCGCAGGGTCCGCAGCGCGTGACCGGCCCGATCCCGTTCAAGAACTGCCAGTTCATCAACTGCAACTTCCTGGGCGTCGGCTTCACCGGCTCGTCCGCCTTCCTCGACAACATGGCCAAGGCCCTGGCGCAGCCGCAGGACGGTGCGACCCAATGAAGTTCACGCTTTCCTGGCTGAAGGCCCATCTGGACACCGAGGCCGAGGTCGATCAGGTCGCTGAGGCCATGACGATGGCCGGGCTGGAGGTAGAGGAGGTCCACGACCCCATCGCCGCCCTGGCGCCCTTCACGGTGGCCAAGATCGTTTCGGCCGAGCGTCACCCGAACGCCGACCGGCTGCAGGTCTGCCAGGTCGAGACCGTGGACGGCCTGAAGGAGATCGTCTGCGGCGCGCCGAACGCACGAGCGGGCCTGACCACCATCTACGCCCCCATCGGCGCCTATGTGCCCGGTCTGGGCGTGACCCTGGTCGAGAAGCCGGTGCGCGGCGTGGTGTCCAACGGCATGCTGTGCTCGGGCGCGGAGCTTGAACTGCCCGACGAAAGCGACGGCATTCTGGAGCTGTCCGACGACCTGCAGGTCGGCCAGCCCGCCGCCGGAGTGTTCGGCGCCGAGCCGGTCATCGACTTCGAGGTGACGCCGAACCGTCCCGACTGGCTGGGCGTGGCGGGCATCGCCCGCGATCTGGCCGCCGCCGGCCTGGGCAAGCTGACGACGCCGGAGATCGCGCCGGTCGCCGGCGCGTTCGACAGCCCCGTCTCGGTGACGCTGGAGGCGCCCGAGCTGTGCCCGGTCTTCGCCGGCCGCGTGATCCGGGGCGTGCAGAACGGCCCGTCGCCGGAGTGGCTGCAACAGCGGCTGACGGCGATCGGCCTGCGTCCGATCAACCGTCTCGTCGACATCACCAACCTGATTTCCTACGACCGCGCGCGGCCGTTGCACGTCTATGACCTGGCGAGCCTGTCGGGCGACGGGATCGTGGTGCGCGCCGGTCGCGGCGCCGCCGACCAGATGGAAGCCCTGGACGGCAAGACCTATGCGCCGGGCGCCGCCGACTGCGTCATCGCCGACGACGGGGGCCAGCGCGCCATCGGCCTGGGCGGCGTCATGGGCGGCGTCTCCACCGGCTGTTCGGACGAGACGGTCGACGTCTTCGTCGAAAGCGCCTGGTTCGACCCTATCGTCACGGCCCAGACGGGCCGCTCGCTGGGCGCCAGCTCCGACGCCCAGTACCGCTTCGCGCGCGGCGTCGACACCGCCTCGGTCGTCCCCGGTCTGGAGCTGGCGACGCAGCTGATCCTGGACCTGTGCGGCGGCGAGCCGTCCACGGTCACGGTGGCGGGCCAGGCCCCGGCCGCCCCCGCCGCCTTCGCCTTCGACCCGGCCTATGTGAAGCGCCTGTCGGGCATGGATCTGGGCGAGGACCGGATCTTCGAGATTCTGTTCGCCCTGGGCTTCACCGTCATGCGCGGCTCGCCCTGGTCGGTGACGCCGCCGTCCTGGCGTCGCGACGTCGAAGGTCCGGCTGATCTGGTCGAGGAGGTCGCCCGCATCGAGGGCTACGCCGCCCTGCCTGACGCGCCCCTGTCGCCGGTCGCCTCGGCGCCGGGCGGGGTGCTCAGCCCGCGTCAGGCGCGCGTGCGCACGGCCCGTCGCGCCTTGGCGGCCCTGGGCTACGCCGAGGCCGTCACCTGGTCCTTCACCAGGCAGTCGATCGCCGCCCTGTTCGGCGGCGGGGACGAGCGCCTTGTGCTGGAGAATCCCATCGCGGCCGATCTGGACTGCATGCGGCCTTCGGCCCTGCCGAACCTGATCCAGGCGGCCGCGCGCAACGCTGCGCGCGGCCACGCCGACGTCGCCCTGTTCGAGATCGGCCCCATCTATCTGGACGATCAGCCGAACGGCCAGCGCACCGTCATCGCGGGCCTGGCGGCGCCGCACGCCGACCGCCACTGGGGCGGGGCGGGGGAAGACCCCCTGTTTGCACTGAAGGGCGACCTGATGGCCGTGCTGGAAGAGATCGGCGCCCCGGTCGCCTCCCTGCAATTGGCGCAAGGGTCGAACCGCGACTGGTGGCATCCCGGCCGTTCGGCCCGGCTGCAGCTGGGGCCCAAGAACGTCATCGTTGAGTTCGGCGCCCTGCACCCGCGCGTGCTGAAGGCGCTGGACGCCGACGGTCCCATGCTGGCCTTCGAGATCGTGCTCGACTCCGTGCCGGAACCGCGCGGCCAAAAAGGGAAGAGTGGGGCGGGCAAGGCGCGCGGCGCGGCGGACCTGCCGAACCTGATGCCCCTGACCCGCGACTTCGCCTTCCTGATGGATGAAGCCAAGGCCGTGGGCGACCTGACCCGCGCCGTGGCGGGCGCCGACAAGGCCCTGATCGCCGAGGTGCGCGTCTTCGACGTCTATCGCGGCCAAGGCGTGCCGGAAGGTCAGAAGTCGGTGGCGATCGAGGTCGAGGTCCAGCCCCGCGCCGCCACCCTGACCGAAGCGGAGATCGAGGCCCTGACGGCCAAGATCACGTCTGCTGCGACCAAGGCCGGCGGAACTCTGAGAAGCTGAACATGACGGACAAGAAGCCCTGGGCCGAGACCCAGTTCGAACGGAACCTGTTCCGCGCGCGCTGGTTGATGGCCCCCTTCTACCTCGGCCTGGTGCTGGCCCTGGTGATGCTGCTCGTCGTCTTCGTGCGGGAGCTGTTCTACTACCTGCCGCAGGCCTTCATCGTCGGCGACGGCCACATGACGTCCGACACCGCCATCCTGGCCATCCTCAGCTTGGTGGACCTGTCGCTGGCGGGCAATCTGCTGCTGATCGTCCTCTATTCCGGCTATGAGAATTTCGTCTCCAAGCTGGATCTGGACGAGAACCACGTGGACCGCCCGCCTTGGATGGGGTCGGTGGACTTCTCGGGCCTGAAGATGAAGCTGATCGCCTCCATCGTGGCGATCTCGGCCATCTATCTGCTCAAGAGCTTCATGAACATCGGCAAGCCGGGTCATCCGCTGGATGAGGCGGCGCTGATGTGGGCGGTGATCATCCATCTGACCTTCATCGCCTCGGGGGTGCTTCTGGCGCTGATGGACTGGATCGCGGCCAAGACCGACAAGCACTGACGGCCCGGCGGATTCCGGTCTGCATGACGCAGGCTTGATCCGCCGGAACGCTTTAACGGGGCGCGGGCAATCTTCGGTTAACCTTAAAGCCCCAAGGCTGCCGTAAAAGGCAGGGACGGTAGGCCAAGCCCGCGACGACGGGCGGACCGTCCTTAGCCGGGAGCCTTGATTATGCACCGCCGCCAACTGATCCGCACCAGCCTCGGCATCGCCGCCGCCGGCGCCCTGCCCGCCGGTCTCGGCGCTTGCGCCAGCCGCCCGCCCGCCGATCCCAACTATCCGATCGCGTCCGATCAGCGGGCCCAGGCCTACACCTTTGACGAACTGGTCACCGCCGGCTCGCGGGAACTGGGCATCGCCGCCGAGACCGTAGGCGGCGCCATTGAACGCATCTTCGCCGAACAAGGCGACCGCCCCACCGCCTATATCGCGGGCGAGGAAGGCGCGGGCGCCGTGGTGGCCGGTCTGCGTTACGGCCGCGGAGCCCTGCACATGAAGGATCTGTCGGCCTCGCAGGAGGTGTTCTGGCAGGGCGCCTCCATCGGCTGGGATTGGGGCGGCAACGCCAGCCGGGTGTTCACCCTGGTTTACGGCCTCTATCACCCGGACATGCTCTATCGTCGCTATCCGGGCGTCGAGGGCTCGGCCTATCTGGTCGCCGGTCTGGGCGTGAACTATCAGCGCGCGGACGGCATCGTCCTGGCGCCGATCCGCACCGGCGTCGGCGTGCGCCTGGGCGCCAACGTCGGCACCATGAGCTACAGCCGCCAGCGCAACATCCTGCCATTTTAAGTGTCGCTATGCTCGGGTCGCGGACCCTCGCGGCTTGAGCGAAGCTCGGCGCTGAAGCTTGCGCGTGGCGTGCGTGATCGCGCCGCAGCCGGTTGCGGGGGCGGCCAGCGTCGCCATATCCCCCTTGAGCCTCAAGGGAGATCGCTTGATGACCGCTGCGCCCGATACGCGCGCCTTCTGGGACGCGCGCTATGCCGATGACGTTTATCGTTTCGGCGAGGCGCCCAATGCCTTTCTGGCGCGGCAGGCGGAGCGTCTGCAGCCGGGGTTGAAGGCCCTGTCTGTTGCGGACGGCGAGGGGCGCAACGGCGTCTGGTTGGCGCAGCAGGGGCTGGACGTCCTGACCTTCGACATCTCGCCGCGTGCGGTGGAGAAGGCGCAGGCTCTGGCGGCCCGGCGTGGAGTCGCGCTGGACGCCCAGATCGGCGGGCTGGACGACTGGATCTGGCCTGAAGGGACGATGGACGTGGTCGTCGGCGTCTTCATCCAATTCGTCGGCCCGGCCGCGCGTGACCGGATGTTCGCCCGCATGAAGACGGCGCTGAAGCCCGGCGGCCTTCTGTTGCTGGAAGGCTATCGGCCCGAACAGCTGGCCTATGGCACGGGCGGACCGGGGATGGAGGAGAACCTCTATGCCGAGGCCCTGCTGCGTGAGGCCTTCGCCGATTTGGAGATCGAACGGATCGACGCCTATGACGCCGAGCTGGACGAAGGCCCGGGCCATTCGGGCGTTTCGGCCCTGATCGACCTGATCGCGCGCAAGCCGCTCTGACGCCTCAGTCCTCTGACGCCAGAATCGCTTCCAGTCCCTCGCGGTAGGAGGGGTAGCGGGGACGCCAGCCCAGTTCGGCCTTGGCGCGGGCGTTGGAGACGCGCTTGGAGTCCAGGTAGAAGCGGCGCATGGCTTCGCTGACCTCGGGGTCGGTCCAGTCGACCTCAGGCGGGCGCGGCAGCTTCAGGTGTTCAGCCGCCCAGGCGGTGACGACGTCGGCGGAGGTCGGCTCGTCGTCGGTCAGGTTGTAGACGCCGCCGGGGCGCGGCCGGTCCATGGAGGCGAACAGGCCCGAGACGACATCGTCCACATGGATGCGGTTGAACACCTGGCCGGGCTTTCTCACCAGGCGGGCGGTTCCGGCGCGCAGGCGGTCGATGACGCTGCGGCCGGGGCCGTAGAAGCCGGGCAGGCGGAAGATCTGCAGCGTCAGCCCCATGCCCTGCGCTCCGTCCAGCCAGTCGCGTTCGACGCGGGCGCGACGGGCGCCTTCCAGCGTGGCGGCGTTCAGCGGATCGCCCTCGAAGGCCCAGCCGCCCGCCCGGTCGCCGTAGACGGCGGTGGAGGAGACATAGCCGATCCAGTCGGGCCAGGCGTCAGCGGACAGGGGAGTCAGGGCGCGCAAGGCGGGGCAGCCGTGGGCGTCGGGCGGCGTGGTGATCAGCACGGCCTGAGCGGCCGCCAGGGCCGCGCCCAGGGCCTTGGCGTCGGCCGGATCGATCGGCGTGATCCCCTGCCCCGCCAGCGCCTGACGGGTTTCGGGATCGCGCGAGGTGGCGAAGGCCCGGCCGCCGCGCCGCACGGCCTCGCGCGCCGCCGCCTGTCCCAGATAGCCGCCGCCGAACACCAGCAAGGACGGGGCGGCGGCGGGTTCGTTCATCGGGCTTGGGTCTTTCAGGCGGACAGGACGCGGACGGGGGAAGGGGCGGTCGTTTCGGCCTCGTCGCGCAGGGCTTCGGCGCGGCCGGCGTTCCAGGCGGTTACGCAAGGAATCTTGGTCCGGTCGGCGCGGTCGGCGTAGCGGCGGGCGATGTCGGTCACATCGGCCATCAGCCCCTCGGCCAGGGTGATCGGCTTCAGCCCCAGTTCGCGGAACTGGTCATTGGCGACGACCAGTTCGTTCTCGTCGGCCTCCTGACGCGGATTGGCGACGTTGTGGATCTGGGCGCCGGTCATCTCAGCCACCATGCGGGCCAGGTCGCGGACGCGGCGGCTCTCGGTCATCTGGTTGAGGATCTTGACCCGGTCGCCGCGCTTGGGAGGGTTTTTCAGCGCCAGCTCGACGCAGCGCACCGTGTCCTGGATGTGGATGAAGGCCCGCGTCTGGCCGCCCGAGCCGTGCACCGTCAGCGGATAGCCAAGCGCGCCCTGCATCAGGAAGCGGTTCAGCACCGTGCCGTAGTCGCCGTCGTAGTCGAAGCGGTTGATCAGGCGCTCGTCCTGCCGGGTCTCCTCGGTCTGGGCGCCCCAGACGATGCCCTGGTGCAGGTCGGTGATCCGCAGGCCGTCGTTCTTGGCGTAGAACTGGAACAGCAGGGCGTCCTGCGTCTTGGTCATGTGATAGATGCTGCCGGGGTTCGGCGGGAACAGGATTTCCTGCTCGGTCGGGCCGTGGTCGGTGTCGACCGTGACCTTCAGATAGCCCTCGGGAATGCGCAGGCCCGCCGTGGTGTAGCCATAGACCCCCATGGTCCCCAGGTGGGCCAGGTGGACATCGCGGCCGCTCTCGACGATGGCGGCCAACAGGTGGTTGGTGGCGTTCAGATTGTTGTCGACGGTGTAGAGCTTGTGTCGCGCCGACTTCATCGAATAGGGGGCGGCGCGCTGCTCGGCGAAGTGGACGACGCTGTCGGGCGCCCAGTCGCGGATCAGCGCGACCAGGCGGTCGAACTCCTTGCCGACGGTCAGATTGACGAAGTCGATGGTGCGGCCCGAGACCTCCTTCCACGCGGCGATGCGCTCGCCCATGGTGCGGATCGGGGTCAGGGAGCGGATCTCCAGCTCATTGTCGATGTTGCGGCGGCTGAGGTTGTCGACGACCAGCACGTCCCAGCCGCGCGCCGAGAGGTGCAGGGCCGTGGGCCAGCCGCAGAAGCCGTCGCCGCCCAGAATCATCACGCGCATCAGTCGAACCTCGTTTTCAGCACTCTAACCTGCCTAGCCGAACGCGCGAGGGGGCGAAAGCGTGGCGCTTGGCTGCGACGAAAGCGACGCAGGGCGGAAAAACAGAGTCCAATTCGTCTGAATCGTCTGAACTCGGACGAGCTGCGGAGCCTGACCGGCGATCATGAGGCGGCGGGCGAGCAAGGTGGGCTGAAGCCGGTCTGCAGCAAGCGGGGCTTTGAAATCAAAGCGATTTTTGACGCTCATTATGCTGGCGCCGTTCGTCCTTCTCCCCTTGTGGGAGAAGGTGGGCGCCGTAGGCGCTCGGATGAGGGGTGTGAGCGGGCTTCTTTAGCAAGGAGGCGGGACAGCGGAGGCGAGTTTGCAAACGCGATGTCGCCACCCCTCATCCGTCAGGCTTCGCCTGCCACCTTCTCCCGCAAGGGGAGAAGGGTAGGTTAGAGCAGTCTTTCGATGGCCTTGCGGGCGGCGTCGCCGAGGTCGGGGCGCTTCAGGGCCAGGGCGACGTTGGCGCGCAGCAGGCCGATCTTGTCGCCGCAGTCGTGGGTCACGCCCTCATACTCATAGGCGGTGAAGACTTGCGTCTTCATCAGCCGGTCCATGGCGTCGGTCAGCTGGATCTCGCCGCCGGCGCCGCGCTCCTGCGTCTCCAGCAGGTCGAAGATTTCCGGCTGCAGAATGTAGCGGCCCGAGATCGACATGTTCGAGGGCGCCGTGCCCTGGGCGGGCTTTTCGATCATGCCCTTCATGCCGTAGCGGCGGCCGTCGTGGGAGGCGGGGTCGATGATGCCGTATTTATGGGTGTCGGCCGCGGGCACGGCCTCGACGCCGATGACGTTGCCGCCGACCTCGGCGTAGACCTCGGCCAGCTGCTTCAGGGCGCCGGGCTGAGAATCCACGATGACGTCGGGCAGGATGACGGCGAAGGGCTCGTGGCCGATGATGTCGCGGGCGCACCAGACGGCGTGGCCCAGGCCCTTGGGCTGCATCTGGCGGGTGAAGCTCATCTCGCCGGCCTGGGCCAGCTCGGCGTTCATGATCTCCAGGATCTCGGTCTTGCCCTTGGCCAGGAGCTGGGCCTCAAGCTCGATCTGGTGGTCGAAATAGTCCTCGATCGCCTGTTTGGCGCGGCCGGTGACGAAGACGATGTGCTCAATCCCCGCCTCGCGCGCCTCTTCCACGATGTAGGAGAGGATCGGTCGGTCGACGACGTTCAGCAGCTCCTTGGGCGTGGTCTTGGTGCCGGGCAGAACCCGCGTGCCGAGACCGGCCACGGGCAGGACCGCCTTACGCAGGCGGGCGGGGGAGGTCGTCATGGATCGTCCTGATCAGCCTTGGGGCGCCTGTCATAGGCGTAATTTGTGAAGCTTCCAAACGCCCCCGGGCGGATCGGGTTCGCCTATTCCACCGTCACCGACTTGGCCAGGTTGCGCGGCTGGTCGACGTCGGTGCCCTTCTGGACCGCGGTGTAATAGGCCAGAAGCTGCATCGGCACGGCGTAGACCAGCGGGGCGATCAGGGCTGGACAATCCGGCGCATGAACGCGGCTGATGCCGGCTCCGTGCGGGTCGGGCGCCTTTTCCGGGGCGATCATGATGACCGGGCCGCCGCGCGCGGCGACTTCCTGAAGGTTGGAGGCGGTCTTTTCGAACAGGTCGTCCAGCGGGGCCAGCGCCACCGTCGGGGTCGCCTCGTCGATCAGGGCGATGGGGCCGTGCTTCAGCTCGCCCGCCGCATAGCCCTCAGCGTGGATGTAGCTGATCTCCTTCAGCTTCAGCGCGCCTTCCATGGCCAGCGGGAACATCGGTCCGCGGCCCAGGAAGAGGACGTCCCGCGCCTTGGCCAGGTCGACGGTCAGGGCGTGGATGCCCGCGTCCATCTGCAGGGCCTCGGCGATCAGGCGCGGGGCTTCGAACAAGGCCTTGACCAGCTCGGTCTCCTGGGCGGCGTCGATGCGGCCGCGCGCCACGCCCGCCGCCACGGCCAGCGACAGCAGGGCGGCGACCTGGGCCGTGAAGGCCTTGGTCGAGGCGACGCCGATCTCCGGCCCGGCGTGGGTCGGCCACAGGACTTCGGCTTCACGCGCCATCGACGAGGAGTGGACGTTGACCACGGCGGCGGTCTTCAGGCCCTGGGCCTTGCACCAGGTCAGGCTGGCCAGGGTGTCGGCGGTCTCGCCCGACTGGCTGACGGCGACGGCCAGCGTCCCCTGGGTCACGGCCGGATGGCGATAGCGGAACTCGGACGCGATCTCGATGTCGCAGGGCAGGCCCGCATAGCGTTCGAAGGCGTATTTGCCGATCTGGCCGGCGTAGAAGGCGGTGCCGCAAGCGACGATCTGGATACGCTCGACGGCGGCGAAGTCCACGGACGGAACCTTGACCTTGCCGGAGACCAGATCGAGGTACTCCGACAGGGTGTGTTGGACGCTGTCGGGCTGCTCGTGGATCTCTTTCTCCATGAAGTGGCGATACTCGCCCTTCTCGACCAGGGCCGAGGAGGCGGAGACCTGGACCACGGCGCGGTCGGCCGGACGGCCCGAGGCGTCGAACATGCGCGCGCCGGTGCGAGTCACGGCGACGTAGTCGCCTTCCTCCAGATAGGAGATCTTCTGGGTGAAGGGCCCGACGGCCAGGGCGTCAGAGCCCAGGTACATCTCGCCCTCGCCCCACCCGACGACCAGGGGGCTGCCGCGGCGGGCGCCCAGGATCAGCTCATCGTCGCCCTCGATCAGCACGGCCAGGGCGTAGGCGCCGGTCAGGCGATCCAGCGTGGCCTTGAAGGCGTCCAGCGGCGTCATCCCGGCCGCCAGCTTGTGGTCCAGCAGGTGGGCGACGACCTCGGTGTCGGTCTGGCTTTCAAAGACGCGGCCCTCGGCCTCCATCTCGGCCTTCAGTTCGGCGAAATTCTCGATGATGCCGTTGTGGACCAGGCAGACGCGCCCGGCCTTGTGCGGGTGGGCGTTGGTCGTCGTCGGCGCACCGTGGGTGGCCCAGCGGGTGTGGCCGATGCCGACGGTCCCCGCGACGGGATCGGCGGCCAGAACGGCCTCCAGTTCGCGGATCTTGCCCTTGGCGCGGCGGCGCTGAACGCCTTCGCCGTTCTGGACGGCGATGCCCGCCGAGTCGTAGCCGCGGTACTCCAGCCGCTTCAGGCTGTCGATCAGGCGGGGGACGACGGGGCCGGTTCCGGTGACGCCGATGATGCCGCACATGAGCTCTCTCCGATCGAGACGTTGCGCCCGCTTTTGCGCCGGGCGACGGAATTGAGGTAAGCGGGAGGCATCAACCTCCGCCCTTGATGATCGCATCTAGGCAATCGTGAGAGCGGCGACATCAAAAAATGGGTTTCGGAAGGTTTCTTTGCAATTCCGGGGCCGCCAGCGAAGGACCGCGCCCTTGGGCGAGAGAAAATACTTCGGCACCGACGGCATCCGCGGCCGGGCCAACTCCCATCCGATGACGGCCGAGGTCGCCCTGCGCGTCGGCTTGGCCGCCGGGCGTCTGTTCCGCACCGACGACGACCGCCGTCATCTGGTGGTGATCGGCAAAGACACGCGCCTGTCCGGCTATATGATCGAGCCGGCCCTGGTGGCGGGGCTGGCCTCGGTCGGCATGGACGTGCGCACCTTCGGGCCGCTGCCGACGCCGGGCGTGGCGATGATGACCCGCTCGATGCGCGCCGATCTGGGCATCATGATCTCGGCCTCGCACAACGACTATGCGGACAACGGCATCAAGCTGTTCGGACCGGACGGCTACAAGCTGTCGGACGAGATCGAGCTGAAGATCGAGGCCATGATGGACGGGGCCCTGGATCAGGATCTGGCGCCGTCGAACAAGCTGGGCCGGGTCAAACGCATCGACGACGCCCCGCCGCGCTATATCGAGATCGCCAAACAGGCCTTCCCCAAGCGGCTCAGCCTGAAGGGCCTGCGCATCGCCATCGACTGCGCCAACGGCGCGGGCTATCGCGTGGCCCCGACGACCCTCTATGAGCTGGGAGCCGAGGTCTTTCCTGTCGGCGTCGAGCCCAACGGTCTGAACATCAACGCCGAATGCGGTTCGACCCACCCGGAGGCCGTGTCCGAGGCGGTGAAACGCTATCGCTGCGACATCGGCATCGCCCTGGACGGCGACGCCGACCGGGTCATCATCTGCGACGAGAAGGGCCATGTGGTCGACGGCGACCAGATCATGGCCCTGATCGGCCTGGACTGGGCCAAGCGCGGGCGGCTGAACGGCAACGGCGTGGTCGCCACCGTCATGTCCAACCTGGGCCTGGAGCGCCGTCTGAAGGCCGAGGGCCTGACGCTGGAGCGCACCAAGGTCGGCGATCGCTACGTCATGGAGCGGATGCGCGAGGGCGGCTTCAACATCGGCGGCGAACAGTCGGGCCACATCATCCTGAAGGACCACGCCACGACCGGCGACGGCCTGATGGCGGCGCTGCAGGTGCTGGCCGTCCTGGTCGAGGCGGGCGTGCCCATGAGCGAGCTGGCGCGTCAGTTCGAGCCGGTGCCGCAACTGCTGCAGAACGTCCGCTACACCGCCGGAAAGCCGCTGGAGGACGCCAAGGTCAAGGCGGCCATGGCTGAGGCCGAGGCGGCGCTGAACGGCTCGGGCCGCCTGCTGGTCCGGCCGTCGGGCACGGAGAAACTGATCCGCGTCATGGCCGAGGGCGACGACGAGGCCCTGGTCAAGCGCGTGGTCAATGAGGTCGCCGAGGCGGTGAAGGCGGCGGGCTGATCGCCCGCCGCCCGCGCCGTCAGATCGCTGACAGGGCCTGATCCAGGTCGGCCCACAGGTCGTCGACGTTCTCGATGCCGACCGACAGACGCACCAGATTGTCGCCGATGCCGCTGCGGGCCTTGGCTTCGGGCGTGTAGTCCGAATGGGTCATGCTGGAGGGGTGCGAGGCCAGGCTCTCGGCGCCGCCCAGGCTGACGGCCAGCTTGAACAGGCGCAGCGCGTTCAGCATGCGGAAGGCCTCGGCCTCGCCGCCGGGCAGTTCGAGCGAGAAGGTCGAGCCGGAGCCCTTGCACTGGGCTTCGAAGATCGTCTGCTGTTCGGGCGAGGCGTCGGGGCCGCCGGCGGTCAGGACGGCGCTGACGCGCGGATCGGCGCGCAGGCGCTCGGCCAGGATCAGGGCGTTGTCCTGCGCCCGCTCCATACGGATGTGCAGGGTCTCCAGACTGCGCAGCAGCAGCCAGGCGGTGTGGGGGTCGGCGGTGGTGCCGCAGATGGTCCGCATCTCGCCGACGCGGGCCATGATGTCCGCCCCGCCCATGCAGCCGCCCGCGATCAGGTCCGAGTGGCCGCCGACGTATTTGGTCAGGGAGTAGAGGACAAGGTCGGCGCCCAGCTCCAGCGGGCTCTGCCACAGAGGGCCGAGGAAGGTGTTGTCGACGGCGACGGCGGGCGGCTCGGCCTGACTCAGCGCCCGAGCGCCGGATACGGCGCGGGCGATGTCGACCAGTTGGTTCGTAGGGTTGGCCGGGGTCTCCAGATAGACGGCGGCCAGGCGCCCGCCCGTCGTCTTCGCCTCGGCGGCGGCGGCGATCATGGCGGCGTCCAGGGCGTCGGCGCCCTCGGCGGCGGGGACGCTGATCGCCTTGACGCCGTAGCGGGGCAGGATGCGGTCGAACAGATATTCGGTGCCGCCATAGGCCGGGGCCGTATAGAGGATGACGTCGCCGGGCCGCACCAGGGCCAGCATGGCGGTCGAGATGGCGGCCATGCCGCTGGAGAAGACCAGGGCCTTGTCGGCCTTGTCCCAGACGGCGAGGCGGTCCTCGAGGATTTCCAGGTTGGGGTTGTTGATGCGCGAATAGATCAGGCCCAGGGCCTCGTCCGGGTCGCGCTGGCGCAGGCCGTAGGCGACCTCGAAGAAGCGTTTGCCGTCCTCGGCCGATTTGAAGACGAAGGTCGAGGCCTGGAACAGCGGCGCCTTGATCGCGCCCTCCGACAGGGCCGGATCATAGCCGTAGCCCATCATCAGGGTTTCAGGCGCGAGGGTGCGATCCCCAAGCACGCGGGTGCGGTGACGGTTCATTTTTGTGTTTCCTCTCCTGAGGCGGTGATAGCCGACCCGTCAAAGGCTCGCCAGACGCTAAGTCTCGCAGAGGAAGGCGCGGAGCCTTGGAAATTCCGACCGCGCCTGAACGGCTGGCGTCAATCGGCGAGAGCGCGGGCCAGGGCCTCGATGCGCTGGCGGATGTCCGGCACGGCGATCGTCTCCCAGAAGGCGGCGCGAGCCGGGGGGCCGAGCACGAACAGGCCGGGGTCGGCGACGCCGTCGGCGTGCAGCACGCGGCCCTCGGCGTCGAGGTCGAGGCCCAGATCGACCGCGTCGAGGCGGGCGCGGCCTTCGGCGATCAGGGCGGCGGTCAGGGGCGTGCAGGCGGCGTCGTGGCCGGGACCGGTGCAGTCGATCAACCAGGCGGCGGAGAAGGCTTGAACTTCGCCGTTCCGTGGACGGACGGTCAGGTTCGCGGCCTGGCGGTCGGCCGCCATCGCCTGGGCGCGGCCCGCGACGACGGTCAGTCGGTTCTCCGCTTTCAACCTCTCCAGCACGGCGGCGATCTCGGGCGCGATGCGGTGGCGATGAACGTCCCACCAGGGACGCAGATGGCGCAGGAAGCGGCCGCGCTCGGCGATCGTCGCGGCGCCCCACAGCGCGGCGGTGATGGGACGATAGCCCTCCATGACGCGGCGCCAGCCGTGATCGCGCGCCAGTCGCCGCACTGAGGCCAGACGGCGGGACAGGGCGCCGGTCAGCGCCTCGGGCGGCAGGTCGATGGGGGCGTCGTGATGGGCGCCGTGGGCCTGGGGCAGCAGGCCGCGCCGCGACACGACCGTCGCCCGGCCGCGCCAGCCCTGAGCCTGAAGCGCCAGAACGACATCGACCATGGTCAGGCCGGAGCCGAGGATCAGCACGTCATCGTCAGGGGCGATCGCGGCCAGGGCGTCGGACCGCCACGGGTCGGCGATGCGGCGGGGGCCTTCGCCCGCCACGGCGGGGCGCGGCGGCGGGTTGCCGGTGGCCAGCGCCACAGCGCGGCCGGGGATGCGGGCGCCGTCGGCGAGGAGGACGGTCTCGCCTTCGATGCGGACGCCCTCGCCCTTCACACGACGGATCAGGCCGGGACGGGCGGCCTCGGCCTCGGCCAGGCGAGCCTGCACATAGAGGCCGTAGAGACGGCGGGGCGCAAAGCCTTCGGGATCGGCGAAGGCGGGGGCGTGGAGCGCCAACCAGTCGGTGAAGTCGGCGGGCCGGTCGGGGCGGGCGCTCATCCGCTCGGCGCGGACGTTCAGCCGGTGGTCGTCCAGCGGCGTGGAATAGGCGACGCCGAGGCCGACCTGTTCGCCGCGCTCGATCAGGACCGAGGCTTGGCCCAGTTCTGCCAGGCGCACGGCCAGCATGACGCCGGAGAACCCGCCGCCGACGATGACCACGGGGAGGGAGGCGGCGGCGTCGTTCATGGAATCAAGCATCGTCCACGACGCCGCCGCCGGTCAAACCGGAATCAGATTTCCTGGTTGAAGGCGCCGATTTCCGGGTGGGCGGCCAGGCGCGGCTTCACTTCCTTGCGGAACAGGTCGCGCATGTCGTCGGCGGAGCGCATGCTTTCGACCACCACGACCAGTTCGGGCTTGTTGGAGGAGGCGCGGACGAGCACCCAGGAGCCGTCCTCCAGATGGACGCGCACGCCGTTGACGGTGATGGCCTCGACGATCTTGCGGCCCAGGATCGAACCGCCGGACGCCGCCAGCTCCTCGTATTCCTTCACGATCTTCGCCAGGACGTCGTACTTCAGCTCGTCGTCGCAGTGCGGCGACATGGTCAGGCTGGTCCAGGCGTCGGGCAGGGCGGACTTCAGTTCCGACAGCGACTTGCCGGGGTTACGGTCCAGCATGGCCAGGACGGCGCCCGCCGCCACCAGACCGTCGTCATAGCCGTGGCCCAGATCGCCCGACAGGAAGAAGTGGCCCGACTTCTCGAAGCCGGCCAGGGCGTCTAGTTCGGCGGTCTTGCGCTTGATGTAGGAGTGCCCGGTCTTCCAGTAGACGGTGGTCGCGCCGTTGGCCTTGAGCACTTCGTCGGTCTTGTAGAGGCCGGTCGACTTCACATCGACGACGAAGGTCGCGTTCGGATGGAGGGCCGAAAGGTCGCGGGCCAGCATCAGGCCGATCTTGTCGGCGAAGATCTCCTCGCCCGTGTCGTCGACCACGCCGCAGCGGTCGCCGTCGCCGTCGAAGCCCAGGGCCAGGTCGGCGCCCGTCTCCTTCACCTTGGCCGCCATCTGCACCAGCATGGCGTGATCTTCCGGGTTCGGATTGTATTTGGGGAAGGTGTAGTCGAGGTCGGTGTCCATCTCGATCACTTCGGCGCCCATCAGGCGCAGAACCTCGGGCGCGAAGGCCCCGGCCGTGCCGTTGCCGCAGGCGGCCACGACCTTCAGCGGACGGGACAGCTTCACCTTGGAGGCCACGTCCTTGATGTAGGTCTCGCGGAAGCCCTCGACGCGTTCCAGACGGCCGCCGGGGCGGGCCACGCCCTGACCGTTCAGAACGATCTCCTTCAGGCGGCCCATTTCGTCGGGACCGAAGGTCAGGGGGGCCTGGGCGCCCATCTTCACGCCGGTCCAGCCGTTCTCATTGTGGCTGGCCGTGACCATGGCGACGCAGGGGCAGTCCAGCGCGAACTGGGCGTAATAGGCCATCGGCGACAGGGCCAGGCCGATATCCAGCACCTCCATGCCGCCTTCCAGCAGGCCCAGGATCAGCGCCTGCTTCACCGACAGGGAATAGCCGCGGAAGTCGTGGCCCACGGCGATCTTCGGCGTCTGGCCGATCTCGTGGACATAGGTGGCCAGGCCCAGACCCAGGGCCTGGATGCCCAGCAGGTTGATCTCTTTTTCCAGAATCCAGCGGGCGTCATACTCGCGAAAGCCGGTCGGCTTGACCAGGGGCAGGGTTTCATATTCCGCGGTGTTGGGGCGGATGTCCTGACGGGGCTTTTGCATAAGTCTTCCTAGATGGGCCGCTGGGGAGAGCGGGGATCGCAGTGCGACCTCGGCCTATAGCCTCCCCCTGCTCGAGAGGCCACAACGCGCGACCCTTGTTATGGCTGCGGTCGAGGCGGCTGTATTCTCTGACGTGCGGCGAAACCTTGACCGCCCCCGCGTCGGGGGCCTAGCGAGAAACCCAGATACGGATGCTCCCGGAGACCCTGATGACCCGCCTGATCCTGCTGCGCCACGGCCAGAGCCAATGGAACCTGGAAAACCGCTTCACCGGCTGGGTCGACGTCGACCTGACGGCCGAGGGCGAGGCCCAGGCCCGGCGCGGCGGCGCGCTGATCGCCGAGGCGGGTTTCAAGCCTGCGGTCATGTTCACCTCGGTGCTGAAGCGGGCCAAGCGCACCGGCGCCCTGGCGCTGGATTCGGCTGGATTGAAGGATGTGCCGGTGATCGAGGACTGGCGCCTGAACGAGCGCCACTACGGCGGCCTGACCGGGCTGGACAAGGCTGAGACGGCGGCCAAGCACGGCGAGGACCAGGTCAAGGTCTGGCGCCGCAGCTATGACGTGCCGCCGCCGCCGCTGGCGCCGGGCGGCGAGTTCGATTTCGACGCGGATCCTCGCTACGCCGGCAAAGAAATCCCGGACACCGAGAGTCTGAAGACCACGCTGGACCGGGTGCAGCCCTATTGGGACGCCGAGATCGCCCCGCGCCTGAAGGCGGGCGAGGACGTGCTGATCGCCGCCCACGGCAACTCCCTGCGCGCCATCGTCAAACTGTTGTTCGCCGTGCCGGACGACAAGATCGTCGACGTCGAGATCCCCACCGGCAACCCGCTGGAGATCGACCTGGACGCCGACCTGAAGCCGGTCGCCGCCCGCTATCTGGACGAGGGGCGGGCGCAGGCCCTGCCGCAAATCGCGTGAGCGGGCCGGCGCAAGACGCCGTCTTCATGCGGCGGGCCATCGATCTGGCCCTCAGCCGCATGGGCGAGACCTGGCCCAATCCGGCGGTGGGCTGCGTCCTGGTCAAGGACGGGGTCGTGCTGGCCGAGGCGGCGACGGCGCCGGGCGGGCGTCCTCATGCCGAGGAGCAGGCCGTGCCCGAGGCGGGCGAGGCCGTGAAGGGCGCGACCGCCTATGTGACGCTGGAGCCGTGCGGCGCCCGCTCGTCGGGCCGCAAGTCCTGCGCCCACTTCCTGGCCGAGGCCGGGGTCGAGCGGGTGGTGATCGCCGCGCTTGATCCCTCGCCCTTCGCTTCGGGTCGGGGCACGGAGCGGCTGCGCCAGTCGGGCCTGACGGTCGAGACGGGCCTGTTGTGCGAAGAGGCCTCGGTGCTGAGCGAAGGCTTCCTGCACCGGCTGGAGACGGGCCGCCCGATGGTGCGCGTCAGCCTCGACGGGGCGGGTTTCGACGGCCGCTTCGCCGCTTCGCCGCGCGCCGATCTGACGACCGAGCTGAACCGGCTGGGCGAAGCGGGCTACACCCGCCTGTGGACCCAGGAAGGCGAGCTGGCCGAGGCCCTGCGCGAGCAAGGCCTGCTGACGGAGTAGGGCGAGGCTCTGTTGAGCGGAAACGCCGCGAAAACGGTTGTTTCCGCAAAGCTTCCTTAATCCGCCGTAAGCCATGATCGGCGTCATGAGCGAGGCCGCAGAACCTGTCCGCAGAACGCTGACCCAGGAAGAGGTCGACGCCGTCTGCCTGAAGCACGACCGCTTGTGGCAGGCGCGGCCGGGCGGGGCGCGGGCGGTCTTCGCCTGGATGGACCTGTCGGGCGTGTCCTTGCGCGGCCGCAATCTGGCCGACGCCGACTTCACCGCCGCCTGCCTGATCGGCTGCGACCTGACGGGCGCCAAGCTGGACAACGCCAACTTCTTCGGCGCGGACATGCAGGACGTGACCCTGGTCGACGCCAGCATGCGCCGGGCCGATCTGCGCGGGGCCTGCCTGCGCGGCGCGGACCTGTCGGGGGCCGACCTGTTCGAGGCCGACCTGCGCGAGGGCACCATCGCCGCCAAGGACGCCAAGCTGGGCTTCCGCGTGGTCGAGGCGCGCAAGCGCGCCGACACCCAGGCGCAGGGCGCCGTGCTGGCGGGCGCCAATCTGCAACGCTCGCGCATGACCGGCGTCGTCGCCGTGGCCGCCGACTTCACCGACGCCATCATGAAGGACTGCAAGCTGGTCCGGGCCAATCTGAAGCAGGCCAGCTTCCGCGGCGCCGATCTGGCCGGGGCGGACCTGTCGGGGGCCGACCTGTCGGGGGCGGACCTCAGCGACGCCATCCTGGTGGGGGTCAAGGCCGCCATGTGGCGGACCGACGGGGCCAATATGGACGGCGCCCTGGTGGACAATCGACCGGCGGGCGAGCCGGTCAGCCAGATGCCCGCCGCCGAAATGCTGCGCGACCACGCCCAGTGGTGCGAGACGGGCGGGGCCGAGGGTCAGCCCTCGGTGTTCGACGGGGTGGATCTGCGGCCGCTGGTCACCATTCGGGGGCTGAACCTGACGGCCCTGTCGGCCAAGGGGGCGGTCTTCTACGGCCTGGACATGGAGGGGGTGCAGCTTCAGGGCGCGCAACTGGAGGGCGCGGACCTGCGCTCGGCCAATCTGCGCCGGGCCGACCTGCGCGGCGCGCGGCTGACGCGGGCGCGGTTGAACGGGTCGGACCTGCGCGAGGCCCAGCTGGGGCCGCTGATGCTGGCGGCGGATCGCCTGCTGCCCGCCGATCTGACCGGGGCGGTCCTGCGCGGCGCGGACCTGACGGGGGCGGACCTGCGCCGGGCCGTGATGGTCGACGCCGATCTGAGCCGGGCGACCCTGCACGGCGCCCAGACCAAGCAGGCCGACTTCACCGGCGCCCAGACCAGCGGCGCGCGCGGGCTGGACCCGGCGGACCTGCACGCGGCCTAGGGAGCGCGCGTGAAAAAGGGGCGACGCGAGCGCCGCCCCTTCGACTTTTCAGTCAGGCGTGAGGCCTTTTAGGCCGCCTTCTTGGCCTTGGTCTCGACCTTGCCTTCGATCAGGGGCGAGCCGGTGGCGATCTCGATGCTGCGGGGCTTGAGGGCCTCGGGCAGTTCGCGCTTCAGTTCGACGGTCAGCAGGCCGTTGGCCAGGGCCGCGCCCTTGACCACCACATAGTCGGCCAGCTGGAAGCGGCGCTCGAAGTCGCGCTCGGCCAGGCCGCGATGCAGGAAGGTGCGGGCGGATGCGCCGTCGTCGTTGGCGGCCTTCTTGCCGGTGACGGTCAGAAGGTTCTCCTTCGCCTCGATGTTCAGCTCGTCGGCCGAGAAACCGGCGACGGCGATCTCGATGCGATAGGCGTCCTCGCCGGTCGTCTCGATGTTGTAGGGGGGCCAGCCGTTTTCCTGGCTGGAGCGCGCGGCGCTTTCCAACTGGCGGGCCAGGCGGTCGAAACCGACGGCGGAACGGTACAGCGGCGAGAAATCATAGGTACGCATGGGTCATCCTTCTGGCATTCAGCAAGGTTGAGCCGCCCGGCGATTTGGCCCCGGACGACGGAGGGTTTCAGTCCCGGCGGTCCGTAATCGGCCCCGTCAGGTCTGGAGAGCCCGGGATCGGCGCTCTCGCATGAAGAGGTAGGAGGCCGTTTTCCGAGCGCAAGGGGCGCGCGAAATCGTCGCTCGCCGCATCGGCGCCTTGCCGTCGCCGCGAAGCGCCGTATGGGTTTTACCTTCGTCGTCCAGGATCGACCGGAGCCCGTCATGCGAACCTTCGTCCTCAGCGCCGTCGCGGCGTGTCTGCTCGCCTCGCCCGCCCTCGCCCAATCGGGCCCGCCGGACGCTGCGCCGCTGCCGCACCGCCAGGGCCTGTCGATGGAGATGCCGAGCTTTTCCGAGGATGCGGCGCTTCAGGCGGCCGTGGCCGCGACGACCCGGCCCGAGGCCGACCGCGCCCGCGACGGCGAGCGTCATCCGTTCGAGACCTTGACCTTCTGGGGCCTGCAGCCCGGCCTGACGGTGGTGGAGATCGAGCCGGGCCGCGCCGGCTGGTGGCGCAACATCCTTGAGCCCTATGCGGCGGCGACCGGCGGGCGCTACGTCCCGGTCAATCGCCCGACCGAGGGCATGGGCGTCGCCGACGGGACGGCGGACATGGTCGTGGTGGCCCGCGCCTTCCACAACTGGTCGCGCGACGGCCGGGTCGAACCCTATCTGGCGGCCTTCTTCACGGCGCTGAAGCCCGGCGGCGTGCTGGCGGTCGAGCAGCACCGCGCGGCCGAGGGGCTGAACGTGACGGAGACGGCGCCGACGGGCTACGTCCCCGAGAGCTGGCTCATCCACGCGGCCCGCCGCGCCGGCTTTGAACTGGAGGCCCGCAGCGAGCTGAACGCCAATCCCAAGGACGACCGCGACCACCCGTTCGGGGTGTGGACGCTGAAGCCCACGCGCACCTCGGAGCGCGACGGCCGGGCCCTGACGGCGGAGGAGCGGGCGGCGCTGGACGCCATCGGCGAGAGCGACCGCATGATCCTGCGTTTCCGCAAGCCCTACGCGGCGGACTGACGGCCCGATGACAATGCAGTGCGTGGTTTTGACGCTGGCGCAGAAGCGCCTTAAGCCCCAAGCGAAGACACCCGGCGGCGAGAGGAAGCGCGCATGACAGAACGATCGACGCGGCGATCCGTCCTGACCGGCGCCAGCGCCCTGGCCCTGGTCGCGCCCCTGTTCGGCCTGGCCGCCTGCGGCCGCAAGGAAGAGGCGCCGGCGCCCGCCGCGCCCGAAGCGCCCAAGGGTCCGCCGGAAGGCTCGCTGGAATGGGCGGTCGCCGGGGCCTGGCGTCCGGCGGACGACAAGGCGCGCGACGCCTGGCGCCACCCGGTCGAGACCCTGCGGTTCTTCGGCCTGCAGCCGAAGATGACGGTGGTCGACTTCTGGCCCGGCAGCGGCTGGTACGCCGAAATCCTGGCCCCCTATCTGAACAAGGGCGGCGGGGCCCTCTATCTGGCGGGCTTCGTCGAGGGGCCGAACGCCGATCCGGCCCAGGTGGCCATCAACAACGCCCTGAAGGCCCGCATCCTGGCCGACAAGAAGCTGTACGGTCCGGTGCAGTTCACCGCCTTCGGTCCCGGCTCGCCGCCGGTGGCGCCGGCGGGGACGGCCGACATGGTGCTGTTCATGCGCTACATCCAGGCCTGGATGGCGGCGGGGATCGCCGAAAAGGCCTTCGCTGACGCCTTCACGGCCCTGCGTCCCGGCGGCATCCTGGGCATCGAGCAGCATCGCCTTCAGCCGGACGAGGATCAGGATCCGGCCGCCGCCAACGGCTATGTGCAGGAGGCCTTCGTCAAGCAGCTGGCCCAGGAGGCCGGCTTCATCTTCGTCGAGGCGTCCGAGATCAACGCCAATCCAGCCGACACCAAGGACCATCCGTTCGGCGTCGAGACCCTGCCGCCGCGCCGCCTGACGGCGCCCCTGGGTCAGCCCGCCGATCCCGAGTTCGATCGGGCCAAGTATGACGCCATCGGCGAAAGCGACCGCATGACGCTGAAGTTCAGGAAGCCCGAGTGAGCCGCACCGCCGCCTTCGCCGCCCATGCGCCCCTGATGGGGGTGCCCGGCGCCGCCAGTCCGCCGGGGGGCGAGGGCGACTGGTTCCGCGGAGCCGGCGGCCTGCGCCTGCGCGCCGGGTTCTGGACGCCCTCGACCTTGCAGGCCAAAACGCCGCGCGGGACGGTGGTGCTGAGCCCCGGCCGCACCGAGCCGATCGAGAAGTATTTCGAGCTGATCGGCAACTTCCTGGCGCGCGGTTTCTGCGTCCTGGCGCATGACTGGCGCGGGCAAGGGCTGTCGGCGCGGCTGCTGCCGGACCGCCTGCGCGGCCACGCCCGCGCGGTCGAGGAGTTCCTCGACGACTACGCCCGCCTGCTGGACGCCTATGAGGCGCGCGCGCCCAAGCCTTGGATCATGGTCGGCCACTCGATGGGCGGCGCCCTGAACCTGCTGACTCTGGAAGGCGAAGAGACCCGCTTCGCCGGGGCCGTCCTGTCCAGTCCCATGCTGCGCATCAAGACCGGCAAGCGGTCGATGTGGACGGTCAAGCTGGCGGTGCGCTGGGCCCTGCGTCACGGCAAGGCCGGGGACTATGTGCTGGACGACCCGGACGATCCCTTCGACCACACCTTCGAGAAGGACGGCCTGACCTCGGACCAGGCGCGCTACGACCTGTGGCGGCAGCAGCTCTACGCCTGCCCGCACCTGGCTATCGGCGGCCCGACCTGGGGCTGGCTGGCCTTCGCCCTGGACGCGGGCGAGCGGGCGCTCAAGCCCCGCGCGCTCAAGAGCGTGAAGATCCCGGTCTGCGTGGTTCAGGCGGCCGAGGACGACAAGGTGTGGAAGCAGACCAACCGCTGGGCGGCCCGCCGCATGGGCCGCGGCCGCTATGTCGAGGTGCCGACGGCCAAGCATGAGGTCATCATGGAGGTCGACGACCTGCGCGGCGTCTTCCTGCACGAGTTCGACGCCCTGGCCGACTATGTGGCGCCGGGCGCCGCCGCGCCTTCGGCCTCTCCGGCCGCGCGGACCGCCGAACCGGCCTGATCGCTCAGGCGACGGCCAGCAGGGGCAGGGCCTGATCGGTCAGGCGCGCGTCGCCGGCCGCCAGGACGCGGCCGTCGGCGTCGTGCGGCGCCGCGCCGCGCCAATCGGTGAAGCGGCCGCCCGCCGCCTCGACCAGGGGCTTGTGCGCCGACCAGTCCCAGACCTTCAGCTCGCTCTCGGCCACCAGATCGATGCGCCCGGCCGCGACCATGGCGTAGGCGTAGCCGTCGCAGCCCAGTCGGGCCAGGCGGGCCGAGGCGCGCAGCCGGTCCCAGGCGGCGCGGTCGGCGCCGACGAAGATCTCGGGATCGGTGGTGGCGATCAGGGCCTGCCCTAGATCGGGGCAGGCGCGGGTCTTCAGCGGGGTCTCGCGTCCGCCTTTCAGCAGGCGCGCGCCCGACGGGCCGCCCAGGAAGACCTCGTCCAGATAGGGCTGGCCCACGGCGCCGATCACGGGCGCGCCTTCCTGACGCAGGGCGATCAGGGTGGTCCACAGGGGCAGGCCGGCGATGAAGGCGCGGGTGCCGTCGATCGGGTCCAGCACCCAGACATGGTCGGCGTCGGGGCGATCCTCGCCGTATTCCTCGCCGATGACGCCGTGGTCGGGATAGCGGGCGGCGATCAGGCGGCGGATGGCCGCCTCGGCGGCGCGGTCGGCCTCGGTCACGGGGTCGAAGGCGCCGGGACCGCCCTTGTCCTCCTGGGCGAAGTCGCCGCGGAAGAAGGGCAGGGCGACGCGGGCCGCTTCATGCGACAGGGCGACGGCGAAGGATTCCAGCTCGGTCATGCCCCGGCCATACACCGCCCGGAGCGTGATGGCCCAAAATTCATTGAATCAAGGGGTCATTGATCCGGGGCGGCGATCAAGCGGCGGCGGCCAGGGGCGCGTCGGGGCGGGGCTGGCTGTTGTCGGGGCTTTCGCCCGCGCCGTCGTAGAAGTAGCTGACCGGCGTCTGCAGCGCCTCGGCCAGCTCCCACAGACGGGCGGCCGAGATGCGGTTGGCGCCACACTCGTATTTCTGGATCTGCTGGAACCGTATGCCGACACGGTCGCCCAGTTGCTGCTGGGTCAGGCCCAGCAGGCGGCGACGGCGGCGCAGGCGACGACCCAGGTGAAGGTCGATCTCGGCGGGCATGACGACTCTCCTGTCTCCCTCGGCCTGTGCCGAATCGGCACGGACGAGGCGTTTCGCCGCAAGCGTCGTGCCGTTGTCGCTCTTGACCCGCGGCGCAACCCGACACCCGCCCGCGCATTAACGGCCAAGGCAGTGAGCCTTGCAGGAAGGAAGAAGCATGGGTGGATTTGGATTTATCGCCTGGATCATCATCGGCATCATCGCCGGCTGGCTGGCGGAAAAGATCATGAAACGGGATCACGGCCTGCTCACCAATCTGATCGTCGGCGTCGTCGGCGCCCTGATCGGCGGGTTCCTGGCCGGTAATCTGCTGGGCGTGGACGCGGACGGCAATTGGATCGTCGGCATCATCGTGGCCACCATCGGCGCGGTGGTTCTGCTGTTCCTGCTCGGTCTGGTGAAGCGGCGGACCTGATCGCCGATTTATCATACAAGAAAAAAGGGGCGGCCCGTCCGGGCCGCCCCTTTTGCCGTCGAACCAGACGATTTAGTGAGGTTCGTCGCCGTTCGGTTCGTCGGCGGTCGGCGCATCGGCCGGCGGCGTGTCGGCCGGAGGGGCGTCAGCCGCCGCGTCCGGGGTTGGTTCAGCCGTGTCCGAGGCGATCGGAGCGGCCGACTGAATGTCCGAGGCGCTGGCGTCGACGACGATATCGGCGCCGTCCTGACGGATGCCGGCCAGCGGCACCGGGCGGACCTGGCCGTCGGCGGTGCGGACGGTCAGCTCCTGGCCGTTGGCGCCGTTCTGGACGCCGACCAGCTTGCCGATCTCGGCGCCGTCGCTACCCTTGACGGTCGAGCCCGGCGTCAAGGTCAGGCTCTGAGGTTGAGCCGCGGCCGCCTCAGCGGGAGCCGGTTCGGGCGTCTGCGGCGTCGTGGCGTCCTGGGCGAAAGCCGGGGCGGCGATGAGGAAGGCGCCGGCGATGCCGGTCAGCAGGGCGGTCTTGCGGATCATGAGAAACTCCTGAAAGGGCGAGCCCGGCGCTCGCGAAAAAATGAACCCCCGTGATCTCTGATGGTTTCCTCTGCCCTGAAATGACCTTTTACTCGCCCCAAACGACCGATTCTTGCTCTTCGGAGGTTGATTGACCAAACCGAGCGCAAAACACGACCCTTGGCGGATCACGCGTCGCCTGGCGGGGCTGGCCTATGAGCTGACGCCGCAGATGTTCGCGGTCGCCACCTTCCTGCTGGGCGGGGTGATGTTGCTGTCGGCGGTGACGCCCGCCTTCAGCGACCGGCTCAGCGCGCTCGGACGCTTCTATCCGCCGTTGCTGATCGACCTGTCCCACTTTGCGGCCAGCGTGACGGGCTTTGTCCTGCTGCTGATCTCGGCGGGGCTGTGGCGACGTCGGCGGGGCGCCTATTACGCGGCGCTGGCGGTCCTGTTGGTGGGGGCGGTCTTCTCGCTGATGAAGGGGCTGGACTGGGAGGAGGCGATCGAGCTGACCCTGGCGGCGGCCCTGTTGACGCCATGCCGGTCGGCCTTCAATCGCCGCTCACGCCTGGGCGAGCCGCTGCGGCCGGGCTGGCTGCTGATGCTGGCGGCGGCGGTGGCGGCCATGCTGTGGCTGGGCTTCTTCGCCTATCGCGACACCGCCTATACCGACGAACTGTGGTGGACCTTCCTGGTCGACAAGCAGGCCTCGGGCTTCCTGCGCGCCGGGGCGGTGCTGGCCCTGCTGACCCTGGCGGTCGGGGTGCGCTCCCTGCTGACGGCGCCGGGCGCCCGCAGCCACGGCCCCGCCTCACCCGCTGATGTCGAACGCGCCCGTCAGGCGCTGGAGACGGCCGAGATCGCCACGCCCGAGGCCAGCCTGGCCCTGCTGGGCGACAAGGCCCTGTTGTTCAGCCCGTCGGGGCGCAGCTTCATCGCCTATCGCGTGCGCGGCCGTCGCTGGATCGCCATGAGCGAACCGGCCGGGCTGAAGGAAGAGCGGCTGGAGTTGTTGTGGGCCTTCGCCGAGATGGCCGACAGCTACGGCGGGGCGGCGGTCTTCTATTCGGTGAGCGAGGGGCTGCTGGCCGACCTGGCCACCCTGGGACTGGCCATGCGCAAGGTGGGCGAGGCCGCCGTGATCGACGCCGCCCATTTCACGACCGAAGGCAAGGGCAAGCAGAACCTGCGCACCGCCGTGAACCGGGCCGAGCGCGAGGGCGCCAGCTTCGAGGTGGCGCCGCCAGGCGCGGCGCGGGCGCTGGAGGCCGAGTTGCGCGCCGTGTCCGACGCCTGGCTGAACCATCACAACGGCTCGGAGAAGGCCTTCTCCCTGGGCCGGTTCGACATCGACTATCTGGACCGTTCGCCGATCGCAGTGGCGCGTGAGAACGGCCGCATCGTCGCCTTCGCCAATCTTCTGGTCGGGGCGGGCGGGCGCGAAGCGATGATCGACCTGATGCGGCATGACCCCGACGGACCGCACGGGATCATGGACTATCTGTTCACCCGCACGGCCCAGTGGGCGCGCGAGCAGGGGGTGGAGCGGCTGGATCTGGGCATGGCGCCCCTGTCGGGTCTGGAGGACCGCCGCATGGCCCCGGTCTTCGCCCGCGTCGGCGCCCTGGTGTTCGAGGAGGGGGGCGCCGTCTACGGCTTCCAGGGACTGCGCGCCTACAAGGCCAAGTTCGGCCCCGCCTGGCGGCCGAAGTTCATCGCTGCGCCGACGACCACGCCCCTGGCGTTGGCCCTGCTGGACGTGGCCCTGCTGACCAGCGACGGCTGGCTGGGTCTGCTGGGGCTGAAGAAGTAACCGCCAGGCGCAAAAAAGGCGGCCCGCAGGGGCCGCCTTCTTCGTTTCGGCGGGTCGCCGGGATCAGTCGGCGCGGACGCGCTTCTTGCGGAAGGAGGGGTTCAGGACTTCCTTGCGCAGGCGGATCGACTTGGGCGTGACCTCGACCAGTTCGTCTTCCTCGATATAGGCGATGGCCTGTTCCAGGCTCATCTTGCGCGGCGGGGTCAGGCGCACGGCCTCGTCCTTGCCCGAGGCGCGGACGTTGGTCAGCTGCTTGCCCTTGATCGGGTTGACGTCCAGGTCGTCGGAGCGGCTGTTCTCGCCGATGATCATGCCCTGATAGGTCTTCTCGCCGGCGCCGACGAACATGACGCCGCGCTCTTCCAGGTTCCACAGGGCGTAGGCCGCCGTGTCGCCGTCCGAGTTCGACACCAGCACGCCCTTCAGGCGGCCCTCGATGGCGCCCTTGTGGCCTTCATAGTGGCTGAAGACGCGGTTCAGCACGCCCGAGCCGCGCGTATCGGTCAGGAATTCGCCCTGATAGCCGATCAGCGAGCGCGACGGGCACTTCAGCTGGATGCGGGTCTTGCCGGCGCCCGAGGGGCCCATGTCGGTCAGCTCGGCCTTACGGGCCGACAGCTTCTCAATGACTACGCCCGAGAATTCGTCGTCGACGTCGATGACCACGTCTTCGATCGGCTCCATGCGTTCGCCGTTCTCGCCGGTCTGATAGACCACGCGCGGACGACTGATCGACAGTTCAAAGCCCTCGCGGCGCATGTTTTCGATCAGCACGCCCAGTTGCAGTTCGCCGCGACCGGCGACTTCATAGGCGTCCGAACCCGGCGTTTCGGTGATGCGGATGGCGACGTTGGCCTCGGCTTCCTTCAGCAGGCGGTCGCGGATGACGCGCGACTGCACCTTGTCGCCTTCGCGACCGGCCAGGGGGCTGTCGTTCACGCCCACGGTCATCGAGATGGTCGGCGGGTCGATCGGCAGGGCGTCCAGGGCGTCGGTCACTTCCAGGGCGCACAGGGTGTCCGCCACAGTGGCCTTGGACATGCCGGCGATGGCGACGATGTCGCCCGCCTCGGCGCCCTCGTCGACCGGCTGGCGCTTCAGGCCGCGGAAGGCCAGCACCTTGGTGATGCGGCCCTGCTCGATGGTCTTGCCGTCGCGCGACATGGCCTTGATGGCCATGCCCGGAACCGCCTTGCCCGAGTGGATGCGGCCGGTCAGCAGGCGGCCCAGGAAGGGATCGCTTTCGATCAGCACGTTCAGGATCTGGAACGGCTCGTTGACGCGATCCTGGGCGGCCGGGGCCGGGACGTGGTCGACGATCAGATCGTACAGCGGGTGCAGGTTGTCGTTCGGCTGGGCCAGGTCCAGCGTCGCCCAGCCCGAACGGCCCGAGGCGTAGATGACCGGGAAGTCCAGTTGCTCGTCCGTGGCGCCCAGGGCGGCGAACAGGTCGAAGGTCTCGTTCAGCACGCGGTCCGGGTCGGCGTGGGCGCGGTCGACCTTGTTGATGCACAAGATGGGACGCAGGCCCATCTTCAGCGCCTTGGTCAGCACGAACTTGGTCTGGGGCATGACGCCCTCTTCGGCGTCGACCAGCAGGACGCAGCCGTCCACCATGCCCAGGATGCGCTCGACCTCGCCGCCGAAGTCGGCGTGGCCCGGCGTGTCGATGATGTTGATGCGGGTCTCGCCGGCCTTGCCGTTCCACAGGATCGAGGTGCACTTGGCCAGGATGGTGATGCCGCGTTCGCGCTCCTGATCGTTGGAGTCCATGGCGCGTTCCGTGGTCGCCTCATTGGCGCGGAACAGGCCCGACTGGGCGAGCAGGGCGTCAACCATGGTCGTCTTGCCGTGGTCAACGTGGGCGATGATGGCGATGTTGCGCAGGTTCATTTCGGGCTCGGGCGGACTGTGTTCGGTCACGGAAGGGCCGCGCCGCTGCAAGAAGATTGCAGAGAAGGGAAGGGTTCGGCGCGCCTCTTACAGGGATGCGGGCCAAAACGCCAGTCCAGTGCGTGATCGAGGCTGAGCGCCCGTCGTCTCGCGATCAACCTAGGGGCAGCAGGGCGATGACGCCCAGCGCCAGAAGCCCGATCAGCAGGGCCGACAGGGCGGCGACGGCGGCGACGCGCGGCCCGGCGCGAACCACGGCGCGCGGATCGACCATCAGCCCCAGCGCCGCCATGGCGATCAGCGTCAGAGCCGAGACCGATACCTGCAGCGGCGGCAGGATCGCCTCCGGCAGCCAGCCCAGCGAACGGACGGCCATCAGGGCTAGGAAGACCAGGATGAACCAGGGGGCCATCTGGCGCAGCCTGGGTCCGCGCCCGGCTTCGCTCTGTTTCGAGCGCATCAGGCCCAGCACCAGACAGACCGGCCCCAGCATCAACACGCGCACCAGCTTGACCACGGCGCCCGTCTGGACGGCGGCCAGGCCGGCGGGGGCGGCGGCGGCCAGCACCTGAGGCACGGCGTAGACGGTCAGCCCCGCCAGCACTCCGACGCGCGTGGCGTCATAGCCCATCATGGCCCCGACCACGGGAACCAGCAGCACCACGGCGACGCCCAGAACGGCGGTGAAGCCGATGGCGGCGGCCACGTCTTCTCCCTCCGCTTCGATGACGGGGGCCACGGCGGCGATGGCCGAGTTGCCGCAGATGGCGTTGCCGCAGGCGACCAGCAGGGCCATGGCGTGCGGCAGGCCGAACGCCCGCCCCAGCGCATAGCCGCCGACAATTGCTGCGGCGACCACGCCGACGATGGCTAGAAGCAGCCACGGCCCCAGCGCCGCCACCGCCGCGCCCGAAACGGTCGCGCCCAGCAGGGCCACGGCGACCTCCAGCAGGGTCTTGGCGCTGAAGCTGATCCCTGGCGTCCACAACGACGAGGGCGCCCACGCCAGACGCAGGCCCGCGCCGATCAGGATGGCCAGGACCAGGCCCTCGATCCACGGATGCTCGAACAGCCGGGTTTCGACGATCTGCAATCCATAGGCGACGGCGCCGATGGCCGCCGACAGCGCCACGCCGGGCAGCAGGCGCGCCAGGCCCGTCAGGCGACGAGAGGGAGCGGCAGGATCGAGGGTGACGGTCATGCGGCCCTTATCCGTTCCGCTATCCGATCGATCCAACGCGTAGTTATGGACTTAACGATCAATATAATCGATCAATCATCGTATGACGCTGGAACAGCTCCGCATCTTCGTCGCCGTGGCCGAACGCCTGCACATGACGCGGGCGGCCGAGGCCCTGCATCTGACCCAGTCGGCGGTCAGCGCGGCGGTCAATGCGTTGGAGACGCGGCACGGGGCGCGGCTGTTCGACCGGGTCGGGCGCGGCCTGGCCCTGAACGCGGCGGGAACGGCCTTTCTGCCGGAGGCCCGGGCGGTGCTGGCGCGGGCCGAGGCGGCCGAACGCCTGCTGGACGAACTGGCCGGGCTGAAACGCGGCTCGGTGCGGCTGTTCGCCAGTCAGACCATCGCCGCCTACTGGCTGCCGCCGCGCATGGCGGCCTTCGCCCAGAGCCATCCGGGCATCGAGCTGCGCCTATCGATCGGCAACACCCATCAGGTGGTCGAGGCGGTCCTGGCGGGGGAGGCGGAGCTGGGTCTGATCGAGGGCGCCGAGGACGCGCCCCGACTAGAGCGGACGCGCATCGCCGCCGACCGGCTGATCGTGGTGGCGCCGCCGGGACATCCGCTGGCGGATCGGGAGCGGCTGTTGGGAGCGACGGAGCTGAAGGCGCTGGACTGGGCCCTGCGCGAGGCGGGATCGGGCACACGCAGCGAGTTCGAGGCGGCCCTGCCGCGCGGCATGGCCGCTTCTGACCTGAAGACGGCGCTGGTGCTGCCGTCCAATGAGGCCATCCTTACGGCGGTGGCGGCCAGCGCAGGCGGCGGCCTGGTCACGGCGATCTCGGAACTGGCCGCCCGGCCCCTGATCGAGGCGGGGCGGCTGGTTGGTCTGCCGCTCGAACTGCCCGAGCGGCCCTTCTATCGGCTGCGACACCGCGAGCGCAGCGCCAGCCGGGCGGCGGAGGCCTTCGCCGCCGCCCTCTAGCCGGACTTAGACCTGAGCCGAACGGCGGCGCACCCAGGCGTAGAGGGCGTAGGTCAGGACGGCGAAGGCGATCAGCCCGGCCCACATGGCGGGCCAGCCGCTGTTGGCGGGCAGCAGGGCGAAGGGCGCCTCCTTCTTGGTGCCGACGATAACGGCGGCGGTGAAGACGCCGAACAGGCTCTCGCCCACGATCAGGCCGGACGCCAGCAGCACGCCCATGCGGCGGGCCACATCGGCGTAGCGGGTCGACTTGACCGCCCGGTCGTACAGCCAGCCGCAGACCGCGCCGATGACCAGCATGGTGGTGACGGCGGCGGGCAGATAGACGCCGATGCCCGCAGCCAGCGGCGGCAGCTTGATCTTATCGTTCGTCGTGCGGCGCAGGATGACGTCCAGGATGATGACCAGAACGCCGACCACGGCGCCGATGCCGATCAGATCCCAACGCAGGTCGCCGCTGATGACGCCCTTGGCCAGGGCCGAGATCAGGGTCGCCTGGGGCGCGGCCAGGGTCTGAGAGCCCTGGACGATGGCGGGCGGGCCGCCCTCGAAGCCGAAGGCCTGGTTCATCATGTCCAGCACGAAGGGGATGACCAGGGCGCCGGCGACGACGCCGACCAGCAGGGCCGTCTGCTGACGCCAGGGGGTGGCCTCGACCAACTGGCCGGTCTTCAGATCCTGCAGGTTGTCGTTCGAGATGACGGCCACGGCGAAGACGATGGCGGTGACGATCAGGGCGAAGGCGATCACCGACGGATCGGCCGGCACGCCCGCTATGGCCAATACGCCCAGCATCAGCAGGGAGGCGATGATGATGGCCAGGATGCCGACGCCTGACACCGGGCTGTTCGACGAGCCGATCAGACCCGCCATATAGCCGCAGATGGCCGCCACCGCGAAGCCGATGACCACCACATAGACCAGGCCGCCGATCACCAGCAGCGGGGCCGAACTGGCCAGGGCGGTGCCCTGGGCGACGACAGCCAGCAGCACGGCGATGCCGACCAGGGCGGCGACCGACAGCAGGCCGACGATCTTGATGGGGATGTCCTGTTCGGTCAGCTCCAGCGCCTCGCCGTGGGCGCGGCGCGACTGGGCCGAGACGGCCGAGGCCAGGCCGGCGATCAGCGGTTTGGCCAGCTTGGCCAGGGTCCACAGGGCGGCCACGCCGATGACGCCGGCGCCGATGAAGCGGACTTCGCGCGCCCACACGGTCATGGCCAGGCTCTCGGCCCCGCCGTCGGCCGGCACGGTCGCGGCGATGGACGGCACGCCGTTTGCGGTCGCCCAGGCGACGAATTCCGGTGAGGTCAGGATGGGCACGAAGATCAGCCAGGCCAGGACCAGGCCGAACAGCTGGGTCAGACCGACCGCCAGACCGATCAGGTGGCCGGCGCCCAGCAGGGCGAACTGCATGGAGAAGCCGACGCCGGTCGCTCCGCCGCCCATGGCGGCCGGAAGGCGCAGGAAGGCGGTGGTCTCATGGGCGAAGACGCGGGCCGAGGCCAGGAAGCCGAAGAAGGCCGAGGCGATGGCCCCGCCGATGACCACGAACAGGCCGGACTTGTTCTCGCGCACGGCCTCTTCGGTCTGCTCCGCGCCGGGCGAGCCGACCTTCAGCACCTCGGCGGCGGCGACGCCCTCGGGGTAGGGCAGGCCGCCCTGGACGACCAGGGTGCGGCGTAGGGGAATGGAGAAGGTCACCCCCAGCACCCCGCCCAGGATGCAGATCATCACCGACTCCCAGAAGGGGAAGTTCATCCACCAGCCGATCATGACCAGACCGGGCAGGACGAAGATGATCGAACTCATGGCGCCGCCGACCGAGGCGACGGTCTGGACGGTCATATTCTCCCAGATGGTCGAGCCGCGGAACGCCCGCAGCAGGGCCATGGAGATGACCGCCGCCGGAATGGCCGAGGCGAAGGTCAGGCCGACCTTCAGCCCCAGATAGGTGTTGGCCGCCGTGAAGACCGCCGCCAGCACGCAGCCCAGGATTAGGGCGCGGATCGTCAGTTCGATGCGTTTGCCGGTTCCGGCGGGTTTGTCCGTCATGCGGGAGCCTCGTGAATTTGCCGGGAGGCTAAGCCTGAAAGCCAGGCCGTGACAACGGGGCGCGCCTCTTCTCTGACATCCTTTCAGCCGCTACCTCTGCATCCATGCCCGAATTGCCTGAAGTCGAAACCGTCCGTCGCGGCCTGGAGCCTGTGCTGGAGGGCGCGCGCCTGACGGCGCCGCGCCAGAACCGGCCGGACCTGCGCTTTCCTTTCCCTGAGCGCTTCATCGAGCGGCTGGAGGGGGCGACGGTGCTGCGGCTGGAGCGGCGCGCGAAGTATCTGCTGTTCCCCCTGTCGACCGGCGAGACCTGGGTGACGCATCTGGGCATGACGGGGCGGTTCACGCTGGAGGGCGTCGCCCCCGGCGTGTTCGAGACGGATGCTCCCGTTGTCGGCAAGCATGAACATATGAGCCTGACGGCCGACCGGGGCGGGGTGTTGACGCGGCTGGGCTACGCCGATGCGCGGCGCTTCGGCTTCATGGGCCTGATCCCGACCGAGGCGGTCGAGAGGCACGCCTGGTTCGCCAAGCTGGGGCCGGAGCCTCTGGGCAACGCCTTCTCGGGCGCGCATCTGGCCGAGGCTTTCGCGGGCAAGGCGCAGAACATCAAGGTCAGCCTGCTGGACCAGAGCATCGTGGCCGGTCTGGGCAACATCTATGTATGCGAGGCCCTGTACCGGGCGCGCATTTCGCCCCTGACTGCGGCGGGCGAGATCAGCCGCCCCCGGCTGGAGCGTCTGGCGGCGGAGGTCCGCAATGTGCTGGGCGACGCCATCGCGGCGGGCGGCTCGACCCTGAAGGACTTCGCCAACGTCGAGGGCGGCCAGGGCTATTTCCAGCACCGCTTCGACGTCTACGGCCGCGAGCATGAGCCGTGCCGCACCGAGGGCTGTCGCGGCGTGGTGAAGCGCATCGTGCAGGGCGGCCGCTCGACCTTCTTCTGCCCGCTCTGTCAGAAGGGATGAGGGGTGTTCCTGTGAGCCGCCCGAGGCGCTAGACCTGCCCCGAACGAGTTGAGAGGAGCGCCTGATGGCCGACGCCTATTCCACCCTGCTGATCGAACGCCACGCCGACGGCTATGCGGTCGTCACCCTGAACCGGCCCGAAGCGCTGAACGCGCTGAACACCACCCTGACCGGCGAACTGGGCGACTTCCTGGAGAGCGTGGCCGACGACGACAGCGTGCGTTGCGTGGTCCTGACCGGCTCGGCCAAGGCCTTCGCGGCGGGCGCCGACATCAAGGAGATGGCGGATCAGGCCTATGCCGACATGTATCGCGGCAACTTCTTCGCCCGCGCCCACGACCGGGTGGCGAGCTTCCGCAAGCCGATCATCGCGGCGGTGTCGGGTTATGCCCTGGGCGGCGGCTGCGAGCTGGCCATGCTGTGCGACTTCATCATCGCCTCGGACACGGCCAAGTTCGGCCAGCCCGAGATCAACCTGGGCGTGGCCCCCGGCATCGGCGGCTCGCAGCGTCTGACCCGCGCCGTGGGCAAGGCCAAGGCGATGGACATGTGCCTGACCGGCCGGATGATGGATGCGGCCGAGGCCGAGCGTTCGGGTCTGGTATCTCGCGTCGTGGCGTCCGACGCCCTGCTGGACGAGGCGCGCGCCGCCGCCGCCAAGATCGCCGGTCAGTCCATTCTGGCCGTCATGGCCAATAAGGAGCTGGTCAACGCCGCCTTCGAGACGACCCTGGCGCAAGGGGTGGTGTTCGAGCGCCGCCTGTTCCACTCCCTGTTCGCCTTCGACGATCAGAAGGAAGGCATGGCCGCCTTCGTCGAGAAGCGCAAACCGGCTTTCACGGGTCGCTGAATCCGCATCGGGGCCGGACGCTGCGGGGCGCAAACCCCGGCCCCGACTCAATTCCCGCCGGATCGCGTTGACCGTTCGGGGGCTTTCCGCTATAGCCGCCCGCTCTTGAGATTTTCTCGCCGTGGACGTGTGGTTTACGGCGTTTTCGTTCGAAGGTTTTTACCCGATGGCCAACAATGCAGGCGCCCGCAAGGCGATCCGCAAGATCGAAGCGCGGACCGAAGTGAACAAGGCCCGCCGCACCCGCGTGCGCACCTACCTGCGCAAGTTCCAGGAAGCCCTGACGGGCGGCGACGTCGAAGCCGCCAAGGCCGCCTTCATCACCGCCCAGTCGGAACTGATGCGCGCCGTGTCGAAGGGCGTGGTTCACAAGAACACCGGCTCGCGCAAGGTCAGCCGTCTGGCCGCCCAGCTGAAGAAGCTGTCGGCCGCCTGATTTCACAGGGCGCTCGGACGGGTCTTCACGGCTTCGTCAAACGGCGCAATGTGACGGCTACGGAGGGCCTGTAACAGGCATTTCGTAAAAGAATGTAAGAATTTCAACGGCGAGGAAGCGCAAGCTCCCTCGCCGTCTTGCTGTCTGCTCCTAAGTCGCGCTTACGGATTCGGGTTCTCGATTGAGGCGAAATCGCCATTTTCCCAAGCCCTGCCGAGGTTTGCCGGAGTCAATCAATTTAAGTGCGAATCTCGACTCGAATCAGCGTTGATCTCCGCCGCGCCGGGGGTAAGTTGAAGGGGTAACGCGCTTCCGTCCTGTTGGGATGAAGACGAGGGAAATCAATGGTTTCCCTTGGCGCGAGATGTCTGTCTGTGAGTACGACCCCGCTTGCGAAGCCCCGCTTCGCGAGGCGAGAGAAGTCGTCCCCGGACGTGGCGTCTCGAAGGGCGTTCGTCGGTGATAACTCTTGTGGCGGGTGTTCTGAATGATCGGGGGCGCGGTGATGGCGGGAATGACGGATCCCAACCGTATCTGGACCGAGGCGGCGGACCGCCTGAAGGCTGAGATCGGGGACGGACCCTTCAGCAGCTATATCGCGCCCTCCGCGGTGCGCGTGGACTCCCAGGGCAATCTGATCCTGGTGACGCCGACCGCCTATGCGCGGGACTGGGTGCGCAAGAACGCCCTGCGTCGCATGAACGAGCTGTGGCTGGGCCTGGACGGCCTGTCGCGTCGTCTGGAGGTGCGCTGCCGCGCCGAGATGGGGTCGGCGCCGCCGTCGGGCCTGCGCGACGCCCCGCGCCTGGCCTCGATCAGCCCCGCCCCGGCCGCTCCCGCCGCCCCCGCGCCCGCCTTCGCC